>JALGVA010000117.1 GCA_029820295.1 Candidatus Zipacnadia bacterium
GGAGGACTTTCGGGCGAACTCCTGGGAGTCGGCCGAGGAGGTCGAGCGCCTGGCCGAGCGCAACCGGGGCTGGCTTGAGCGCTACCGTGCGGTGCTGGCGGCGTTCAACCCGCCCGATGTGTTCATCCACGCCGGCCACGAGCGCGGGATGAAGGTCATCATCTGGATCGACATCTACGACGACTACTACCCCGGCTTCCACTCGAAGTTCCTCGATGAGCACCCGGACTGCCGGTGGACCGCGCGCGACGGCCACACGCGCTTCCGCGGGCTGATCCAGTACGCATGGCCGGAGGCGCGGGAGTTCCGTGTCCGGCAGGCTCGGGAGCTGCTCGACCTGGGCGCCGACGGCATCCACCTGTCCACCAGCGCCCACTGCCGCCATATGCCGAACGTGCACTGCCGAACGTGCACGAGGACGACTTCTACGGCTTCAGCGCGCCCATCGTCGAGGAGTACCGCCGGCGTTTCGGCGTGGACATCAGGACCGCTGAGGAGTTCGACCGGGAGGCGTGGCACGCGATCAAGGGCGAGGCGGTCAACCGGCTGTATCGCGACGTCGCGGAAGTCTGCCACGAGCGCGGCAGGGAGCTGTGGCTGGGGCTGCAGATTGGCGACCACGTGCACCTGGCCGCCGACCCCTACTTCAGTGACAACGTGGTCGCGCGCTACCGCAACCTGTGGGAGCCGCTGGTGACCGAGGGCGTGGCCGACGCGATTATCGTGGGCGACTACGAATCGATGACCGCCGGGGCCGCGCATCCCTATTGGCGCGCGAAGACCTCAATCCCCGAGCACGCCGACCTCTATGCCTTCGGCGCGCAGCAGTACGGGCCACTGTGCCGCGAACACGGCGTGCGCATCTACCTCTTCGGCGAGTGGCTGCCGGGCTCGCACCAGGCGCTGGATGCGCAGCTTGCAGCCAGGGCGCGCCACGTGCTGGACAACGCCTACGATGGCATCGACCTGCACGAGGCGGTGAACTTCGAGGGCGGACGGATGATCTTCCTGCAGCGCCTCGCGCAGCGCCTGCGGGGCATTGACCCGGGCCCCTGGCCGCCCGAGTGAGAACGCACTACCCGTCGGTCAGCGACACCAGCAGCGCGCAGTAGACCTCGAACTCCGGCGCGGTGCAGGTGACGAGGCGCTCGCCGCCGCGCTCGATCACCTCGAAGGGCAGCGCCACCGGCTCCTGGCCGGGCGCGAAGGCACTGACCTGCGCGACCGCGGCGTCCGCGGGCAGGGCGATCGTTACCTCGACGCCCGTGGCGGGCATCGGCGGGCCGGAGGTGGGCGCATCGTAGTTGAGCAGATTGACCAGCAGCGCGGGTGGGTCGGGCCGGTGCATGAGCGTGCCGCGCACGAAACGCCCGCCGCGCACGCGCAGCAGCGGCTGTGCACCTCGCAGGCGACCCGCCTGACGCGCGGCCGCGTCCGCGCCATCCTCGGCGGGCAGGACCACGACGCGTCCAGCACCGGGCTCAGCCCCGTTTCCCCCACCGGCCGGCACCATCAGCGGCCCATCCCCGCGTGGGAGGCCGCGCTCGTCATGCGTTCCCGACTCACCCAGCACCACCAGCCGCCCGTCCCGCTCGAGATAGCCCGCGAGGCCGCGCACCTGCGCGTCGCTGAGCATGGGCGTGGGCGGGAGGACGATCACACGCAGGCGGCTGGCGAGGTCGTCGGCGTCCAGGTCCTCGGGCAGCAGCGCCTCGAAGGGGATGCCATGCGCATCCAGCGCTCCCAGCGTGGGCATGAACTCGGGCTCGCCACCGAGGTAGTAGGCCGACAGCGAACACACTACGCCCACGTCGGCGAGGTTGCTCTGCCCGGCGAAGATGCCGGCGCGCTCGCGGACGAAGGTGAGCCACTCCTCCACCGCGCGGCCGTAGGCGGGGGCGTAGCGGGCCACCGACAGGTGCGGTTCGTAAGCGCAGCCACAGGCGGCGGCCTCGGCGAGCTGCAGGAGCGTGCGCCCATGCAGGCTGGCCTGGCCGGGGTCGCTCTCGTACTCGCCCGAGCGCAGGAGCCACTTGACCCCCAGCGGCGTCGCCGGTCGGCCGCGCGCGGCGGCGAAGAGATAGCGGTAGTAGGGCGCGGTTGCATGCGGCGCGTTGCCCGCCCGGCGCGGCGCGGCGAAGGCCTCGGGGTAGAGGTAGTCGCAGGCGGCGGCCAGCGCCGGCAGGTCCATGCCGCGGCCGACGAAGACCTCGTTGGGGATCGCGCCCATGTTGCACGAGAGCATGAAGCCGGGGTCGCGCGCGTGCAGTTCATCGCGCAGGTGGCGCATAAAGCCGGCCATCGAGTCGCGGCGGAACATGAGCCACTGCGGCCACAGCGCGGCGGTGGCATCGGTCGGCGGCTCAACGCCATCGGCGCCCGCAAGGCCGAAGTGCGCACGCAGCTCCGCGGGGCTGAAACGCGCGGCCAGCCACTCGCGGAAGCCCGCGCGGCACCACTCGCAGCAGCAGGCGCCCTCCACGATCAGCGGATTGTCCACATAGCCGCCGCGCACGCCCGCGTGCTGCTGGGCCAGCCAGAAGCCGAGCAGGTAGCGCCGCCAGTCGGGGTTGTTCGGGCAGCCGTAGCGGTGGGCGCCCAGGTTCGCGGCCGAGCCGTCGGCGCGCACCTGCAGCCAGGTGATCGGGTCGCCGGCGGGCGGCGCGCCGAGGACCTCCTCGAAGGCCCGCCACGCCGCAGGGTCCCAGATGCTCGCGGGCGGCTCGGGATCGCGCGTGACCGGCGTGTAGTACATGCCCGTGTTGGTCTGCACCGAGATGCCCCGGGCGGCGGCAGCGGCCACGATCGCGCGCGTCGCGAGGAGGCCCTCCCGCGCCTCCTCGACCGTCCCGTCAAGCCGCAACGGCGGATAGACCTTGATCGACTGCGGCCGGTAGCGCTCGATGTCGGCGACGAACTCGGGGCGGTCGAAGCTGGCGGCGCCATCGCGCAGATCCGCCCACATCGGCCGGTACGCCGACCACACCGGCGCGCCGAAGTGCTCGTGCGGCCGGCAAACCTCGGCGCCACCCCCCGGCCACGCGAGCGCGAGCAGGCAGAGCAGGATGGCGTGGATGCGCATGGCGGCGATCACTCCTCGTGCGTGCAAGACGGAGTCGGACCGGAAGCCGGAGGCGCGCACAGGTCCCGCCGATGGGCGGGAGGGCCGACCTACGCGGCCGGCGGTGTCTGCTCGGCGGCACTTCCCGACGCCGGGCGGGGCGACCTCTGCGGCACACGCGCGGAGGCGGCCATGTACTGGCCACAGGTCGTCGCGTGCACGTGTCGGCGGCTCCGCGCTTCCAGACTGCTCGGCCTCAAAGTCGGTCCGCTCCTGGCGCCCCGGGCGCAGGAGGCGCTTGCGTCGCAGACGTGAGCGGCGAGGGCGCGTGCAGCGCGCAGCGCTGCCCACCGACGAGGCGCGCGCAGGTCGCTGCGAAGCAGCGGACGAAGCGCGCGAGCCGGCCGCGGGCGCCCCGGCGCCACGGTTTCGCGCGAGCCGTCCACTGTCAGCGCGCCAGGCCCCGTCCGCCTCCCCGCGCCCTTCCCGTGCGCAGACCTGAGTTCTTTCGGGGAGGGGGAGACCGCGCAGCGGTCGGGGGAGGGGGCTTTCTTCCAAGAAAGCCCCCTCCCCGCGCCGTCGCCGTCGCTATCGCCATCGCGAAGAGATACGCAAGGCACCAGCGGAGGGAGACGGGGCCCGCGCGGGGAAGGAGCGCGGCAGCCCATCTCCGGAGGAGGAGCGCCCGTGAACGTCATCCTCGTCATCACCGACACCATGCGCCGCGACCATCTTGGCCTCTACGGCTGCGAGCGCGTGAAGACCCCCAACCTCGACCGGCTGGCCGAGCAGTCGTGCGTCTTCGAGAACGCCTACGCCGCCAGCTTCCCGACCGTGCCCAACCGCATGGACGTGATGACCGGGCGCTTCACTTTCATCGAGGCGGGCTGGCAGCCGCTGCCGCGCGACGCCACCGTGCTCGCCGAGGTGCTGGGCGCGGCCGGCTACACCACGATGATGATCGCCGACACTCCGCACATCCTCGCCAACGGTTACCTGTTTCAGCGCGGGTTCTCGGGCTGGGAGTGGATCCGCGGGCAGGAGAACGATCGCTGGCGCACCGCCCCCGCCGACCCGCCGCTGCCCGCGGATGCCAGCAAGCTCCGCCACCCGCCCACGGTCAAGCAGCACCTGCGCAACACCGCCACCCGCCGCGGCGAGCAGGACTGCTTCTGTGCCCGCACCATGCAGACCGCCTGCGACTGGCTGGCGGAGAACCGCGACCGGGACTTCTTCCTCTACGTGGACACCTTCGACCCGCACGAGCCGTGGGACGCGCCGCAGAGCTACGTGGACATGTACGACCCGGGCTACGCCGGCGAGCAGGTCACCTATCCGGTCTACGGCAAGTGCGACTACATGACGCCGCGCGAGCTGGAGCACATGCGCGCGCTCTACGCCGCCGAGGTCTCGCTGGTCGATGCCTGGGTCGGGCGGCTGCTCGAGCGCGTCGAGGAGCTGGGGCTGCTCGACGATACCGCGATCATCTACACCACCGATCACGGCTTCTACCACGGCGAGCGCGGCTGGACCGGCAAGACCTTCATCTGGGAGGGCGGGTCGGCGGATATGCCGCTCTACTCGGAGGTCGCGCGCATCCCGCTGATGGTCCGCCTTCCGCAGGGCGAGCATGGCCGGCGCCTGAGGTGCTTCGCGCAGCCGCCGGACCTGATGCCGACCATCCTCGACCTGATGGGCGTGGCGACGCCGCCGACCGTGCAGGGCATGTCGCTGGTGCCGGTGATGAGCGGCGCGCGCGACTTCACCCGGCCGCTGGCGGTCAGCACGCCCTCGCTGGCCATCGCGCCCAGCGGCGGCCGCCCGACCACCATCACTGAGGGCGACTGGTCGCTGATCTACTACGGGGCGCCGGGCGGGCAACTGATGAGCCACCTGTCGCGCGCGGTGGACGACATCCCGCGCCACGCGGTGGTGCCCACCGACGGTGTGCCCGAGCCGGAACTCTACGACCTCGAACACGATCCGGCGCAGAAGTACAACGTGTATCGGGAGAGCCGCGACATCGCGGTGAAGCTGCACGCCGACCACGTGCACTTCCTCGAGCGCCTGGGGATGAGCGAGGAGTTCCTGGCGCATCGCCGCCAGCTCGAGCCGGACACCATCCTGGGCGGCCTCTTCGACGAACACCTGGGCTGAGGCGCCGCTGGAGAGGCTGGCCCCCGCGCCGGCCTGTGCCGTTGACGGACGCAACCTCGAGCAGGGCCGGGCCTCGTCATGAACGCAGTCGCGGCCGCCGCGACCTGTTTTGACACACACGCGCGGGGCGCATATAATGCGCCGGAGTTCACCCGCTGGACCGACCCGCGGCGAACCTATTCGCACGCGCCCCGTAGCGGGGACTCATCCTGCCTGGAGGAGGGCCAACCGTGGCACGCATCCGCCGCGCACTCGTCAGTGTCTCCGACAAGTCGGGCATCGTGGACTTCTGCCGCGCCCTCACCGAGATGGACGTGCAGCTCCTCTCCACCGGCGGCACCATGCGCGCGCTGGCCGAGGCGGGCGTGCCCGTCACCGCGGTCGATGAGTACACCGGCTTCCCGGAGATGATGGACGGGCGCGTGAAGACGCTCCACCCGAAGATCCACGGTGGGCTGCTGGCGCTGCGCGACAATGCCGAGCACATGGCCCAGGCGGAGCAGAACGGCGTCGAGATGATTGACATGGTGGTGGTCAACCTCTACCCGTTTGAGGCCACCATCGCGCAGGAGGGCGCCACCCTCGAGGAGGCGGTCGAGCAGATCGACATCGGCGGGCCCTCGATGGTGCGCTCGGCGGCGAAGAACTTCCGCGACGTGACCATCGTGCCCGGCCCCCAGTACTACGACCGCGTGCTCGCAGAGATGCGCGCGCACGATGGCGAGACCACGCTGGAGACGCGCCGGGAGCTGGCGCTGGCGGCCTTCGAGATGACCTGCCGCTATGACGCCGCAATCTCGTCCTACCTGCGCGAGCAGTTCACGGACGAGCCGGGCTTTCCCACGGTCATCGCGCCCGGGCTGCGCAAGGTCACCGACCTGCGCTACGGCGAGAACCCGCACCAGAGCGCCGCGCTCTACCAGGACCTGGGCGCGCACGAGCCCGGCGTGGCGGGCGCGCAGCAGCTTCACGGCCGCGAGCTGTCGTTCAACAACTACCTCGACCTGACCGCGGCGCTCGAATCGGCGCGTGACTTCGAGGAGCCCACCGCGATCATCATCAAGCACCTGAACCCCTGCGGCGCCGCGTCCGCCCAGACGCTGGCGCAGGCCTTCGAGGACGCCTACACGGCCGACCCGGTGTCGGCCTTCGGCTCGGTGCTGGGCTTCAACCGCGTGGTCGATGTCGCGACCGCCGAGTGCATCTTCAGCAACGACTGGCTCGAAGAGGTCATCAAGCCGCGCTTCTACGCCGAGAGCGGGCTGACCGACCTGACCATCATCGGCGCCTTCGTCGAGGCCATCATCGCGCCCGGCTACGAGCCCGAGGCGCTGGAGATCCTGAAGAAACGCTCGAAGAACATCCGCCTGATGCTGCTCGAGGACTTCGCGCCCGAGAGCCGGCGGCAGGACCTGGACATGCGCTCGATCCCCGGCGGCATGCTGGTGCAGAACCGCGACTACGAGGCGGTTGCCCCTGCCGGCTGGCAGATCGTGACGCAGGTGAAGCCGACCGACGAGCAGATCCGCAGCATGGTCTTCGCCGACCGCATCGCCAAGCACGTGAAGTCGAACGCGATCGTGCTGGTGCAGGGCACGCACGTGGTGGGCTGCGGCGCGGGGCAGATGAGCCGCGTGGACAGTTCGATCATCGCCGCGCGCAAGGCGGGCAAGCGTGCGCAGGGCGCCGTGCTGGCCTCGGACGCGATGTTCCCGGCGCGCGACGGGCTGGACGCAGCCGCAGCCACGGGCTGCGCGGCCATCATCCAGCCGGGCGGCTCGCGCCGCGACGACGAGGTCATCGCCGCCGCCGACGAGCACGGCATCGCCATGGTCATGACCGGCATGCGGCACTTCTGGCATTGAGCGGGGCGGGTGTGGCGTGAAGTACGACGGATTCACAGAGCTGTTGAAGGCAGCACCGAAGCGGCTGGGAGACTCCCTGGAGCTGTTGGAGGAGCCCAGTCGTGATCCAGGCGGTTCCGATGCGGCCTATCGACACCTCTGTGGGGCATACTACCTGGCGGGCTATGCTGTCGAGTGCGCGCTCAAGGCCTACATCATCTGCTGGTTGAACAGGCGCAATCCTACGCGGATTGTCGCATGGTCGGAGGCAATTCGCTATCTGAAAACCGACGTGGCCGGCGCACGAGGACACAATCTCAGGCTCCTTCTTGCCGCATCGCAGCTTGAGCCGGAGATTGACACGGACGAGGCGATGCGCCAGAACTGGGGCATTTGCAGCAAGTGGGACTACAACGAGCGCTACCGCCCGGCGTTCATGACAGATCGGGATGCTGTAGTGGAGTTTGTGGGCGCCTGCGAGGCGACGTACGACTGGTTGCGCGCTCGGCTTCCCTTCTCCTGAGGTGGAGGTGTCAGATCATGTCAGCGACGACATTCGACTATGCCGAGGTCGCCGGCAAGACTCTCAGCGCGCTACGGGAGGCCTTTCCCAACGCCGCTATCGAGACGGAGGAGGGTTTCGGCGGGCGCGTCCAGGTCCGCATCATCACACCTGACCTGAACGACCGCAGCGAGCGGGAGAAGCAGGCGATAGTCTGGGACCTGCTCAGGCGCGCCCTGGGCGAGGGGGCCCAAGGCGTGAGCATAGTCTTGGCTTATGGTACGGACGAACTGCCCTGACACGCCGTAGCTCCTGCCACTGAGTTACGCCATGATCACGATCTCACACTATCAGGCGCGAGGCGGTCCGGGTACGCGCCCCGCTCCTTGCGGACCTCACCAGCGGTGAGACGCCGGGAAGCGGGGAAGCGAACCCGGCAGCAGGTTGTGCCCAGTGACGCTGATACCGAGGGCGGGCGATCCGCCTGATGGAGGTCCACCATGAGCATGATGTCACGCACCCTCGCGCAGGCCGACCCCGAGGTCGCCGAGATCATCGGCAATGAACTCGAGCGCCAGCAGAACACGCTGATGCTGATCCCATCGGAGAACTACGCCTCGCGCGCCGTCATGGCCGCCGCGGGCTCGGTGATGACCAACAAGTACGCCGAGGGCTACCCCGGCCGGCGCTACTACAACGGCTGCATGTACTACGATGAGATCGAGAACCTCGCGCGCGACCGCGCCCGCGCGCTGTTCCGCGCCGACCACGCCAATGTGCAGCCGCACACCGGCACCTCGGCGAACATGGCCGCCTACTACGCCATGCTCGACCCCGGCGACCGCATCCTCGCCATGAAGATCGAGCACGGCGGCCACCTCTCCCACGGGATGAAGATCAATTTCTCCGGCCAGACCTACGAGGCGCACTTCTACGGTCTGAGCGAGGAGACCGACCAGATCGACTACGACAACATCCGCGAGATCGCCATGCAGGTGCGGCCCAGGCTCATCGTCGCCGGGGCCAGCGCCTATCCGCGCGTCATCGACTTCCGCCAGTTCCGCGAGATCGCCGACGAGTGCGGCGCCTACCTCATGGCCGACATCGCTCACATCGTCGGGCTGGTGGCCGCGGGCGCGCATCCCGACCCGGTACCGGTGGCGCAGGTCGTCACCTCGACCACCCACAAGACCCTGCGCGGGCCGCGCAGCGCCTTCATCCTGTGCAACTCCGACTGGGCGCGCAAGGTCGATCGCGCGGTCTTCCCGGGCGTGCAGGCCGGGCCGCTGATGCACATCATCGCCGCCAAGGCCGTGGCCTTCAAGGAGGCGCAGAGCCTGTTCTTCCGCGAGTACCAGCGCCAGATCATCCGCAACGCCTACGCCCTGGCGGTGTCGCTGCAGGAGGAGGGCTTCCGGCTGGTCACGGGCGGCACCGACAACCACCTGATGCTGGTGGACCTGCGCAACAAGGAGATCACCGGCAAGCTGGCGGCGGACCTGCTGGAGGCGGCGGGCATCGTGGTCAACAAGAACCTGATCCCGGGCGATGAGCGCTCGCCCGACGAGACCAGCGGCATCCGCCCGGGCACGCCGGGGGTGACCACGCGCGGGATGCAGGAGCCGGAGATGCAGCAGATCGGCAAGCTGATCGCGCGCGTCATCCACGAGGGGCGCGACAACGAGAAGGTGCTGGCCGAGGTGCGCCGGCAGGTGCTGGAGCTATGCGAGGCCTTCCCGGTCTACGAGCACCTGCCCTGAGGCCGCGCGGCTGACGTCGACCACAGGGCCCCCTTCGCCGGGCAGCGGAGGGGGCTTTACTCCATCTTCAGGCGCCGGGCGTAAGGAGCCGCAATGCGTGAGGCGATTGGTCGCAGGCTGCGCGGGAACCCACAGCTCGTGCTCTTCCTGCTGGCGGTGTTCGCGCTGGGCACGTGCAACGGGATCTTCCAGACCACCTACAACAACTATCTCGACGACGTCTTTCACATCGGCGCGGCGACGCGCGGGGCGCTGGAGTTCCCCCGGGAGCTGCCGGGCTTCCTGGTGGCGCTGTTTGCGGGTGCGCTGTTCTTCCTGGTGGAGAACCGCGTGGCGGCTCTGGCGGCGGCGTTCACGGGCATGGGCATGGTGGGGCTGGGGTTGATCGACGCGCGCTGGGGCTGGATGCTGGTCTTCACCATCGTCTGGAGCATCGGGCAGCACGTCGAGATGCCCATGCGCAGCGCCATCGCCATGAGCCTGGGCAGCGCGCGCCAGCACGGCCGGCGGCTCGGGCAGGCGTCGGCGGCGCGCGTGGGCGCCAACGTGCTGGGCGCGCT
Source organism: Candidatus Zipacnadia bacterium (assembly GCA_029820295.1). GTDB lineage: Bacteria > Armatimonadota > Zipacnadia > Zipacnadales > UBA5352 > JALGVA01. The sequence goes on from JALGVA010000117.1 coordinate 9,885, forward strand.
GCTGGTGTGGCTGGTCATCGACTACGTGGGCAGCAACTACACCATCACCTTCGTGGCCGGCGGCGTCGCGGCGCTGCTGGGAGCGACCGTCTACCTGCGGCTCCGACCCGTGCACGGCCAGGCGAGGCGGGCGAAGCTCGTCATCAAGCGCCGCTACGGCCTCTACTACTGGCTGTGCGCGCTGTTCGGGGCGCGCAAGCAGGTGTTCATCACCTTCGCACCCTGGGTACTGGTGACCATCTACGGCCAGCCGGCCTCCACCTTCGCCAAGCTGTGGATCGTCTCGTCGGTGCTCGGCGTGTTCTTCCAGCAGGGCCTGGGTGACCTCATCGACCGCTGGGGCGAGCGCCGCGTGCTGATGGCCGATGGCGGAGCGCTGGTGCTCATCTGCATGGGCTACGCCTTCGCCAACCGCATCGGCCTGCCGCCGGGCTGGCCGGTGTGGGTGCTCTACGGCTGCTACATCATGGACCAGCTCCTGTTCGGCGTTGAGAACGCGCGCAGCGCCTATCTGGCCAAGATCGCCGACCGGCCCGAGGACGTCTCGCCGTCGCTGTCGATGGGCATCACCATCAACCACGCGATCTCCATGATGGTCCCGTTCATCGGCGGCAAGTACGTGTGGGACCGCTTCGGCTACGAGTGGGTGTTCGTGGGCGCGGCGGCGCTGTCGGTGATGACCATCATCGCGGCCAGCCTGGTGCGCACACCCCGCGACGGGAAGGAGGTCGTCGAGCGCGATGTGCCGTCGGCGGTCGATGACATACCGGCAGGCGGCTGAGTGGCTCGAGGCGCTGGCCAACCCCGAGCGCAGCGGCCTGGGTCCGCGCTTCGCGCGGCGGATGAACCTCGAGGCCACGCTGCGCATGATGGCCCTGCTGGGCGACCCGCACCAGGGCCTGCGCGCGGTGCACGTCGCCGGCACCAAGGGCAAGGGCTCGGTGTCGGCGATGATCGAGTCGGCGGCGCGCGCGGCCGGGCACTCGACCGCCCTGTTCACCTCCCCGCACCTGGTGTCATGGCGCGAGCGCGTGCGCCTCGACGGCGCGCCCGTCTCCGAGACGACCATCGCGCGCCTGGCATCGAGAGTGCGGCCGGTGGTTGAGCAGGTCGAGGCCGAGGGCCTGCGCCGCCCGAGCTTTTTCGAGGCCTGCGCGGCCATCGCCTTCCTCGCCTTCGCCGAGGCCGCGCCCGACCTGTGCGTGATCGAGGTCGGCCTGGGCGGGCGGCTGGACGCGACCAATGTCATCACGCCCCTGCTGGCGGTCATCACCACGCTCGGTCTCGACCACACGCGCGTGCTCGGCGACACCATCGAGCTGATCGCGGCGGAGAAGTCTGGCATCGTCAAGCCGGGCGTGCCGGTCGTGCTCGCGCCGCAGCCGCACGGCGCGGCGGCCGTAGTCGCGGAGATCGCCGCCGAGCGCGGCGCGCCGCTTCTCAGCGCGACGGGCTTCACAGTCGGCGAGGTGACGCCGCTGGACCCCGATGACGTGGCCCCCGGCGAGTTGCCGGCCATCCGCGAGCCGATGGGCGGGGACTATGCCGGGACGCCAGTGCACGTGAGCCTGCCGCTGCCGGGGGCACACCAGGCGATCAACGTCGGCGTGGCCGCGGCGGCATGCACGGCGCTGAGGGAACTCGGCCTCGGCATCAGCGCGGCGGAGTTCACGCGCGGGCTGCGGGCGGTGCGCTGGCCGGCGCGCGTGGAGATCACCGAGGCACATCCGTGGGTGATCGCCGATTGCGCGCACAACGGGCAGTCGGCGCGCGCGCTCATGGCCGCGATGCGGCGCCATCTCGTCTTCGAGCGGCTGATCGTGGTGCTGGGCGTCTCGAAGGACAAGGCTGCCGGCGACATCGCGCATGAGCTGGCGGACGCGCACCACGCCATCCTGACGCGCGCGTCACTGCCGCGGGCGCTCTCCACCGCGAAGCTGACCGAACGCACAGGGGCGAGCTGGCGGAGCTTCGAGACCATCGAGGAGCCCGTGGCGGCGCTGGCGCGCGCCCGCGAGTTGGCCGGTCCGCGGGACGCGATCTGCGTGACCGGTTCGCTGTTCGTCATCTCCGACCTCGTGGAGGCAGGGGCGCTGCGACTGCGGTTCGCCGACGCGCAGAACTCGGCCGGGGCGATGTCCTGAGCCGAACCGGGAGGCGCGAAGCGGCCCACGAGGCCGACCAGCAATTAAGTTCAGGCTAAGCCTTGACTCCCGGAATCGGTGAGGGTATACTGCAAAGCACGTTGATGGAGGTTTGTATAGGATTTGGCCCAGCAGCCTACACAAACTATCATCTGAACCAGGAGACGTGGCCCGACATCGCAGCAAGTTGAGCTTGCGCAATCGGCATCCCGGGCTGATAGATCGGGCCACACGCGCCGCCACGATGCAGCAGCCGTCGCAGCCCTTACCACGGGTGGAGCGTGAGGCGGTTCGGGTCGCCTAAGGGCGACCCGAACCGCGTTCTGGCGGAAGCGCCGGCGACGAAACGCCGGGTTCGCCGATGAAGTGGCAATCATCATACTGATCCCGGCGGCTACCGCCAGATGCATGCGTAGCCAGGGATGTTATCGGGCTCCTCGTACTGAGGAGGTCGTCGTGCTATTGGTCGTCGTTGTGGCGCTGCTGCTGTCCGCGGGCACCGGCCTGGCGCAGAACGCATACCTCAGCGCGGGGGCGGGCGGCCATGGATTCACCGACCTGCTCTCCCGTCCGCTGCCCGGAACGCCCGAGCGGGCGGACGCCGACGCCGCCCGGGCCCTGGAAGCCGCCCTCGCCGACTTCTCCGGAGTGACCGCCGCGCACGTCATCATCACCCGCGCCACCGACGCCGACGCCCTCGCCGCCCGCCGCCGCGCGGCCGTACATCTCACCGTCGTCGATGAGCACACGCCCACGCCCGCCTGGGTGGAGGGCATCGCGGCGTTCGTCACCGAAGCGGTTCCCGACCTTGCCCCCGAGCACCTGACCATCGTCGCCGCCGATGGCACCGTGTTCTACGCGCGCGGCTCTGCAGCGCCGGCGGTCTCGCCGCCGGCCGGACGTACAGGGGGCGCGCTCGTGGGGTGGGCCGCGGCGCCGGTCGCGGCCGCGCTGGGTGGCTGCGCGCTGGTGGTGGCGGCGGTGCTGGCGATCGGCCGCCGTCGCGAGCCGCCTCGTGCCCTCGCCGACGCTGAACGCGAGCCCGGCCCGTTCGCGTTCCTTACGGAGCTGTCGGACGAGGAGCTACGCCTGGTACTGGCGGACGAGCGGCCCGAGGTGCTGGGGCTGGTGGCCGGCGCGGTCGAGCAGGCGCAGGCCGACCGGGTGCGCGCCGCGGCCGCTCGCGACGTCCCGTCGGTCTCGCCGGAAGCAGCCGACGCCGAGGTCGTGGCGGCGCTGGCTGCTGCGCTGCGTGGGAAGCTGGCATCCCCATGACCGGGCGCGGGCGGGTGATCAGGCGCGACGAGATCGAGCGCTCGGAGCTGCACGTGCGCCGGCTGAGCGAGCCGGAGCCGGCACGGGTCGCAGAGACGCAGGCCAGCCTCACCATCGAGCCGCCCGAGCCTCAACCCGCACCCGAAGACGACCACACCGAGCGCGTGCGCCGGATGGTGCAGGCGATGCTCAGCGGCGTGGCTCAGCAGCGGCGCGAGCTGCTGGCGGAGCTGCAGCCCTACGTGGTGCGCATCGCGGTGGAGGTGGCGCGGCGGATCGTGCGGCGCGAGCTGACCGTCGACCCGGGGCTGATCACGCGCACCGCCGAGGTCGCGCTCGAGCAGATGATGTCGGCGTCGCAGATCACGGTGCGCGTACATCCGCTGGATGCGCAGGTGCTGCACGCGACCCTGAGCGAGATCGTGCCCGCGCCGGACCGAGCGGAGGCGCTTGAGATCGTCCCGGACGGATCGATTGAGCCGGGCGGATGCGTGGTGGAGAGCGACCGGGGCATCGTAGACGCGCGGCTGCGCACGCAGTTCGAGGCGATGCAGGCGCGGCTGCTGGCGGAGCTGGACGGGGGAGGCGGGCGGGCGTGAGCGACGCCGGGGCGCCGCCGCAGTGGGTGGAGCGGCTGGTGGCGGCGGCGCGCACCGCGCCGCTGGTCAAGCGCTGCGGCACGGTGGCCCAGGTGGTGGGGCTGTCGGTCGAGGCGCGCGGCCCGGTGTGCCGGGTGGGCGAGCTGTGCTCGATCTCGCGTGGGCCCGAGCGGCAGCCGGTGATCGCGGAGGTGTGCGGCTTCCGCGACGACCGCGTGCTGCTGCTGCCCATCGGGCGCTCGGACGGGATCGAGGCGGGGGCCCCGGTGACGGCGCTGGGCGAGGACCTGCGGGTGCCGGTGGGCCGGGAACTGCTGGGGCGGGTGGTGGACGCGGTGGGCCGGCCGCTGGACGACCGCGGGCCGCTGCGCGCCGTGGCGCGACGGCCGGTGTGCGCGTCGGCGCCCTCGCCGATGCGCCGGCGCCGCGTCGGCGAGCCGCTGTGGGTGGGAGTGCGCTCAGTCGATGCCCTGCTCACCTGCGGCAAGGGCCAGCGGGTGGGAATCTTCGCGGGCTCGGGCGTGGGCAAGAGCATGCTGCTGGGGATGATGGCGCGCAACACCTCGGCGGACGTGAGCGTGATCGCGCTGGTGGGCGAGCGGGGCCGCGAGGTGCTGCACTTCGTCGAGGAGTACCTGGGCGACGGGTTGGCCGGCTCGGTGGTGGTGGTAGCGACCTCGGACCAGCCGCCGCTGGCTCGGCTCAAGGCCGGATTGACGGCGACGACCATCGCGGAGTACTTCCGCGACGAGGGGCTGGACGTGCTACTGTTGATGGACTCGATCACGCGGCTGGCGCGGGCGCAGCGTGAGGTGGGGCTGGCCTCGGGGGAGATGCCGACCACGCGCGGGCACCCGCCGTCGGTGTTCGCGATGCTACCGGAGCTGCTCGAGCGCGCAGGGCCGGGCGAGCGCGGGACCATCACCGGCCTGTACACGGTGCTGCTCGAAGCGGACGACATGATGGAGCCGGTGGCGGATGCGGTGCGCGCGACGCTCGACGGGCATATCGTGCTCTCGCGCGAGCTGGCCAACCGCAACCACTACCCGGCGGTAGCGGTGACGCAGAGCGTCTCGCGCCTGATGCGCCACGTGACCGACGCGGCGCACAACGAGCAGGCGACGCGCTTCCGCGATCTGCTGGCGGCGTACGAGGACGCGCGCGACCTGATCAGCATCGGCGCCTACGAGCGCGGCTCGAACCCGACCGTGGACGAGGCGGTAGAGCTGATGGGCGCGATGCGCGACTTCCTGCGCCAGGCGCCGGATGACCGCTGCGGCGCGGAGGAGACGCTGCGGCGGCTGAGGGAGCTGATGGGCGATCGAGGCCGACAGGCGGGCTAGCGCACGGCGGCTGCGGAGACTGCTCGAGCACCGGCAGGCGCAGGAGCAGGCGGCGCAGGAGCGGGTGCGGGCGGCGTACGCGGCGCTGCGTGCCGCGCAGGCGCGGCTGGAGGCAGCGCGGAGTGAGCTGGCGAGGCACGACGGGCCGAACTGCCGGCGGGAGTCGGCGGGCGAGCTGGCGCGTGCGCGACGCTACGCCGCCCGGCTGCGTAACCGGATCGCGGCGGAGGGCGAACGCGTGCGCCGGGCCCAGGCGGGGCTCGACGAGGCTCAGGCGACGCTCACTCGCGCGGGCCAGGAGCGGCTGGCGGTCGAGAGGCTGGTGCACAGCCGCGAGCTGGAGCTGCAGGCGGGCGAGGCGCAGGCGGCGCAGACCGAGGCGGATGACCGCAGCCGCCTGCAGAAGATCGGCGGGGAGGGGTAGCGGCGTTGCTGCTGGAGCCAGGCGAGGCGAAGATTGCGCCGTTCCGGCCGCCGGCGGCGGACGCGCCGAGCGCCCGCGAACGCGAGCGGCTGCGCGCGCGCCTCGAGGGCGCGGTCGGGCGCTGGCGCTGGGCGACGGAGCTGGGCTTGCGGGTGTCGGGCCT
>JALGVA010000118.1 GCA_029820295.1 Candidatus Zipacnadia bacterium
ACGATCTCGCCCACCGCGTAGCGCACCGTGTCCACGATGTGCGTGACCTGCTCGACCACCTGCCCGCCGGACTTGCGCTTGTGGCGGTTGAAGGGGATGCGCGGCGTGCCCTGGTACCACCACATGTTCACGAGCGCGGGCGTGCGGCCCTCAAGCGCCTTGCGGAAGGCCTGCCCGGCGGGCGTGTAGCGCCACTGGTAGCCGACCATGGTCATCAGGTCCTGGCGCGCGACCTCGTCGGCGACCTCGCGCGCGAAGCCCAGGTCGAGCGCCTGCGGCTTCTCGACGAAGAACGGGGTGCCGCTGTCGAGACAGGCCTGCTCCGCGGGGCCATGGGCGTCGGGCGGGATGGCGATGTAGACCGCATCGGCCGCCGCGCACACCTCGGCCTCGCTGCCGACGGCCTCGCCGCCGAAGTCCTCCGCGAATCCTGCGGCGGCATCGGCGTTCACGTCGTAGCAGGCCACCAGCTCGACGTCGGGATGGTCGCCGAGGGTGGGGCCGAAGTGTGCGTTGCGCATAATGCCGCCGCAGCCGATGACGCCGATCCTGACCATGATCCGCCGCCTCCCGTGGGCGCGCCGCCAGGTAGCCTGACCCCAGCGACTTCGCCACCACGGCGCGGCGCTCCTGCCCGCGGGGCCCCGCCGGATTGCCTTCGATGCAGGCCTGTGTTACACTTTGTGGCCGTATCCGGCGGTTTCTCGTTAACCCCCACACCTGCCAGCGAGGGCATGTCCGCGTGATGCGCCTGCTGCCGTGGAAAACCCGGATGGCCATCGACCTGGGCACCGCCTCGTGCCACATCAGCGTGCACGAGGCCGGGGTGGTGGTGCGCGAGCCGACCGTCATCGCCTTCGACGCCGACCGCCACCGGCCCATTGCCTGGGGCGCCGAAGCCAAGCAGATGCTCGACCGCGAGGTCACCGACGTCGAGGTGGTGCGGCCACTGCGCGGTGGGGTGATCGCGGACTTCGACGCCGCCGTGCTGCTGTTGCGCCACTTCATGCATCAGACCCTGGGGCACCGGCCCCTGCTCGCGCCGCTGGTCGTGGTGGGCCAGCCGACGCGCTCCACGCAGGTTGAGCGCCGCGCGCTGGTCAACGTGCTGCGCGCCGCCGGCGCCGGCGAGGTCATCATGGTGCCGCGCGCGCTGGCCGCCGCCATCGGCGCCGGGCTGCCCATGGACCAGCCCGAGTGCCGCCTGGTCGTGGACATGGGCGCGGGCTCGACCGACATCGGCGTGGTCTCGATGGGGATGATCGCCGCCGGCGAGACCATCCACTTCGGCGGCGACGACCTCGACGAGGCCATCCGCCGCTACGTGCGCCGCCGCTACCGCACGAGCATCGGTCGCGCGCGCGCCGAAGACATCAAGATCATGGCCGGCGCGCTCACCTCGGAGATGATGGCCGAACAGGTGCGCCTGTCGGATTTCTCCGGCGAGGAGACCAGCGCGGCGGACGCGCAGAAGCTCGAGGGCATCGCCGATCTGATGCGCGAGGCGCTCATGCGGGCCATCGCCGAGGTGCTGTGGATCCTTGATGAGCTGCCCGAGCGCCAGATGGACGAGATTGCGCATGTGGACTCCGTGCTCACCGGCGGCTGCGCGCAGCTCCGGGGCATTGCCGCGCTCATGTCCGACGAGCTGGCCCTGAACTTCGTCGCCGCCCCCGACCCGATGTCGTGCACCATCCTCGGCCTCGAGGCGATCCTCAACGACCTCGACGCCCTGAGCCTCGACGGCCGCCGCTTCATGCAGTAGCCCTCACGGGAGGGCGTCCTGACCGTGGCCATGAATCTGCCGGGCAAGGTCGGTCTGGCGCCGAGCAAGCAGCGTAGGGAGGGACACTCCGATGGCCGCTGACTGCATCTTCTGCAAGATCGCGACGGGCGAGATCCCCAGCGAGATGGTCCACGAGGACGAGCGCTGCGTGGTCTTCCGCGACATCAACCCGCAGGCGCCCACGCACCTGCTGGTCATCCCCCGCGCGCACATCGTCGGGATGGCGCACCTCGACGCGGCCGACCTCGAGCTGCTCGGCCACCTGCTGGTGGTCGCGGGCGAGGTCGCCGAGGCCGAGGGGCTGGCGGAGTCGGGCTACCGCACGGTCATCAACTGGGGCCCCGACAGCGGCATGGAGGTGCCGCACCTGCACCTGCACGTGCTCGGGGGGCGGCGCATGACCTGGCCGCCGGGATAGGGGACGGCGGTCGCCGGTCGCAAGTCACAGGTCGCAGGCGAGGGCGGACGGTCGTAGAGCGTCCTGACCGTGCCGCCGACACTCCTTGCCGCGCGTGCGGGCGTGGTGTACAATCGCTGCGAGGTGAGGGCAATGGCCGGCAGCGATTCAATCCTCGATTTCCTCGAACCCGAGCAGGTGGCGCTGCTCAGGCAGCGCGCCCGTGAGCAAGGCCGCGATGTCCTCGACGTCCTGCGCGGCATCGTGGCCGACGCTGTGGGCCGAGGGCAGCCATGCGGAGCGGCGGATCAGCCCCCGCGCAAGCCGCGCCGCGTCCTCGACCTGGCCGGGATCTTCGACGACGGTGAACTGACGGGGGCGGACATCGACGACTACCTCTATGGTGAGAACTCGTGACCGGAGAGCCTTGGTTTGTCGACTCCAGCTTCTGGTTTGTCCTCATGAACGGTCGCGATCCGCTGCACAAACGGGCGCGAGACCTGCTGGAGACGCACGAACCCCGTCTCGTAACGAGTTCCTTCGTGATGGCGGAGACCGCCAGCCTGCTCACCAAGCGAAGGACGAAGGCGATCGCCGTTACCTTCGTGGAGACGGTCGTCGGCGATCCGGACTGCGCCGTCGCTCACCCGACACGGGAGCAGCTTGAGGCGGCAGTTGCGCTCTTCACGTCCCGCCCGGACTGGGGCTTCGACATCGTTGACGCCGTCAGCTTCACGCTGATGCGGGACACCGGCATCCAGCAGGCCCTCACGCTCGACGCCCACTTCGTCCAGATGGGCTTTGCCGTGATGCCCCCCTGATTACCGTCTACCCCAACTCCGTCGCCGCTGGCACCACGATGCGCTCATCGGGCACGCCCGCGTCGGCCAGGAAGCGCGCCGCGTTCTTCGCGTACTCGACCTGCTTGATGTCGTGCGCGTCCGAGGCCACCGTGAAGGTCGCCCCCAGCTCATGCAGCCGGGCCATGTAGGCCAGGTAGTGCTCGTGGAAGCGCGGCGTGTATGTGTCCTGGTGCAGGATCGCGTCCGCGTTCATCTCGATCGCGGTTCCGGTCTCGACCGCCACCTCGCCCAGCTCCTCGACGTGCCACGTCGGGAAGCGGCTCATGTCGGTCATCCACGCCATCTCCTTGCCCGGCGCGAATTCGCCCCGGCTGAACCACCACGGGTGCACCAGCGCGTCCACCAGCGGGTTGCGCAGCGTCGCCAGCATCAGCCGGTGCTGGGTGGCGATGATCGCGTCCACGTCGGTCTCGCCGTAGCGCCCGTGCGGTCCACCGATGACGAACTCCCAGCCGAACTCCTCGACCGTGGCCTCGTCGGCGGTCAGCGTTCCCGCGTCCGCGTCGGCGATGGTCAGTTCCACGCCCCAGGTGATCTGCAGCGGCCCGTCGTAGGCGCGCAGGTCCTCGCGGATCGCCCGCTGCGCCTCGGCGTGGTGCGGGCCGTTGTAGTGATCGGTGATCGCGATGTGCGTGTAGCCGAGTTCCTCGCACTTCGCCAGCAGCGCGGGCACGCTCATGGTCTCATTCGCGCACCCGACGTGCGCGGTGTGCAGGTGCAGGTCGATGTCGTCGCGCATGTGTTCGTGGCCTCCGAATGATAGTCTACCTCGCGCGCCGGCGCCGGATGCGCGACGCCGACCCGCGTGAGTTCAGCGCGCCCAGGCCATTGGCCTCCCTGCGGCGGACGCGCTGTCGGGCAAGGACATGCAGGCGCCGGGGGCGAAGGTGACCACGACTACAGGCGATGGTCGGACGGAGGGCTGATTGTGCTGCGAGAGGACGGGCGCGCCAACGCCGAGCTGCGCAAGTGCCGCATCACGCGCAACATCAACAAGTACGCCGAGGGCTCGTGCCTGATCACGCTGGGGCAGACGCGCGTACACTGCACCGCCTCGGTGGAGGACCGCCAGCCGGGGTTTCTGCGCAACACCGATGAGGGTTGGGTGACCGCCGAGTACTCGATGCTCCCGCGCGCCACCGCCGAGCGCATGCGCCGCGCCGGCGACGTGGGCATCTCCGGCCGCACGCACGAGATCCAGCGGCTCATCGGCCGCTCGCTGCGCGCGGTCACCGACACCAGGCTGCTGGGGCCGGTGACCGTGCAGATCGACTGCGACGTGCTGCAGGCCGACGGCGGCACGCGCACCGCGTCGATCACCGGCGCGTGGGTGGCGCTGGCCGACGCCTGCCGCTGGCTTATCGACAGGGGGCGCGTTAAGCGCTGGCCCCTGCCCGGGCAGGTGGCGGCCATCTCGGTAGGCGTGGTCTCGGGCGAGATCATGCTCGACCTGGCCTACGCCGAGGACTCGCGCGCGCAGGTGGACATGAACCTGGTGATGACCGGCGACGGACGGCTTATCGAGGTGCAGGGCACCGCGGAGGGCGACCCCTTCACCGAGCCGCAGCTCATCGAGATGATCCGCATGGCGCGCGACGGGCTGGAGGCGCTCTTCGCTCTGCAGAGGGATGTGCTGGGGGACGTCTTGCCTTGACCCGGCGACGACTGATCCTGGCGACCGAGAATGAGCACAAGGTGCGCGAGATCCGCGAGCTGCTCGCGGATCTGGACATCGAGGTCGCGCATCTGGGCGAGCGGGACGCGCCGCCTGAGCTGACCGAGACCGGCGCCACCTTCGCCGACAACGCGCGCGAGAAGGCCCTGGCGGTCGCGCGCGCGACCGGCGAGCCGGCGCTGGCTGATGACTCGGGCCTGATGGTCGATGCGCTGGGCGGCGCGCCGGGCGTGCGCTCGGCGCGCTACGCCGGCGAGGGCGCGAGCGGCGCGGAGCTGTGCGCGAAGCTGCTGCGCGAGATGGCCGACGTGCCCGACAACGAGCGAACCGCGCGCTTCGTGTGTGCGCTCTCTCTGTGCGGGCCGGTGGGCGAGATCGGCCGATGGGAGGGCCGCGTCGAGGGCGTCATCACCCGCGAGCCGCGCGGCGACGGCGGCTTCGGCTACGATCCGGTCTTCTACTACCCACCCGAAAGGCTGACCTTCGCGCAGATGCCGCCCGAGCGTAAGAATGCCGTCAGCCATCGCGGGCGGGCGCTGCAGGCGTTCCGGGCGGATCTGCCCGCTGTCCTGGCGCGCCTTGGGTGACGCGCCGTCGTCGTTCCGTCGCACGGTGGAACTCGACTGCCGCGCCCGCGCGAAGCTGAGTCGCCAGACCGCAACACGAAGAGGAGAGAAGTCATGGAGCTGAAGCTGTCGGCGCGCGAGAACTTCGGTCGTGGAGACACCTACGAGGAGCGGATGCAGTTCCTGGTCGATGCCGGCCTGGACGCCATCGAGCTGACCGGGCGGCCGGATATCTTGGAGGTGGTGGACGAGATCGCGCAGGCTGCGCGCAACACCGGCTGCGCCGTCAGCACCATCTGCAGCGGCGGGCGCGGGGCGCTCATGGCCGCCGAGCGCGACCAGCGCGACCTCGCCATCGAGGACCTGAAGACCTTCCTCACCGCCGCCGCGCAGCTCGGCGCCACGGGGGTCATCTACGCGCCGCTGATCGCCGTCAAGATGAACCCCGATCAGTACACGCGCGTGCCCGACCTCTCGCCGCTGCTGGGCCAGGAGGCGCTGGAGATGGAGCTGCTGGCCGCCATCGGCGCCGAGGTCGCCGAGCACGCGGTGGGGCAGGGCGTGTGTGTGCTGTGGGAGCCGCTCAACCGTTACGAGCAGTGGTGGTTCAACCGCCTCGAGAACGGCGCGGCGCTGTGCGACCGGATCGGCAGCGAGGGCAGCCGCATCATGGCGGACTTCTTCCACATGAGCATTGAGGAGGACACCATCGCCGGCGCGCTCGAGCAGTACGCCGCCGACTACGTCCGGCACATCCATCTCGCCGACTCGAACCGTTTCACCCCGGGGCACGGGCACACCGACTTCGCCGCCGCCTTCGCGGTGCTCGAGCGCATCGGCTGGGACGGCTACATGGCGCTCGAGTGCCGTCCGCGCGGCGACCTGGCCGAGGACCTCAGGCGCACCGTGCAGTTCCTGCGCGACCAGGCGTAACCTGGAGGGCGCGGTCGTGAGCATGGCCGCGAACGGCGGGCCGCCGCTGACAGTGCTGACGGTCATCACCCCGGCGCGCTACTCGGGCGCCGAGCGCATGGCGGTGTACCTGGCCGACGGCCTGCGGCGGCGTGGCCACCGCGTGGTCTTCGCGTGCAAACACAATCCCCTGCTGCTCGCCGCGCTCAAGGAGCGCGGCATCGAGGCCCGGGTGCTGCCCATCTCCGGCAAAGCGAACCTGGCCGCGCCCTTCGTGCTCGCGGCCGAGGCCTGCCGGGTGGGTGCGGACGTCATCCACACGCACCTGTCCACCGCCGGTCTGTGGGGCTCGGCGGCCGGGCAGATCGCCGGCGTGCCCACGCTCGCCCACGTCCACGCGCTCAACGCGCAGACCTGCTTCATGCTCGCCGATCTGGTGGCCACCTGCTCGGAGGGCGTGAAGGACTTCCTGGTTGAGCAGGGCATGTCCGAGTCGAAGATGCGCGTTCTCTACAACGGCGTCTACCCCGAGCAGTTCGAGAACCTGCCCGGCCGCGCGGCCATGCGCGAGGCGCTCGACCTGTGGCCGGATGCCCCGGTCATCGGCGCGATCGCCCACCTGTCGCCCAAGAAGGGCCAGCGCTACCTCGTCGAGGCGACCGCCATCCTGCGTGAGCGTTGGCCTGACCTGGTTTGCCTGCTGGTGGGCGAGGGCGAGGACCGTCAGGCGCTCGCGGAGCTGGCACGCGAGCTGGGCGTGGCGGACGCCGTGCGGCTGCTGGGCTATCGCGATGACGTCCCGGCGGTGATGCAGGCGATGGATGTGGTGGTGCTGCCCTCCGTCGCCAAGGAGGGTCTGGGAGTGGCGCTGATCGAGGCGGCATTCGTGGGCAGGCCGGTCGTGGGCAGCGACGCGCCCGGGATCCGCGAGGTCATCGTGGACGGCGAGACCGGCCTGCTCGCGCCGGTGGCCGATGCCGAGGGCCTGGCGCGTGCCATCGCCGCGGTCCTCGACGATCCGGCCATGGCAGAGCGCATGGGTGAGCGGGGCCGCCTGCGGGCCCAGGAGATGTTCACCATCGAGCGCATGGCCGAGACAGCGGAGGCCATCTACCGCGAGCTGCTGCCCGAGTAGGGAGCGCGACCCTCGCCGCGTACATGACCCGGGGCTCCCCGGTGTCGGGGAGCCCCGTCGGTGTCGTGTGCTCGCGCGTCTAGAAGTCCTGCGAGTAGCTCACGTTCACGGCCAGGTCCTCGACGTCCATCAGCCCGGCATCGACGTTCAGCCACGGGAACGGCTTGAGGCGCGCGCCCACATTGAACTCGTCGTTGATGAACTCACCCAGCACGTCGAAGCGGGTGGCGAAGGACAGCTCCACGCCCGCGAAGAAGTCCTCGAACTGCCCGGAGGCGAAGCCCGCGTGCAGGTTGAGGAAGCGCACCTGCTCGCCCTGGACCTCGCCCACCACGTTGCCCTGGGCCCAGTTGGCGACGACGTAGACGGTCGTCTGCACTTCGTCGCTGATGTCAAAGATGCCGGCGGCCACAGTCGGGCCGCCGTCGATGGGCGCGAACGAGCGCTTGATGTGAAGGTAGGTCTCATCCCGGTCAGGGCGGAGGCCCTCGGTCTGCAGGTCGTCGCCCTCTCGGGGTCGCCACATCAGTACGCCCACCTCGGTCTGCTGCCCGAGGCCGAAGTTGGCGTAGTAGCTGAAGTCCTCCCACTCCTCGAGTTCGCCGCTGGCGATGCCAACGTTGTACTCGCCGTCGCCCAGGGCGTCGGCGGTGGGTGTGGCCAGCAGGCCGGTGAAGCCCCACATCGATGGCTCGGCGGCCGCCGTCCCCGCGGCGAACGCGACCGCCAGCCCAAAGCCCACGATCAGTGCCGTTGTCCTCACGTGCATCATCTCCTCCTGCGGTGTATGCTGCATGCGCTGCTGCGTCTGACAGCGACTGCCTCGGATGTCGAGGGCATTATACACCATATTCGGGGAGAATCCGCAAGTGCCCGCGCCGGCGCGGCGCCGACGCACGGGGCGGGCCCGACTGCAGGCGGGTCCCGGCACGGCCTGGTGGGACGGAACCAACAGAGCGCGATCTGTGTTCTGCTTATTGACAATCTCCGCCGCAGGATACACTCCAGTCATCGGGCGCCTCGGACCGTGAGCAACGGCCAGCCGCGTGCCGGGCCGGCGGAGCCATGGAGTCTCTCGGGAGTGCTGCACGTGATCAGACCATCCCTGCTGGCGATGGCCGTCCTCATCGCGGCGGTCGGCGCAACGGCCACACTTGCGCAGCCGGTACGTCCGTTCGAGAGCGTTGACTGGTCGATCCCGGCGAATGGGGTGGACACACGGGTCCTGGCGGCGCTGGAGCAGCGGGGCATCGAGCCCGCGCTTCCGTGCTCCGACGAGGTGTTCATCCGGCGCGCCTACCTCGATGTGATCGGCACGCTTCCCGAGCCCGAGGACGTGCGCTCGTTCCTGGCCGATGACCGCCCCGAGAAGCGCGCTGAGCTGATCGAGGCACTGCTGGCGCGCGAGGAGTTCGCCGACTACTGGGCGCTCAAGTGGTGCGACCTGCTGCGGGTCAAGGCCGAGTTCCCCATCAACCTGTGGCCTAACGCCGTGCAGGCGTATCATCGCTGGATCCGAGACGCCGTCCGCGAGAACCGGCCTTACGACCAGTTCGTGCGGGAGCTGCTGACGTCCAGCGGCAGCAACTTCCGCGTCCCCCCGGTGAACTTCTACCGCGCCGCGCAGAACCGCGAGCCGTCCGGACTTGCGGAAGTGGTCGCCCTCACTTTCATGGGCACGCGCATCGGGAACTGGCCGGAGGAGCGGCGGGCGAACCTGGCCGCCTTCTTCTCACGAGTCGCCTACAAGGGCACGGACGAGTGGAAGGAGCAGATCGTCTACTCCGACCCGACCGCCAACGACACCTTTGAGGCGGTGTTCCCTGATGGCACCACGGTGACCATCGGCCCGGGCGAGGACCCGCGCGTGGCCTTCGCCGACTGGCTGATCACCGCCGACAACCCGTGGTTCGCGCGCAGCATCGTGAACCGCGTGTGGTCGTGGCTGATGGGTCGCGGCATCGTCCACGAGCCCGACGACCTGCGGCCCGACAACCCGCCGGTGAACCCGGCGCTGCTGAGCTATCTTGAGGACGAGCTGGTGGCGAGCGGCTATGACCTGAAGCACATCTACCGGCTGATCCTGAACTCACGCACCTGGCAGCAATCCTCCATCGCGCGCAGCGACGACCCGGACGCGACGGCCATGTTCGCCTGCTACCCGGTCCGGCGCCTGGACGCGGAGGTGCTGATCGACGCCCTCGACTGGATCGGCGGCACGGGGGAGAGCTACACCAGCCCGGTCCCCGAGCCCTTCACCTGGATCCCCGAGGAGCAGCGCACCATTGCGCTGGCGGACGGTAGCATCACCAGCACCTTCCTGCAGATGTTCGGGCGCCCGCCGCGCGACACCGGGCTGGAGTCCGAACGCAGCACCGACACCACCGACGCGCAGCGACTGTACCTGCTCAACTCCACCGACGTCTACCGGCGGATCGCGAACAGCATCCGGCTGCGGCGGATTGCGATTGCGGCGGGCGGCGACACCGCCGAGCTGATCGGTGGCGTGTACCTGACGCTGCTGTCGCGCGAGCCAACAGCCGATGAGCTGGCCGCCGCGCAGGCCTACTGGCAGACTTCGAGATTGAGTTCGGAGAATGCGGCGATCGACCTGGCGTGGGCGCTGGTCAACTCCATGGAGTTCCTGTACCGGCACTGAGCCAGCGGGGAGCGAGGCGTAAGCATCATGGACGAGGGACGGGCGAGAGATGGCATCAGCCGGCGCGATGCGTTGCGCTGGATGATCCTCGGCGGCGCCGGGCTGGCCTTCGCGGACCGTGTGCCGGTCTTCGCGCAGGCGGCGGCCACGCCGGCGCCCGCCGCGAAGGCCAGGGCGGTCATCCAGATCTGGATGTGGGGCGGCCCGCCGCATACCGACACCTTCGACCCCAAGCCGAACGCGGGCTACGACTACACCGGGCCGCTGAATCAGGTGCTTGACACCAACGTGCCCGGCATCCAGATCGGGCAGCTCCTGCCTCAGCTCGCGCAGCAGGCCGACAAGTACTCGATCATCCGCAGCATGACCCACGGCATAAACGGGCACGAGACGGCCGCGTACATCGTGCAGACCGGGCGCCCGCCCGGCGGCCGGCTGGTCTACCCGGCGCTGGGGGCCGTGGTCTCGAAGTTCATGGGCTATGACGGCGGCTATACCGGCCTGGTGCCGCCCTACGTCGTGCTCACCCAGCCCCAGGGTCGGTTCGATGAGGCCGGGTTCCTGGGGCCGCGCTACAAGCCCTTTGCCACCGGCGGCGACCCCAACGCCCGGCGCTTCGTCGTCGAGGGCGTGGTGTCGGCCAACATCAGTGATGAGCGCCAGGCCGGCCGCCGCGAGCTGCTGCATTCGCTCGACACGCTCCGGCAGGCCATGCCCGAGCACCCGGAGGCGGCCAAGCTCGCGACCGTCGAGGAGAAGGCGTATGACATGATCCTCGGGGATGCCGGCAAGCTGTTCGACCTGTCAACCGAGGACCCCGAACTCCGTCAGCGCTACGGCCGCAACACCTTCGGCCAGTCGTGCCTGATGGCGCGCCGCCTGGTGGGCGCGGGCGTGCCTTTCGTCACCATCAACTACGCGGGCTGGGACACTCACAAGCAGCACTTCGAGACCATGCGCTGGAAGCTGCCGCAGATGGATGCGGGCATGGCGACGCTGCTGCAGGACCTGGCCGACCACGAGCTGCTGGACAGCACCATCGTGTGGTGGAGCGGCGAGTTCGGACGCACGCCGCGCGTGGCCTGGGAGGCGCCGTGGAACGGGGGCCGCCATCACTTCGGCCAGTGCTTCTCTGCGGTCGTGGCCGGCGGCGGCTTCAAGGGCGGGCAGGTGGTGGGGGCATCGGACGCCACCGGGGAGCACGTGGTGGAGCGCCCGGTCTACCCGATCGACCTGCTCGGCAGCATCTGCGAGCTGCTGGGCATCGGCCCGGAGGGCCCGATGCCCAACCCGCGGGGACAGGAACTGATGGTGATGGCGCCGAGTGATGAGGCGACCCCGTCCGCCGGGCGCCTGACCGAGATCATGTGAGGGGCGTGTTCATGAAGCTGCGTGCAATCCTCGTCGCATCTGTGCTCGGCGCCTCGCTGGCGAGCGCCTGGGGCCAGGAGGGGCCGCACATCGGCTACGTCTACCCCGCCGGCGGCCAGCAGGGCACCACCTTCCTGGTCGAGGCGGGCGGCCAGCACCTCGGCGGCGCCGACGGCGTCTGCCTCTCGGGCGACGGTGTGCGCGCCTCGGTGGTGGAGTACGTCTGGCCGCTGGGCAACCAGGAGCGGCGGACCACCTCGACCTTCCTGCGCGACCTGGTGAAGCGGCGCTGGGTCGCGAGCGTGATGGACGCGGCCGCAGCGCAGGCGGGTGACGAGCCGCCGCTGCCCGATCACCCCTGGCTGCGCGACCTTGACGACAAGACCCCTGCCGAGCTGGCGCGGCTGTGGACCAGGCTGTTCGACCCCAAGCAGCAGCCGAACGCGCAGATCGCCGAGGCCGTGGTGCTCGAGGTGACCATCGACCCCGACGCCACGCCCGGCGACCGTGAGTTGCGCGTGATGACCCCCGCGGGCCTGAGCAACCCGCTGCGCTTCCAGGTTGGCGTACTGCCGGAGGCGCACGAGACGGACGTGGCCGGCGCGGGCGGAGCCCCCCTCCCGTTGGACCTGCCCGTGCTGCTCAACGGCCAGATCACCCCCGGCGACGTGGATCGCTTCCGCCTGCGCGCGCGGCAGGGCCAGAAGCTTGTGGTGCGTGTGCAGGCCCGCAGGCTGATCCCCTATCTCGCCGACGCCGTGCCCGGCTGGTTCCAGGCCACGGCGGCCCTCTACGACCCGAGCGGCAACGAGGTGGCCTATGCCGACGACTTCCGCTTCGACCCTGACCCGGTGCTGCTCTTTGAGGTCCCGGCCGACGGCATCTACACGCTGGAGGTGCGCGACGCCATCTACCGCGGGCGCGACGACTTCGTCTACCGCATCGCCGTGGGCGAGCTGCCCTTTGTGACCCGGGTCTTCCCCCTCGGGGGGCAGGAGGGCGCGCCGACGGTCGCCACGCTCGCCGGGTGGAACCTGCCCACCGACACGCTCAACCTGGATACTCAACCCGGCGGGCCGGCCATCCGGCGCGCCGCAGTCGGCGCGGATGGCCTCGGGGGCGAGGTGTGCTACGCCGTGGACGCGTTGCCCGAGGCGGCCGAAGCGGAGCCCAACGATACGATCGCCGAGGCGCAGCAGGTTACCGTCCCGCTGATCGTCAACGGCCGCATCAACCGGCCCGGCGACGTGGACAGCTTCAGCTTCGCGGGGCGCGCCGGCGAGGAGATCGTGGCAGAGGTGTACGCCCGCCGCCTGCGCTCGCCGCTCGACTCGATGCTCCAACTGCTCGACGCGACCGGGGCCGTGATCGAGTCGAACGACGATCACAAGGACCCGACCATGGGCTTGGTCACCCACCACGCCGACTCGTACCTGCGGGTGCAACTGCCGGAGAATGGAGCCTACCGGGTCCGTCTGTGCGACACGCAACGCCAGGGCGGCGACGCCTTCGCGTACCGTCTGCATCTGCGCGCGCCGCAGCCTGACTTCGCGCTGCGCGTGACGCCCTCGAGCGTCAATGTGCGCGCCGGGCGGTCGGCGACGGTGACGGTGCACGCCATGCGCCGCGACGGCTTCGCGGGGGACATCGACATCGCGCTGGCGGACGCGCCCGAGGGCTTCACGCTGAGCGAGGCGCGCATCGCCGGGGACGAGGACACCGTCGAGGCCAGGCTCAGCGCGCCCCTGGGTGTGCCCAGGCAGGCATTCCCGGTGCGACTGGAGGGCCGGGCGCAGATCGGGGGCGCCGAGGTCGTCCGGCCGGTGGTGCCCGCCGAGGACATGATGCAGGCCTTCATCTGGTGGTTCGTCGTGCCGCAGCAGGAGCTTCTGGTCGCGGTTACCGGCTCGCGGCCCGTGCCTGCGGTCTGGCGGCCGCTGGTGCCCGGTGTGCGGCTCGCCGGTGCGGCTCCGGTGCGCATCCCCCTCGGCGGCACGGCGCAGGTGCGTGTCGAGGCGCCGCGGACCATCGCGGGCGAGCGGCAGTCGCCGCTGGAGGCGGTGCGCTTCCGCCTGTGCAATCGCCCGCGGGGCGTGACGCTCCGGGAGGCGGCGGTCGTGCCTGGAGGCGTCGTCCTCACCCTCAAGGCCGACGCCAACATCGCCCTGCCGGGGGATACCGCGAACGTGATCGTCGAGGCGTTCGTTGATCCAGGAGTCGCAGATGCCGCGGGCACGAGCCGCGTGTCGCTGGGCGTCCTGCCCGCCATCCCGTTCGAGGTCGTGCGGCCGTGAGCGCCAGGGAGGAAACAACATGAGCGGATCGCGGGCGAGAGCGATGACCACGGTGGCGGCCATCATCCTGCTGGCGGCAAGCGCCTCATGGGGGCAGGAGGCCCTCACCGCGACGTTGGAGCCCACGGGCCTGGTGCGCGTGAGCAGCGGCGACGCGGAGCTGGCGGTGATCGAGCTGAACGCGCACGGGCCCGGGTGGCAGCACGCCCCGCAGGAGAGCGCCGCGGCGGGCTTCAGCGAGATTCCCGATGGGGCCGGCCTGCAATTCGTGGGCAGTCTGCCCATCCCCAACACCGAGGGCGGCGCCATCCAGTACACCGAGACGGTTACGCCACTGCCGCAGGGGCTCAAGCTCGAGTACGATCTGACCATGACGCAGGCGATGCGCCTCAACGGCCTGCAGCTCTCCGTCAACCTGCCGGTGGCGCGCTTCGGCGGGGCTGAGGTGATGATCTCGCAGCCTCATGGCGAACCGGAGATTGCCGGCCTGCCGCAGGAGCAGCAGGAGGGCCGGGTGCAGGTCTGGTCGGGTCAGGGGTCGCTGATCGAGGCCGCGAAGGGCACCGACGACGCGGTGACCGTCGAGCTGCGCGCGGCCACCGACGTGGTTATCCAGGACCTGCGCCAGTGGGAGAAGGAGGTCTTCGAGATCCGCTTCCCGGCCATCATGGAGGATGGGGGCCGTGAGGTGGACGCCGGCGACCGCTTCCACCTCGACCTGACGGTCAGCTTCGCCGCGCCCGTGGAGGTCGCGAGCCCCTGAGCCGAGGGAACACCGGCATGCCGGTGTCCCCTCGGCCACCCTTGGCATGTGCGCGCGTCAGACCTTGAAGGCCTTCAGGAAGTCCACTGCGGTCTGGACGTCGGCCACCGGGTTGTCGCCCACCTCGCGCTCGATGGCGAAGTAGCCGTCGTAGCCGTAATCATCGTGCAGGATGCCAATGAAGCGGTCCCAGTCTACCCAGCCGGTCCCGAAGGGAACCTCCTGACGCTTGCCGTCGGGGTGCACCAGCGCGTCCTTGGCGTGCACGTGCACCACGTACTCACCCACGATGTTCAGGCCCTCGACCGGCTGGTAGAGGTCCATCCACTTCTGCCTGTCATACTCCTCGCCGGCTTCCTGCGCGTACTTCGCGGGCCACAGGATCAGGTTGGCCGGGTCCCAGTTGATGCGGATGGCGTCGCTGCCCACGGTCTCGATGAGGCGCTTGAGCACATAGGGCGGCTCCGGGCCGGTCTCGATGGCCAGGCAGGCGCCGACGGCCTCGGCGTGCTTCGCGATCTCCTCGTGATGGCGCACGTGGTTGGCCCAGCCGGGGTCGTTGACGTCCTCGGGCATGATGCCCACATGGCCCTGCCAGATGCCGCACTCGAGGTCGGCGGCGAGTTCCAGCACCGCCCTGGCCTGGGCGATGGCCTCGGTGCAGTCGTCGTCCTCGAGGTGCACGCCGCCGCCCCAGGCTGAGACCGCGGAGATCTCCAGGCCGAGCGACTCGAGGTGCTTGAGCAGGTCCCTGCGGTCCTGCTTGCTCATGTTCTCGGGGGCGAACTGCCCGCCACCGACGCCCAGGTGCACGCCGGTGACACCCATCTCGGCGATCTTCTCGAAGCCCGCGTCGGCGTCCATGCGCAGGCTGCTGAGCATGACGGCTATCTTCAGATCGGCCATCGGTCTGCCTCCATGCGTCCGTGTCGGTCGCGGCGACGGCACCCTCAACGACATTGCCAGGCTGGGAGCCCGGCCTGCGGTCAACGGCAACAGGGCCGACAGTGGTCGTTCGCCGAGCCCGATGCCCCATGCCCGATCCCCGGCCGTTCCTACAGCACGGCCAGGTACTCCTCCAGCCCTCAGTTCGTGACCTGCTGGCGGTAGCGGTCCACCTCGATGCGCCTGTTCTCGAGCAGCTTCTCGTGCAGCTCCGGGCCGAGCGCCTCGCGCAGCACCGCGCTCGCCGATCCCCCCAAGCCGGCATTTGTGTGCACCTGCGCGAATGCCCCCAGCATCCGCGCCAGGCTCGACAGCCCCACCTGCACGCCCCGGCGCGCCAGGTAGCGCCGCACGCCGTGCTCCACGAACTCGACCGGCTTGACCTCGCGCACCTGCACGTCTACACTGCTCGTGGGGTTCCTTCTCCTTGCTGTTGCTCTCGACGGTATCAGCAAGAAGAGATGCGAACCCCCTTTGCTTCCCCGCCAACCGCGCGATCACGGCCCCTCGATCTGCCAGAACGCCGCGCGGATCGCCTCGAACTCCTCGTCGGTGAGGGCGATCGCCATCGCGCCCGCGTTCTCGCGTGCCTGATCGGGGTTGCGGGCGCCCGCCAGCGCACAGGTAATGCCCGGCGCGGCGATGGTCCACGCCAGCGTGGTCTGCGCCAGCGTGGCCTCGTGGGCGTCGGCGATGGGCCGCATCACCTCGTCGAGCACGGCGTTCACGCGCTCGATGTTCTCGCGGGTGAACCACGGCTTGTCGTTGCGCTGGTCGCCCTCATTGAACTCGCGATCGACGGTGACCTTGCCGGTGAGCAGGCCCTGCTCGAGCGGCGAGTAAACGATCGAGGCGATGTCGTGTTCGTCGCACCAGGCGATGACGCCGTCGAGGTGCTCGCGCGTGAGCAGGCTGAACTTGGGCTGCGAGCAGTGCACGGGGCCGTAGGCCAGGCACTCGTCGATCATCTCGCGCGTGAAGTTGCTCACGCCGATGGCCCGGATCATCTTCTGGTCAAGCAGCTCCACCAGCGCGCCCATGGTTTCCCTGATGGGCGTGGTCGGGTCGGGCCAGTGGCACTGGTAGAGGTCGATGCAGTCGATGCCCAGGCGCTCGAGCGACTGCTCGCACTCCCAGAGGATGCTGTCGCGCCGCAGGTTGCGGTAGAGCTGGACCGGCTCGCCCTCGTTGTTGACGGTATCGAAGTGGTGGAGGCCCTCATCGGAATCCCAGCGCAGGGCGCACTTGGTGAACACGAGCACCTGGTCGCGGCGGCCGCGGATGGCCTCGCCGACGATGCGTTCGGAGTGGCCCATGCCGTAGGCGGGCGCGGTGTCGATGGCGTTGATGCCGGCGTCGAGCGCGGCGTGGATGCCGGTGATGGCCTGCTCGTCATCGGTGCCGCCCCACAGCCAGCCGCCGATGGCCCAGGAGCCGAAGACGATGGGCGTGGCCATGAGGTCTGATGTGCCGATCTGCCGAAGCTCCATACGAACCCTCCTTCGCGTGTGCGTGACTGGCCCGTGATTTCGGTGGAGGGCCCGCGCGGACCTGCCGACGATGAGGCCAGGTCGAGGCGCAAGGAGATGTCGCAGTCGTCGCGGTCGCTGCGCGGCTGCGGCAACTGGGAGAAGCGCACGCCGGCGGCGGCGCGGACCAGCCAGAAGCCCCGTCGTCCGGTCACACCCACACGGCTCGCCCCGTCTCGCTGGAGCGGTAGCAGCCCTCCATCATGCGCGAGGCCTGCAGGCCGTCGCGGGCGGTGAACTCGGGCGCGCGGCCCTCGACGATGGCGCGCGCGAAGTCGTCGATCAGCGGCAGGTGCCAGTTCGCGGCAGCCGGCAGGTCGAAGCTCTGCGTCTCGCCGCCGCGGTGCAGCAGCAACGGCGAGCGGTCGTAGGGCCGCGCCTCGATGGTGCCCTCGCTGCCGCGGATGATCAGGTCATCGGCGCGCCCGGCGGTCGCCCACGAGGCCGTGCAGTGCACGTGCGCGCCAGAATCCATGCGCGCGAGCAGGCACTCGACGTCGGGCACGAGCATATCCTCGCGGTCGAGGCGATCGGCGAAACCGGTGACCTGCACCGGGTCGCCGAGGAACCAGCAGGCGAGGTCGAGGCGGTGGCTGCCCACGTCCATCAGCGCGCCGCCGCCGCCCTGCTCGGGGATGAGGCGCCAGTACTTGGGGTCGTCGGGGGTGATCTGCGCCCGGCTGCAGATGGTGATCTCGCAGACGATGGGCCGACCGATGGCGCCGTCGTCGAGCAGGGCACGGATCTTGCGCGACTTGGGGAAGAACCGCCGGTAGTAGGCGCAGGTGAGCAGCAAGCCGGCCTCCTCGGCGGCGGCGATCATGCGCTCGCAGTCGGCCACGGCGAGCGCCATCGGTTTCTCGACGATCACGTGCTTCCCGGCCTGGAGCGCGGCGATGGTCTCCGGGGCGTGGCGATGCACCGGCGAGGCCACGTAGACCGCATCGATGTCATCGGCGGCCAGCAGCTCCTTGAGGTCCGAGCAGGCCCGCAGGGCGCCATGGGCGGCGCGCAGTTCCTCGGCGCGCTCCGGCGAGTTTGAGAACAGGGCGATGAGATCAGAATCTTCCTGCTCGTTGATGGCGGGAGCGACGGCCTTATTGGTGATGTCGCCACATCCGACGATGGCCCAGCGCACGGGCATGGCAGCACCTCCGCGACAGATCGGTTGTGCGGGCCCCTTCCGCACCCGGAAGCGCTGTCCTCCCACATGGCGGCCTCATGCTGTGAAGGCAATCAGCGCGCGGGATGGAGGAGTGCGGGGAGGCCGTGGCGAATTCAGTGCAGGTGACAGGTGCGCCTCGGCGTTTTGAGCGCACTATTGGAGCGTACCGAGGGGGGACAACCGGGGCAACGGTTGACTTTTGCGGCCTGAACTTATACTATCAGGGTGTCAACCAGGCCCCTTTCCGCATCACTTGAATGAAGCACAAGGGGTGTCGGCATTGCGACTCGTTGCGTTCGCAGCGGCCGTAATCGTCGTGTGCTTGCCGGTCAGTGAACTGGCTCACGCGCAATCAACCACCCTTGGCACCCCGACCGTCTCCCCGGGCGTGTCGGACGTCCCGGTGACCGGCTCCCCCACCGACCGCATGCTGGCCGGTGACGTGTACGTACGCCCCGGCCCCATGCCCC
>JALGVA010000013.1:0-1130 GCA_029820295.1 Candidatus Zipacnadia bacterium
AGGCTCCAACCGCTCGCCTCGTCCCAGGGAGGATCATGGTACTGCGCCTCAAGGTGGGCGCGGTCGCGGTCAAAGGTATTCCAGGGCATTGGTGCAGCGCTCCCCTCCGACGGACGGCTTCGTGCGGCCCCATCATACCCGACCGCGGCACGGACGCAAGTGCTCTGCGTATGTCAGGGCATGCTCCGCGCGTGACGTCGGGTCAGTCGATCCGCAGTGCCTCCTGGAGTTCCAGCGGGCGAATGCGGGCACCAGGCGCCGGCGCCGCCGGTGTCCAGTACCTGCCGGTGACCGAAGTCGAGCAGCACGCGGTCGCGCCCGCGGCGGCGGAAGGAGATCGGCTCCTCCTCGGTGCCCGACCGCGCCGGCTTGAGCGCCTCGTAGCAGGCGCCGGCGAGCAGGTGGGCGGTCTGCCCGGGCTGAGCGTCTGCGGCTTCGTTCCCCCAGGATCTCGGGCGTTCCGCACCGTCGTGAAGAACTTCCGCTTCCACGAGCGGGCTCCCTTCACGGACGCGCACGCGCGCGAAGGAGACCGCGGGGCCCGCAGTGAACAGCCCGGCGACCGCGTGCCGACCCGACTGCGAGGTGGCGGCGATGCCCGATGCGCGCCGGCGCGTGCTGAACATGGCCGACGTGTCGGCCTTCCCTGACGTCTTCGATAAACTGCTGCCGCTGGCCGACGTGGTGACGCTCGAGCCCGACGAGCAGGCGCTGGCGGAGCAGGTGCCGCACTTCGACGCCTACTTCGCCTCGCTGCACGTGCGCCTCACGCACGAGATCATCGCGGCTTCGCCGCGCCTGCGCGTCATCGTCACCCCCAGCACCGGCCTTGATCACATCGACGTGGCGGCGGCGCAGGAGCGCGGCATCACGGTGCTGTCGCTACGCGGCGAGACGGCGTTCCTCGACAGCATCACCTGCACCGCCGAGATGGCCTGGGGGCTGATGCTGGCGGTGGTGCGCCGGCTGCCGTGGTCGTTCGAGGCCGCGAAGCGCGGCGAGTGGGCGCGCGATCGCTTCCGCGGCCACCAGCTCTCCGGGAAGACCTTCGGCACGCTGGGCTACGGGCGTCTGGGGCGGATCGTCGCGCAGTACGCGCGTGCCTTCCGCATGCGCGTGCTCGCCTGTGA
>JALGVA010000013.1:1141-54544 GCA_029820295.1 Candidatus Zipacnadia bacterium
CCGAGCCGGGCGTCGAGATGGTGGACCTCGACACGCTGCTGCGCGAGAGCGACGTGCTGGCGATCAACATCCACCTGACCGAGGAGAACCGCCATCTCATCGGGGCGGCCGAGTTCGCGAAGATGAAGCCGACCGCGTACCTGATCAACACCAGCCGCGGGGGGATCATCGACGAAGAGGCGTTCGTGGCGGCGTTAGAGAAGGGCACGATCGCCGGCGCGGGCGTTGATGTGATCGAGGGCGAGTGGCGCGATGACCTCGCCGACCACCCGCTGATCCGCTACGCGAATACGCACGAGAACCTGGTGATCTCGCCGCACACCGGCGGGGTGACGGTCGAGGCCCAGCGCATGACCATCGAGTTCATGGTGTGCAAGCTGATCGCGTTCATGGAGGCCCGCGATGACCAGGAATGAGACGGTCGGGAGGATCCTCTGCCGCGGCTTCGTGCCCATCGTTATCCAGGACCGGCTGCCGCCGCTGGAGTGCCTGCGCGTCGTGGCCGAGGCCGGGATTGAGGCGGTCGAGATCTCATGCCGGCACCCCGAGGCGCCGGCGCTGATCGGTGCGGCCAAGCGCGAGTTCCCCGGGCTGGCGGTGGGCGCGGCGACGCTGCTCGAGGACGGGCGGCTGCGCGAGTGGGTGAACGCCACCGGGCGGCCGGTGCCGAGCATCGACGAGGTGGTCGATGCAGGCGCGGACTTCCTGGTGTCGCTGCTGCCCTTCCGCGCCGGGACCTTCGAGAAGTACGCCGACAGCCACGCGATCATCTGCGGCGTGGCCACGCCCGGTGAGGGCCACCAGGCGCTCGACCACGGCGCGAACCTGCTCAAGTTCGTCAACCCCAGGCTCCTCGGCGGTGCGGCCTTCTTCAAGGGCCTCGATCCGGCGACGTACAAGAGCTTCCCGTTCTTCGTGACCGGCGGCATGCGGCCCGAGCTGCTGGCCGAATACATCGAGGCGGGCATCCTGGCCGTCGGTGCGGGCTTCGACCTGATCCTCGGGCCGGCGTACGAGGCGATGCAGGATGACTTCGACGCCGCCCGGCTGCGCGATGCGGTGGTCGCCTACCTCGAGGTGCTGGAGGCCGCCCGCGCCGAGCACCAGGCGCACATCCCGTTCGCGAGCGAGGATGCGGCCGCCATCGCGCGGGCCAGCGGACGCTGCCTGAATGTCGGGTGACGCGGAGGGACAGTGAGATGGCCGGGACGGTCGGGCTGGGCATCATCGGCTGCGGGCAGATCGCGCCCGCGCACATTCGCAACTCCCAGGACGACCCGCGCGTGCGCTGGGTGGCGGCCTGCGATGTGCGCCCCGAGGCCGTGGAGCAGCGCGCGGACGAATTCGGCATCCCCCACCGCTACACGGCGGTCGAGGACCTGCTCGCCGACCCCGAGGTGGACGCGGTGATCGTGGCCACCGGCCCGGAGGCGCACGTGGGGCCGGCGGTCGCAGCCTTCGAAGCCGGCCGGCACGTGCTCGTGGAGAAGCCGGTGGCGGTCAACGCCGGGCAGGTGGAGGCTATGATGGCGGCGCAGCGCGAGGGGCTGGTCGGGGCGTGCTGCTCGGCGCGCTTCCGCTCCACGCCGGGCGCGCGGGCGGCGACGGAGCTGATCGCCTCGGGCGAGCTGGGGCCGGTGCGCCGGCTGAGCGCGGACGTGCTGCTGCCGCCGCCCGCGAACTACGACGGCACCTCTCCGTTCTTCCTGCACCGGCCGGGCTGGGGCGGACAGGGCATACTGGCCGACTGGGGCTGCTACGACCTCGATTTCCTGCTGGGCATCGCCGGCTGGGCGCACGACCCCGAGCTGGTGCTGGCCGCGATGGGGGGCGTGCCCGCGCGCTACCGGGCCATCGCCGAGCCGGTCAACGACGTCGAGGTGGGGGTGGCCGCGCAGGCGCGCATGACCGGCGGCGCGGCGCTCGACTACCGGCGCGCGACCTTCGCAGCGGTGGACGCGCAGCGCGGCGCGTGGCGCATCGAGTGCGAGCATGGCGCGCTCGACCTCGACCTCATGCCCGGCTCGCCGCAGGCGGTCGTGCACCGCTACGCCGCCGACGGCGTGCACAGCGAGACGCTGGTGGACGAGCCCTACGAGTGGCCGATCATCCACCGCGGGCCGGTGATCGACTTCGTCGAGGCGATCCTCGAGGGCCGGGCGCCGATGACCGGCCTGCGCCATGCGCTGGTGCTGCAGCGCCTGACCGACGCCATGTACGAGTCGGCGCGCACCGGCACGGCGGTCGTATGCGGCGGGTGAGCCGGGTCAGTCCAGCGCGTCCTGCCCGTCGGTGAGCCACTCGAGGTTGAAGCGCGCGAAGGTGATCTTCTCGTAGCCAGGCGCGGGGCCGTCGGGCAGCCCGCGGTACTCGTAGAGCAGCCCGACGGTCATGTCCGGCAGCACGCTCAGGCAGCAGTAGGCGGTCGGGCCGGGGTTCACGACCTTCGCGACCGGCCAGCTCTGCCCCTCATCGTAGCTCAGGCGCACCGTCATGTTCTCGCGCGATTCGGGGTGCGCGGTGTTGGCGAAGAGCAGGCGGCTGCGCGCGTGGCCGTCGCGCCGGTCGGTCCAGCGGATGAAGCTCGCCTGGTTGCGCGGCTCGACCAGTGTCTCGTCGTCGCGCATCGCCGACCAGGTCTGCCCACCATCGGCGGTGGTCGCCACCGCCCGGCAGCGCGGTCCGCGCGTGCTGCGCATGTTCAGCATCAGCGAGCCGTCCTCCAGCTCGACCACCTGGCCCTCGTTCGTGTTGGGGCCGGGGCTGGCGCTTACGCGCCACGTCTCCCCGTGATCGTCGCTCCAGTAAAGGTGCGAGCCGTCGTCCCGGAAGTCCTTCGCGGTCCGCCGGTAGCCCGGCGCGATGAGCCGCCCGGCGCGCGTCTGGATGCCCATCCCCGGCCCGGCCATGGCGGCGATCCAGGCCGGATCCTTGACGGCGGGCGTGAGGTCGATCGGCTCCGACCAGGTGCGACCGTCGTCATCGCTGCGGATGGCGTGCAGGAAGAGCACGCGCCCCTGGTAGCCCGCCTGTGCGCCCCGGGCACGCTCGGGGTCCATCTCGCGCAGCACGGCCATGCTCGGATAGACGTGGTCGTAGATGATCCAGACCGCGCCGGTCTGTCGATCTACGAGCATGCATGGGTCGCCTGCGGCCATCTCGCCGGGCAGGTCGATGAGCACCTCGCGCTCGCTCCAGGTCCGGCCCAGGTCGTCGCTGCGCTTGAGGACCATGTCGATGTTGTTGGGCGCATCGCCCGGGCGGTCAACGCGCGCATCGCACACCGCCAGCAACGTGCCCGCGTTGGTGGTCACCAGTGCCGGGATGCGGTACTCGGCGACACCATGCTCGCCGGCCACGAACACGTCGGTCTCCTCGAAGAGCGGCTGGGCCATGGTCGGACGCCTCCCGCATCTGCCGTGCTGCTCGCGCACCAGTCATCGCGGTCCGCTTCGCCCGCCGGCCGGCGAATCCTGCTCGCGCCCGGCGGCGGCAGGATGATGGCGGCCTCCGGGGAACTTGCCCACGCGGACCGGGAGGCGAGAGCGATGACGGGCCGACAAACGTGTTGGGCGGTGCTGGCGCTGATGACGCTGGCGACCTGGCCGGCGCTGGCCGACGAGGAGCAGGCGTACCAACCGGACGAGCACACGATCCTGCTGCTTCACTTCGAGGGCGCGGACGCGGAACAAGCCGCGGATGCGTCGGCGTCGGCGCTGGGGGTGCAGCTCATGCCGCCGCCGCGCCGACCGATGCGCGAGGAGCAGGGCATGTTCGGCGGGTGCCTGCGCTTCGATGGCGTCAACGCCGACGAGGATGGCGACGGGCGCGGTGACGCCGACGGGCTGCTCATGACCGACGAGGGCGAGATGCAGCCAGCCCCGGGCCTGACCGTCGAAGCCTGGGTGCGGCCCGAGCGCATCGACCGCAACCAGGCGATCCTCAGCCGCTCCGGCGACGCGCGCTACTGCTTCTTCCTCTACGAGAGCGCGCTCTACTTCTCCATGCAGATCACGCGCGGCGAACAGTCCGACTGGGCGCGTATCAAGGTCCCGGGCGTGATGCAGGCGGGCGTCTGGCAGCACGTCGCGGTCACGTATGACGGGACGGTGCTGCGCGCGTACCTCGACGGGGTGCCGATCGGCGAGGCGCCGGTCAACGGCGTCCCGACCTCCGGCAAGGCGGTGACCACGATCGGCTGCGACACCGACTCCCGACCGCTCGACGACGCCATCCGCGGCTTCGCCGGCTGCATCGACGAGCTGCGCGTGTCCAACGTCGCGCGCACCGAGTTCAACGTCTCGGCCGAGCGCACCGCCGCGCAGGAGGCGCGGCTGGCGCAGGCGCCCGCGCAGGCCACTGCCGAGCGCGCGCAGTACCCCGATCCGCCGCTGCCGCCGCTCAACGCCCGGCACGTGGTGGTGACCGGCCGCGTGCTTGACGACGCCGGACAGCCGCTGGCAGGCGTCCTGGTGAGCGATGGCGAGCACGTCGTGCGCACCGACGACGCCGGCGCCTATCGCGTCGAGTTCAACCTCGAGGACCTGCGCATGGTCTTCGTCACGTGCCCGCGCGGCTACCGGCCCGCCGGGCCGTGGTTCGAGCGCATCCCGCGCGATGATGAGCAGACCGAGTACACCGCCGATTTCGTCTTCGTGCGCGATGCGGCGTCCGATCGCGAGGAGTTCAATTACCTCGCCACCGGCGACACGCAGTTCAGCGACCTGGCGACCTTCGAGCAGCTCTGCGCGGAGTTCGACCAGCTCACACAGATGTCCGGCGCCCCGGCGTTCTTCACGCTCGCCGGCGACCTGACCATGTCCGGGACGCAGTGGCAGATGGACCTCTACCGCGAGGTCTGCGACGCCTCACACCTGATGGTCTACAACTGCTTCGGCGGCCATGACGGCAACTACGCCCGCGAAGCCGGCGCCCCCCAGGGCAGCGTTTATCACTATCAGAAGAACCTCGCGCCGGCCTGGTACTCGTGGGACTACGGGCCGGTGCATTTCGTGACCTACGTCAGCGAGACCAGCTTCCTGACCGCGCGCCAGCAGGCGCTGCAGGCCGCGTGGCTCGAGGCCGACCTGGCCGCCCAGCCGCCGGGCGCCCCCATCGTGATCGTGACCCACCAGACGCCGCCCAACCAGGTCATGGACGGCTGGCTGGAGCGCCACAATATCATCGGCGTGATGTTCGGCCACTGGCACCAGGTGCAGTCATGCGGCTACGCGGGGGTGCCCTACCTGGAGACCGGGCCCATGCGCGGCCGTGACTGGGGCGCGTTCACCCGCCAGTTCCGCGTGGTGAGCTTCGCCGACGGGCGGCTGGCGAGTGAGACGCGCGTGTGCGGGCAGGTGCGGCGGCTGGAGATCGTGGCGCCGCAGGGGACGGTCGCGCGCGGCGTGGTGCCGGTGCAGGTGAAAGCGTACGACACCACGCGCCGCGTGGCCGAGGTCACCTGCCACATCGAGGCCGGCGGCGAGGCCATCGACGTGCCACTGACGCGCGCGGGGGCCTGGACCTGGCGCGGAAGCTGGGACTGCGCGCAGGCGCCCGCGGGCCCGATCGCGGTGAGGGCCGTCGCGCGCGATGAGGACGGTGAGCAGTGGCAGACCACGCTCGACGCGAGTCTGGCGGACGCGCCTATGCCGGCTGTGCAGGTCGCGGATGACTGGCCGGGGTTCTTCCTGAGCGAGCACTCGCGCGTGCGCGAGAAGCCGCTGGCCGCGCCGCTGACGCTGGCCTGGGCGGCGAACACCGGGGGGCGCAATACCAAGGCCGTCTCCCCCATCATCTACCGCGGGCGCGTCTACGTGGGCGTCGAGAACAAGGAGATCGGCCACCCGGGCGCGGGCGTACGCTGCTACGACCCGGCCACGGGCGAGCTGCTCTGGCACGCGCCCACGGGGGCGTCGATCTCGTTCGGCCTGGTGGCCGCCGAGGGGCTGGTGCACGCCATCGACTCGATGGGCGTATGCTACGCCTTCGACGCCGACACCGGCGCCGAGCGCTGGCGTACGGACGTCTTCCCCCCGCCGGACGGGCACCGCAACGTGTGCTGCTGCCCGGAGCTGGCCGACGGCGAGCTGACCGTGATGGCCGACAACGGCGACTGCGCGGTGCTGTCGGCGGCGACCGGCGAGGTGCTGCGGCGCATCCGCCCGTCGGGCAGCCTGGCATACTACGGCTTCCCCTCGGTGCACGACGGGCGACTGCTCGTCGGTGCCCGCAGGCAGGCGGTCGCGGTCGATGCGCGGACCGGCGAGCAGATCTGGTCCACCGAGATCTCGACCGGGAAGGCGGCGACCTGTCCCGTCCCGTATCGCGGCGCGCTCTACGTCAACGCGGCGACGCTGTCGTGCCTCGACGCCGAGACCGGCGAGCTGCGCTGGGCGCAGCCGGTGCCGGGCTCGGGTAACGGCATCGCGGTCGCGGTGCCTGCCGGCGACATCGTGCTGGCCAACGGCGCCAGGCTGCGCGCCTTCGACGCCGCCACCGGCGAGCCGCGCTGGGAGCATCAGTTCGTCTACGACGCGCAGGCGCAGCAGTCGAACCAGCGCCAGGCCCTCGCAGGGCAGTCCACGCCGCTGGTGGCCGGCGACGTGGTCTACGTCGGCTCCGATGACGGCCATCTCTACGCCTTCGCGCTGGACGGCGGCGAGATGTTGTGGCGCTACAACCTCGGGGTCCCGATCAAGGGCTCGCCGGTGGTCTCGGGCAACGCGCTCTTCATCTGCGACTGGGACGGCAACCTGTACTGCTTCGTCGGCAGCGACTGAACGCACCTGCGTCCCCGCGCCCGCGCTTGAGGGTCTTCGCGGGAGGGGGTGCGGGGGAGGGCGGCTTCTCCCAGGAAGAAGGCCTCGCCCGCGTGCCGTTGCCGTTGCCGTTGCCGTTGCCGTCGCCGTTGCCGTTGCCGTCAAAGCCGTCCAGACGCTCAGTAGACGAAGATCAGGTTGCCGGTGGCGCCGGTGATGGCGTCCACGATCAGCCAGGCGGTGCAGGCGAGGAACTGGCCGAGGAGAAGCCCGAGCATGAAGCGGATGGCGCGGTCGTAGACGCGGTAGCCGCCGTAGCGCAGCACTACCACCTTGATCAGCCAGCCGATGAGGATCGAGAACCACAGGTCCTGCACGGGCTGCGTGGGGGCGATGGCGTAGCCCAGCGGGTGCAGCGGCCAGCCGATGAAGCGCATGTGCACGGTGTTGAGCGCCCACATGATGGTTCCGCCGGCGACCATCCACAGCCACCAGCTCAGGCTGAAGCCGACCGGGTTCTGCAGCGAGGCGGCGGCGTAGGTGAAGGCGGCGCGTGGGCAGCCGCTGAACAGCCATGAGCTGAGCGAGACGCCGCCGCGGGCGTAAGACAGGATCAGCGTGGTGGCGGTCGCGACCAGGAGGGCGACCAGCAGCGTGGCCGCGGCCAGGGGCAGGAAGCGGCGGCGCGGCAGGCCGCTGTCCGCCCAGACCTTGAGCGAGTGCGCCGCGAAGGGCATGAGGAAGACGCGAATGTCGGCGCTCCACGCGAAACTGTAGGCCAGTGAGGCCATGCCCTTCGGCCCGACCCCGTGGCTGCCCAGCGCGTGCAGCACGAACGACTGCGGGATGAGCGCCGCACGCGAGACCGGCACCCCGCCCTGCACCGCCGCGCGCGTGAGCGCCGTGAAGGTCACCAGCGCCGCGAACACCAGCAGCACCGAGCCAATGGCCGACAGCCCGCTGGCGGTCAGCCACCACACCATGCCGATCAGCCCCACGCCCAGACAGATGGCGCCGCCGATCATGGTCGCGCGGTCGCGCAGTTCCGGCGCCCCGCCGGGCAGCAGCGCGCGGAAGGAGCGCCCGATGTCGCCGCGTGCCGCCCACATGCTCGCGCCCACCAGGAAGATCATGGCGCCCATGGCCTGGTTGGAGACCGCCTGCGAGCCCGCCGAGTAGATCTCCTTGGCGCCCACCCCCACGCCCATGAGGCGCATCACCGGCGTCTCGAAGGCGCTGAACAGGGCGAAGAACCACAGGCTGAAGCCCAGGTCGGCGTTGATCAGGTAGGCGAAGGCGACCACCGAAAAGTTGATCCACAGCCGCAGCAGAAGTCGCTCCTGCTGCATGGGGATGAGCACGTCGTTACGCAGCTTGATCGCCGGGATGTGCGGGTAGTAGTGGTGCAGCCCGATCATCACCGAGGGCACGATC
Organism: Candidatus Zipacnadia bacterium; assembly: GCA_029820295.1. GTDB lineage: Bacteria > Armatimonadota > Zipacnadia > Zipacnadales > UBA5352 > JALGVA01. The sequence goes on from JALGVA010000013.1 coordinate 9,337, forward strand.
GCCACCAGCGCGCCCATCCACAGCAGGCGGTTGCGCAGCAGGGGCGTGAGCAGTGCGCGCGGCGAGCCGTCGCGCACCATCTCCACGGGCAGGTACATCAGCGGGTAGACCAGGCGCTCGTGCTCGATCCACTGCCGGTGCACCAGGATCATCAGGCCGATGCTGGTGGCCGACAGCGCCACGGTGAAGATCAGCCACATGCCCAGCGGCAGCAGCCAGGGACGCCACGGCACGCCCGCGCCGGCACGCGTCGCCTCGTAGAACTCGCGCACCGCCTCCTCGTCCTGCACCGCGAGCCACTCGACCGTGTTCTCGCCGATCAGCTCCTCCCAGTGGTTCTCGGGCGTGGCGTAGTACTGCGCGCCGGTCATGATGGGCAGGAGCTGGCCGACCAGGCCCCAGGTGACCACCGACGAGGCCAGCAGCGCCGCCACGAAGATCACCAGCAGCTCGGAGCGGCGCAGGCCGACGCGCCGGCCGATGAGCTTGAGCAGCGGGTTGACCATGGCGACGATCACGAAGAACACCGCGATGGTGCCGAAGGGCAGCGAGGTGTTGGCCGGACGGCTGCCGCGAATGACCAGGTTCGCGTAGGGGAAGAGGAAGCCCACCGCAGCCGAGACCACCAGGCTGAGCAGCACCACACGCGCGGTCACGCGCGGCTCCTGCGCAGAGCCGGTCGCGGCCGCCCGGTCGTCGGCGAGGTCGTGTTCGCGCGCCATCGTGTGTGTCCCGGCCACGTCCCTGTGGATGATGTCGGGTCACTCGCGGGCGGGGCATTTCCGGCTCGGCGGCCATCATCCTGCATCAACGGCGCCCGCGACCGGGCGGAGGAATCGCCGCGCCATCACGGAAGTGTGGCGCTCACGTGCATCCGGTCGGCGGGTGAGGTGCCGAAGCTGCGCTACGTGTTGGGCGTTGATGGTGGCGGTTCCAAGTGTGACGCGGTGCTCATCGCAGAGGATGGCACGGTGGTCGGCTGGGGCCGCGGCGGGCCCACGGCCCACTGGTACGACACCCCCGAGGTGATCGCGACCTCCTACGCGGACGCGCTCACCGCCGCGCTGGCGGGGGTCCATGACGCACGCATCTGGGTCGCCGGCCACTGCCGCACCGCCGGGGCCCGGGAGATCATCGAGGCCGCGGGCGAGGTCATCGGGCGCAGCTTCGCGGGCGAGATTGAGGTCGCCTTCGCCTCGGCGGGCGAGGACCACGGGCTGATCGTGCTCGCGGGCACCGGCTCGTTCGTGCATCTGCGCACCGCCGACGGCCGCACCCGGCACGTCGGCGGCATGGGCCCCGTGCTGGGCGACTACGGCAGCGCCTACGAGGTCGGCCTGCGCGGATTGCGCGCGGCCTTCGCGGGGCACTGGCTGGCGTCGCGCCGGACGTCCCTGTGCGCCGCCATCCCCGCCGCGCTGGGCGTCGCGGAGCTGCGCGAGATCTTCGACCTGGTCTACGTGCAGCGCCGCCTGGACCGCCGGGCGATCGCGGCCCTGGCCAGCACGGTCGACAGGGAGGCCGAAGCCGGTGATGCCATCGCGGTGCAGTGCGTGCGCGCCGCCGCGGATGACCTGGCCGAGCTGGCAGTCGAGCTGATCAGCGAGATGGGCGCGGGCGATGAGGACCTGGCGGTCATCGCCTCGGGCAGCGTGGCGCAGCGCTCGCGCATCTGGTGGGCGCACATGTGCGCGCGCATCGCGGAGGTCGCGCCGCGCATGAGGCCGATCATCCCGGCGGTGCGGCCGGTGGTGGGCGCGGCGCTGCTGGCGCTGCGCGACATGGGCGTGGCGGTCACGCCGGAGCTGATCGACCGCATCGTGGCCACCCAGCAGGAGCACTACCAGCGCGCCGCTGAGGCGGCCGCAGCAAGGGCGGAGGATGGTGCAGATGCTGGCGCATGACTACGCCGAGGCGGTTCGCGAGGTAACCCGTCGCATCGAGGAGACGCAGATGGGGGCCATCGGGGCGGCGGCGCAGGCCATCGCCGATGCGCTTACCTCCGGCGGAGCGTTGTGGGTGCACAACATCGGCCACGGGGGCGAGCAGGAGCTGACGCATCGCGCCGGCGGGCTGCTGGCCACCAGGATCTTCTCATTCACCTGCAACGTGAGCAGCCCCATCGCCGACTGCCTGCGCGGCCGCCCGCGTCCCGAGACGGTCGAGCCGGCGCTCGAGCGCATCCGCCTGGCGCTGCGCACCAGCGAGCTGCGCGCGGGCGATGTGCTCATGCTCGCCTCGGTCAGCGGACGCACGTCGGGCACCGTCGAGCTGGCGCGCGCGGCCTCGGAGATGGGCGTGACCGTCATCGGCCTGACCTCGCTGGAGTACACCGCGCAGATCGAGTCCGACCATCCGTCGGGCGAGAAGCTGTGCGACGCCGCCGACATCGTCATCGACAACTGCGCGCCCTTCGGCGACGCCTGCCTCGAAGCGGAGGCCTACGAGCACAGGGTGCTGCCGATCTCGGGCGTGGCGATGACCACCATCGCCTGGATGATCTGCGCGGACGTGATCGACCGCATGACCGCGCTGGGCACGCCGCCGCACGTCTATATGAGCGTCAACCGGCCGGGCGGGCGCGAGTACAACGCACAGGCCGAGCGCGAGTACAACGAGCAGGGATACTGAGCGCACGAGGTGATCCCATGTCGGCACAGGCGTATCTCGAAGCGGCCGCGGCGGGCATCGAGCGGCTGCACACGCAACTCCCGGCCATCGAAGAGGCCGCGGACGCCCTGACCGGGGCCATCGTCGCCGGGCAGGCCGTCTTCGCGTTCGGCGCCAGCCACTCGTTCATGCTCGCCGAGGAGATGATCTACCGCACCGGCGGGCTGATGCTGGTCAACCCGATCTTCCCGCACGGCATGAACCTGTCGGTGCGACCGATGACGCTCACCTCGCAGCTCGAGCGCGTCGAGGGCCTGGGGGCGACGCTGCTGCGCGGCAACCCGGTGCGAGAGGGCGACGTCCTCATCATCGCCTCGACCTCGGGCCGCAACGCCGTGGCCATCGACATGGCGCTGGCCGCGCGCGAGATCGGCGTCACCGTCATCGCCATCACCGCGCTGGAGTACTCGCAGCAGGTCGAGAGCCGCCACTCGTCCGGGAAGAAGCTCTACGAGCTGAGCGACATCGTCATCGACAACTGCGCGCCGCTGGGCGACGCGGCGGTGCAGGTCGAGGGCTTCGTGCAGGCGGTCGGGCCGCTGTCGTCCGTGCTGGGCTGCGCGGTGGTGAACGCGATTGCGACGCAGGTGGTCGCCAACCTGGTCGCGCGCGGGGTGACGCCACCGGTGTTCGTGAGCGCGAACATGCCCGGCGGCGACGAGCACAACGCGCGCCTGCTGGCCGAGAACCGCGAGCGCATCTTCTACATGGACTGACGGGGAGTGCCCGCGATGCAGGTCACCATCGCCCGCCACGCGCTGGACCGCGTGCCGCTGTCGCTTATCATCGACGACTCCACGCTGCTGGTGAACCTCAACTACTTCTTCATGCGCGACCGCAACCGCGTGGACGGGCAGGGCCGGCGCTGGGAGGACGTGCCGGTCGTGCACCCCGAGAGCTTCACCCGCGAGTTCGCGCAGTTCTGCCTCGATGCGGGCGTGCGCGGCAAGTTCAGCGTGGTGCCCTGCCCGGCGGCCATCGGGCGCATCGACCACGGCCTGCCGCTCTTCGACCGGCGGCAGCAGGAGGGCTGGCTGGCGATGTGCCGTGAGCTGATCGTGCCCGCCTTCGACATCACGCCGGAGATGATCACGCACACGAAGATCGTAGACCCGGAGACCTGCGCGCCCGTCGAGCCCGAGGCGTGGGAGCAGTACGAGTGGGAGGCGCTGCCCGACGACGAGGAGCTGGTGCACCGTTACATCGCGACCGCCTGCCGCATCCTCGACAACGTCGGCCTGCCGCCCGAGGGCGTCACCTCGCCGGGCGGCTTCGGCGGGAAGACCCTCGAGTTCTACGCGCGCCTGGCCGGCGAGGCGGTGCGCGAGGTGACCGGCAACCCCACTCCCTACTTCTTCAAGCGTGTGAGCGACGGCGCGGTCGAGACGCCCGTCTGGTACGCCGACCGCGACACCGGCACTGCAGTGGGCGAGATCATCGCCGGCACCGGCGACTGGACCGGCTCGTGGACCGGCTACGGTGAGGTGAACCCGGACCGTTACATCACCGCCGACCTGCGCGGCGGACGGGTGCCGGCGGTGATCGACGCCGGGGATCCGGCGGTGCTGTGCAGCCACTGGCAGGGCTTCTACGGCATGCACAACCATGACCGCCGCGGCTTCCGGGCGCTGCAGACGGTGGTGCGCCGGCTGCGCGAGCGCGACCCGCGCGGCGAGCACACGCGCTGGCGAAAGTGCAGCGAGATCACCAACTACGCCTGCGCGCGCGAGATGGCGCAGGTCACCGTCGAAGGCGGGCGCATCACGCTCGACCTGCCGGTGCTCGCGCCGGAGCTGACGCTGCGCATCGAGGGCGCGCCGGTCACAGGCGTCAGCGTCGATGGGGTGCCGCTGCGGCGGGCGGCCGATCGCGCCGGCTTCGAGGACGGGACCTTCCTGGCCGACGAGGACGGCGCGCTCGCGGCCTTCACGCCGACGCAGCGCCGCGTCGAGGTCGCGGTCGCATGAGCAGCCAGCGGCTGCTGCACGCCGCCGCGGAGCCCGGCGACCAGCCCGCGCCGGCGCGCACCCTGACCGTCCGCGCGGTGACCATCGCCTGCCTGCTCATCCCCCTGAACGCCTACTGGATCACCCAGATGGCGGTGATCCGCTACCAGGGCCATCCGACCACGGTGTCGCTGTTCTTCAACGCGGTCTTCATCCTCTTCGTGCTGCGCATCGTGAACGACGCGGTGCGCTTCGTCTTCCCCCGAGCGGCGCTGCACCGCAACGAACTGATCGTGATCTACGCGATGGTGACGGTGGCGTCGGCGCTGTGCGGGCACGACCTGGTGCAGGTGGTCGCGCCGCAGATCATCATGCCCTACTGGCTGGCCACGCCCGAGAACCAGTGGGAGGAGCTGTTCTTCCAGCACCTGCCGGGGCACCTGACCATCGGCGATCCGGAGATCTACCGCCCGGCGTTCGAGGGCGGCGTGAGCCTCTACACGCGTGAGCGGCTGCTGGCCTGGCTGCCGCCGGTGGCGAGCTGGGGCGGCTTCCTGTTCGTGCTGGCGACGATGATGCTGGCGATCAACGCGCTCATCCGCCGGCGCTGGATGGACGAGGAGAAGCTCACCTACCCGATCACGCACATGCCGCTGGAGCTGACGGCCGACGACGGCGCGCTGCTGCGCAGCCGCATGATGTGGCTGGGCTTCGCGCTGGCGGGGTCGATTGACCTGATCAACGGCCTGCATGAGCTGTGGCCGTTCTGGCCGTTGATCAAGGTGCGCGTGGTGCACTTCGACGCCTTCATGCGCAGCTTCTTTGTGGGCTACCCGTGGACGGCGCTGCGCGGCACCCGGCTGTCGTTCTACCCCTTCGCCATCGGCCTGGGGATGCTGCTACCGCTGGACCTGGCGTTCTCATGCTGGTTCTTCTACCTGTTCTGGAAGGCCCAGGGGCTGCTGAGCCTGATGCTCGGACTCAGCCGCATCCCCGGCTTCCCCTACGTGAACGAGCAGTCTTCAGCGGCCTACCTGGGGCTGGCGGGCTTCGCGCTGTGGATCGGTCGCGGCTACTTCGCGCGCATCTGGCGCGGGCTGCTACGCGGACGGCCGGGTGATGCGGGCGAGCCCATGAGCTACCCGCTGGCGGTGCTGGTCATCGGCGGGGGGCTGCTCTTCCTCGCGCTGTTCACCACTGCGATGGGCATGTGGCTGTGGCTGGCGGGCCTGTTCTTCGTGCTCTACTTCCTGCTGTCGATGGCGGTCACGCGCGTGCGCGCCGAGCTGGGCCCGCCCGCCCACGACCTGCACCGCGGCGGGCCGGACCTCATCCTCACCAACCTGCTGGGCACCGACGGCACCATCCTGCCGCCGCGCCAGCTCACCGCGCTGAGCCTGATGTTCTGGTTCAACCGCGCCTACCGCGCCCACCCCATGCCGGTGCAGCTCGAGGCCCTCAAGATCGCCGACAGTTCGGGGATCCGGCAGTCGCACATGGCCATCGCCCTGACCATCGCGGCCTTCCTCGGCGTCTTCGCGGCGTTCTGGGCGCAGGTGCATGGCTACTACAGCTACGGCATCGCGGCGAAGATGAGCGGCGTCGCCACCATCTTCGGCCGCGAGCCCTTCCAGCGCCTGCAGAGCTGGCTGGCCTACCCCACGGGCACCGACTGGCCGCGCGTGGGTGCCTACCTCGCCGGGCTCGGCTTCACCTGGCTGCTGATGATGGCGCGCGTGCGCTTCGTCACCTGGCCCTTCCACCCGGTCGGCTACGCCATCTCCAGCAGTTGGTCGATGAACTGCCTGTGGATGCCGATCTTCATCGCCTGGCTGGCCAAGCTGATCATCACGCGCTACGGCGGCCACCGCGCCTTCCAGCGCGCGATCCCGTTCGCGCTCGGGCTGGTGCTGGGCGAGTTCGTGATCGGCAGCCTGTGGACCATCATCGGCATTGCGCTGCAGATCAACACCTACAGCTTCTGGGTGTAGCGGCTACGCTCCCACGATCGGCAGCACGATCTGCGACGGGCACGAGGCGCCGTGGTACAGGGCGTTCTCGGCCACGCGCAGCCGCCGGTCCGCACCCAACCGGCCGCCGGTGTTCGGATTCACCTCGAAGCGCGGCCAGTTGCTGCTCGACACGTCCACGCGGATGCGGTGCCCGGTCACGAAGCAGTTGGCGCTCGGGTATAGCTCGAACTGCACTTCGTACACCTCGCCGGGCTGGGCCAGCTCCTCGCGCTCGAAGCCGTTGCGGAAGCGCAGGCGGCAGATGCCATCGGTGATGTTGAGCGCGCAGCCGTCGGGGTAGTCGGCGCAGGATGGGTAGACGTCGATGAGCTTAACGGTGAAGTCGGTATCGGGCGCGTCGGTGGACACCCACAGGCGCGCGCGAATGGGCCCGGCGATCTCGACGTCCTCCTCCAGCGGCTCGGTCATGAAGCACAACACATCCGGCCGCGCGGACAGTGGCAGCGTCCCGGTGCTGCCCGGGAAGCGCGGCGAATTGCGCTGGTCGAAGGCCCCGGCCGGCGTGGGGATCGCGGACAGGTGGCCACCGAGGGTCGGTACGGGGTCGCTCGGGTCGAAGCAGTAGCGCGTCGGCTCGGGCTCGTCCACCGGCGCGTCGAGCCGCAGCGAGCCGTCAGCGTGCAGGTACATCGGCGTGGGCGTCGCGCCCGGGGGCGGCCAGCTTTGCGCCGACTCCCAGCGCCCGCCGTGAACGATGGTGCGGCCCTGCGGCCCCGACCCGCCGCCCATGACGAAGTACCTCACCGACGGCGCGTCATCGAGGCCCGTCGGCAGACCCTTGAGGTGCTGGTCGAACCAGCGCAGGCGCACGGCCTCATGGTCCGAGAGCCCGCCGTCGGGCAGGAACGAGGCGTCGCCCGCGACCGGACTCCCCACCCCGCCGTGCGTCCACGGCCCCATCAGCAGGTGCACCGGCGCGCTCTGCCGGCGGCTCAGCTCGACGAAGTTCTCGACCGTGCTGCGCGTGTAGCTGTCATACCAGCCGCCGATGTAGAGCGTGGGCACGTCGGCGTGCCGGTCGTACCAGGGCAGCGGCCCGTACCCGGGCTGGCGCCAGTAGTCGTCGTAGCGCACGTGCTGGAGGATGTCGAGCAGCCACCGCTCGTACGAAGGCACCAGACGCAGAGGCGTGCAGCCACGACGGATCGGACCGACCCGCACCCACTCCCAGATGTTCGCACAGGCGTCGTCGAGCGCGGCCTTGAGGGTCGAGTCGGCCATGGCCTCGCGGCTGGTGGCGGCCATCGAGAAGGCGTAGACCAGGAAGCGCAGCTCCAGCACACCGTTGTGACGCATCGAGCTGTGGTAGTAGCTCGACGGTCCGTAGGTCACGATCATCGCCGCGAGGTGGGGCGGGTCCAGCGAGGCCAGCGCGCTCTGCACCGCCGCGCAGTACGACTGCCCCATCGTCCCGACCGCGCCATCGCACCACGGCTGCGCCGCCAGCCACTCGACCGTGTCGCAGCCGTCGGGGCCTTCGTGGGCGAAGGGGTAGAACTCGCCCTCGGAGGCGTAGCGGCCGCGCACGTCCTGCATGGCCGCCACATAGCCACGCTCGGCGTAGTAGCGCCCGGTCGCCGCCGAGTTCCCCTTGTCGTAGGGCGTGCGCGTGAGCACCACCGGGAACTCGGCCGCGACCCGCTCACCGTTCAGCGCCGGGAAGTAGAGGTCCGTCGCCAGCCGCACCCCGTCACGCAGCGGCATCATCACGTCGCGCTCGACGAGCGCCTCATACGACGGCGGCGAACACACCTGCGTTTGCAGGGACATGCCATCAGTCCTCCTCGGCCCCAACGGTGCCAACGGCGTCCTCACTCCTCCGAGTTCGCCCGCGCGCCCGCTCGTCAATAGGCGCGCCAAGGTCCTGCGGCCGCGCCCCCCTGGACGTAGATCCGGGGCCGCCAGCGGTCAATTCGACGACGACAGACCGTGCGTCATCGGCGAGCCCGTGCGCCCCCAACCGCCCGCAGGCGCGCCCCGGCGCCACGATTTCGCGCGAGCCGTCCACCATCAGCGCGCCACCACCGTGCCGGCTTCACCGCTGCCTTCCCACCGCCACACACCGTTCTTTGCGGGAGGAGGAGAGCGCGAAGCGCTCGGGGGAGGGGGCCTTCTTCCAGGAAAGCCCCCTCCCCCACTCTGTCGCCGTCGCCGTTGCCTTTGCCGTTGCCTTCGCCTTTGCCGTCTCCGTCCGCCGTCACGGCTCGAGCCGCCAGGGCTGCTCGGGCAGCTCGAACTGCTCGGCGAGCCAGCGGTAGGCGGTGCGGATCGACTCCTCGGTCGGCTGGTGGCCGGTCATGTGCATGAAGCAGCCGACTGCCTCCTCGCGGTCGAAGAGCCGGTAGACCTGCTGGGCGGCGAGCAGGTGCTGCCAGCTCTCCGGGCGGTCGGCCTCGCCGGCGATGAGCAGGAAGGGGCGCGGTGCGATCAGCGCCAGCGCGTGGTGGCCGTTGAGCGTGAAGCCGGGCGCATGGATCTGCTCGCCGAAGTACCAGGGCGCGTCCCAGTTGGTGAAGCTCCAGCCGATGCCGAAGTCCGAGGAGATCGCGGCGGTGATGCGCTCGTCGAAGGCGGCGGCGTAGAACGCCATCTTCCCGCCGAGGGAGTGGCCGATGGCGAGCACGTGGCTCGGGTCGATGTCCGGCTGCGCGAGCAGCAGGTCCACCGCGCGCGAGGTGTCCCACACGAGCTTGCCGATGCCGCTCCAGCGCGGGTTGTCGCTCAGCACCTTCTCTGCGCCCGCCTCCCACCAGGCGAAGCCCACGTCCTCGGCGGGCTCGGGCACGGTGTTGTAGGGGAAGGCCTCCATGCACGCGACCACGTAGCCCTGCTGGACGAGGTGGCGGCCGAAGTGCACGTTCGGGCGCTCGGTGATCGGCTCGCGGCTCTGCAGGTCGAAGCCGGCCATCAGGTCGGGGTGGTAGTAAGGCACCACCGCGGCCGGACGCGGGTGGATGGGCGGGTCGAGCGGCTCCATCAGCAGCACCTGCTGGGTGTGCCCGGGGGCCACGGGCTGGCGGTAGATGGTGCCGCGGAAGAAGGGCGCCTCGAAGCGCTCGACCACCTCCGTCGTCCGGTCGAAGTCTCCGAAGGATGGCGGGCCGATGACGGCGCGCCAGCGGCCCAGCAGTTTCCCGCGCAGGTCCTGCCACGCCTCGAGCGTGGGCTCAGTGCCGTCGGGGAAGATCGGCTCCAGGTCCTGCGGCTCACCCAGGTCATCGATGTCGGGTCGGCTGAGCTGTCGTGACAGCGGCTTCATCGCTCACCTCTGTGCCGTGCGCGTCACTCGGGCACGTAGCCGAACTCCATGTCGTCCACCCACAGCACCTGGTCCGGCTCACCGCCCCCCCAGAAGTACACCCGCACCGTGGTGTAGCCCGGCTCCATCGGGACCTCCGCGCGGTACTCCCGCCAGTCCTCGCTCGCCTCGACAACGATCTCGCCGCCGCTGCCGCGCTGGCCGGTTACCGTCACCTTAGCCTCGGTGGCATTGCCGCGCGCCTGGAAGCGCAGCACGTAGGTCCCGCCCGTGCGCAGGCGCATGGGCTGACTGATGAGCGTCATCCTGATCTCCGGCCTGACGAACTTCAGGCATGAGCGGCCCTCCACCGCATCCTCCTGGCTCCAGTACGGCCAGGTGAAGCCCATCTGGCGTGGATGGCTGATGGTCCAGCTTCGCGGCGGGTAGTCCGGACTGCCCTCCTCGAAGCCGCCGTTGCGCAGCAGGCTCACCAGCCGGCCGCGATGGCTCTCCTGCAGGGACGCCTGTACCCGCGGCGTCGTGCCCGGCGCGTAGCGCACGAAGATCTCCGCCGCCTCGCGCCACGGGGCCCGCACGCCCCGCACCCTCCGGGCGCTGAGTGTCTGATCCCATCGGTCCTGCACCAGGATCTCCGTCCCCTCGCCGGTCGCACTGAAGGTGTAGAGGCCCGGCTCGCGCGGATCGATCTGGCCGAAGGCCACGATCTCGCCGTTGTCGGCGATGGCGGTCTGCAGCTCGACCCGGTACTCGCCCGCGCCATCGGTGACCGTCAGCGTCAGCGGCTCGGGCGCGCGCGTGACGTCGATGACGGGGTCGATCCACAGAACGCACTCGCCGGCGGCGGGAAGCTCGATCCGCGCCTGCCCGTCGGCCCAGGCGACCGCGATCGGCACGCCCTGCCCCGGGCTGTCGGGCGGCGCGGCGATGACCGATGCGGGCTCACGCGCGAGGTCGAGCGTCACGGTCACCGGCGCCTCGTGCTTGACCTGCACGAGCGTGGCGGCGCCCGGCGAGGGCGTCTCCGCGGCGGCATCGCAGGTCGCATCGGCGGAGAACACCTCGGCGCCATCGACCGCGAGACGCGTGCCGCCCTGCAGGAGCCACCGCACGACGCGGCCTTCGACGTCGCGGCCGACGCTGGCGATGCGGGCGTCAGTCTCGATGCCGTCTGCGGAGGTGGTCGCGGGCGCGTCGGAGCGCCGGCGGAAGATCACGGTCTCGGCGACACCGTCGCGCGTAAAGCTTGCGGCCAGCGCGTCGCCGGCGTCGATCTGCTGGAGGCCTTCGAGCGCCGGGCCATCGCCGACATCGTAGGCGTCCATGACCGCGAGGATGCGCTCGTCGGCGCGCTGCGGTGTGGTCACGCGGATGTTGTAGGGCTGCGGGAAGGCCTCGGTGTAGCGGCACCACGCCTTGGTCAGCATCGGAAAGGGGCGCTCGTTGCTCTGCGTGTAGGTCAGCTCCGCAGGCGCGAGGTGCTGCACGCGCAGGCGCTGGTCGGACTGGCGCACGATCATGCTGCGCGCCTGCTCGTCGATCTGTGCGGGCTCGAAGGTGTTGAGCACCCAACTGAACTGAGACGGCTCGGTCGCGCCCAGCTCGTCGTAGACCACGAACACATCCGGGCGGATGAAGACCACCGCGCGGTCGAAACGGTCGAGCATCTCGGGGTAGGCGTCGGCGGCGTCACCGATGAAGACGCAGTAGTCGGCGGAGTTGAGGAAGGCGGTGAAGTAACCCCTGGAGGTGATGCTCTTGGGCTGGCCCTCCCCGTTGACCAGGATGGAGTTATGCGCGGCGGTGGTGACGCTGAACTGGCGGTGGTAGGTGTCGCCGTAGTAGGTGTAGTAGCCCGAGTCGCAGGCCATGATCTCGCCGCCGGCGTGGATCACGAAGCCGTTCTGGTCGGCGTGGGAGTGGCTGGCGCTGCCCCACGGGCTGGAGCGGAAGAAGATGCGCGCGCTGTGGTGGTCGTAGAAGCGGTCGTAGGCGGCGAGCTGGCCCACGTCGGGGAACAGCCGCGCCTGGGCGATGTCCACCGGCGGCTTCGGCTCGATGCCGGTGCTGGAGAGGTACCACAGGGGCACGTGGCGCGGATTGCCCACCACGGTGTCGCTCCACCAGGTGACATAGGGATTGCCGGTCACCGACGCGAGGAAGCGCGAGATGTAGGTGTCGGCGGACGCGCCGGGCACCGGGATCAGCAGCGAGTACACGTCGCCCCAGTGGTTCCACCAGTAGTTGAGCGACATGCAGTACATCCAGAAGTCGCCGGCGTTGCGCAGCCGCGGCTTCACGAACACATCGATGCCGGTGGCGGTGCGCAGTGCGGCCAGGCCCTCGAGGATGAACTGGAACTTGTGCGAGTAAGTCTGGCCCTCGGTGTAGCCGCCGTCCTCGGCGCCCCAGGCGATGCGGTTGACGTACTGGCGGATCAGCCAGTCGGCCCACTGCGCGGTCTGCTCGTTCTCGTCGGCCACGGCCAGCACCGTGGTAAGCAGCGCGTGCATGCACTGCTGCCCGTGCGAGTTCTGGTAGTTCAGGTGCAGCTTCAGCCGGTCGTGGACCCAGGTGTAGGCGTTGTCGCAGTGGTAGACGATGTGATCGAGCACCCGCCGGCGCTCGTCCTCGGTCAGGCGGTCATAGAGGCGGTCGTAGGCAAGGGCGACGCCCTTGAGTCCGTACTCATAGTTGTAGACCACAGTGTCGTGCTGGCCGCGGTCCTCGAGATGGTAGTCCATGCGCATGGGCGCCACGAACAGCATCCAGCGCTTCGCGGCGTCGGCGTAGCGCTCGTCGCCGCTGATCAGGTAGGCCAGCGACAGCTTATTGGCCCGGCTGGCGGCGACGCTGAAGTCACCGTTGTCAAGGCCCGCGGGCACCATCGGCTCCCCATCCTGCAGGTAGAACACCTGCTTGCGTGACGTGCCGGGGTCCTCGGGCAGGGGCCGCAGCTCAACCGCGGGCAGCTCAACCTGCAGGGAGGCGTCGGCGCTGTACTTGATGTCCGCCCACGCCTCGCGCGCCGCCGTGTTCCGCCGGGCTCGGAACTCGTCGAGCGTGTCGGGCGTGACGAAGATGCGCGGATGGGCGGGCATGTTGCCGATGATCTCGGCGGTCGGCGGCACCGGCATCTGCGGCGTACCGGGCGCGATGATGAAGCTGCGCGTCGGCCCCGGCTCGGAGACCTCGCCCTCGGGCGTGACCACGTACCAGCGCCAGTGCCACGTGCCCTCGGCCAGCACTGCAGAGTGGTTGTAGAAGGGCATGTCGATGCCCTCGACGCGGATCACGTCGCGGTCGAAGGCCTCGCTCGGCGACATCTCGATGATGTAGCTCGCCGCACGCTCATCGATGCGCCAGATCATCGACGGCGGGTTGGTGCTCGCGACGGCGCCATCCGCCGGCTCCTGCGGTGGATGCGCCGCCGGTTGCTCAGAGTTGTCCACTTCGAAGCACCACCCATGGGCCGTCAGGCCGATGATCAGCGCAGCGCACGTCAGTGCCTTGCGCAGCATGATGGAACCTCCTGTCACCCGGTGTAGGCGACCCGCCGGCATCCGTGCAGGGGCCGTATTCGCCGGCGCCCGGGCGAGACCTCTGCGGGAGTGGTTCGGGGGCGACCGGCGCAGGTGAGTGATGCACGCCTGGAGAAGCATAGGCGTGGACGCGCGGGGGAGGGCACGGTCTGCCTCGGCGAAGGCGGATACGCGAGAGGAGCGGCGCAGATGAGAGTGTGCGTGATCGGCGGGACGGGACACATCGGGCAGCACCTGACGCCGATGTTGGTGGAGGCGGGCCACGAGGTGACGGTGATCAGCTCGGGCCGCACGCCGGTGCCGGAGGGCGGCGCGTGGGATGCGGTCGTGGCCGTGCGGCTCAGCTACGGCGCCGACGGCTGGACCGACACCATCCGCGAGCTGCGCCCGGAAGCGCTTATCGACATCCTGCAGGGCCGCTCGCCGGAGCTCTACGAGGCGCTGCGCGGCGTGTGCGCGCACTTCACGGTCTGCGGCTCGCTCTGGATGCTCGGCCGCCCGCGCGTGGTGCCGACGCCGGCGGTCACCCAGGCGCCGTGCCCGTTCGAGGGCTACGCCGTGCGCTATGACCAGATGCAGGCGACGCGCGAAAGAGCGCGCGAGGACGGCGTGGCCTTCACCGCGATCATGCCACCCAACATCTGCGGGCCGGGCAAGATCCCGCTGGACACGCGGGGCGGGCGCAGCATCGAGGTGCACCGAGCGCTGCAGCGCGGCGAGCCGGTGGTGCTGCCGGAGCCGACGAGCAACCTGATCGGGCCGTGCGACGCGGCGGACATCGCCCAGGCATTCCTGCGCGCGGTGGACGGCCGCGACGCGGCCGCCGATCAGATCTTCAACGTGGGCTCGGCCTACGCGCTGACAATGGCTGAGTTCGTCGAGGCCTACGCGGCCATCTACGGCGTGGACATCCCGGTGGAGCTGGTGAGCTGGGAGCGCTTCGTGGCCGAGGTCGCGCCCGAGCTGGGAGCCAACTGGCACTTCCAGGCGAACATGTGCCCGGACATCACGCCGCTGGTGGAGAAGCTGGGCTACCGGCCGCAGTTCACGCCCGAGCAGGCGATGGAGCGCGCGGTGCGCTGGATGTTCGACCAGGGCCTGCTTGAGCGGTGAGGGGAGGCGCCATCACGGCTCCAATGCCCGGATGGCGGCGGCCTCCCGCGCCAGGTCGGGCTGCTCGAAACCGGGCGCGGAGAGCGTCACGGTCTGCCCGGCCGTCATGGGCCACGTCAGGACGCCGCCCTCCTCGGCGGGCGCGGCGCCGCTGACCGCGAACTCCTCTCCGTCGAACGGGTCGCGCAGCCGGCACGGGCCGTCGGCCTCGGCCACGATGCGCACCCAGCGCACGCGCCCGTCACGCATGAGCGCCGACACCATGAACGCGCCCTCAGTGCGCAGGTCCACGAACAGCACATCGCGCCACTGCCGCGGCGTCGCGGGGAAGATGCGCAGGAGGTCGCCCCAGCCCTGCAGCAGCATGTCGCTGATCCCGCAGGGAATGCCGCAGGTGGTCTCGATGGTGAAGGGCGCCTCCGCGCTGATGCGCTCGTGCTCGATACCGCCGAAGTGTGAGTCGCCCTGCAGCCCGACCTCGCGGTTGAAGTGCAGCCCGCTCGGCAACGTCCAGTGGTCGCGGTAGTGCCGCAGGAAGTTGTAGGCCAGCTCACCCCGCCCGATCACCGCCGCCAGGCTCACCATCTGCACGTAGGTGTGCCCCGCCCAGCAGTACTGGCCCAGTGCCAGGTAGTGGCGCACGCTCGCCTCGATGATCTCGCGCTCGCGCGCCGAGCCGTCGATGGTCAGGTCCATCGCCGGGTGGATCGCCATCAGGTGCGAGGGGTGTCGGTGTGAGTAATCCAGCGCCCTGCCCTGCCACAGCGCCAGCACGCATCGGTCACCGGGCGCGGCGGCGCGCACGTAGGACGCGGGGTGGTCGAACTCGACCAGGTGGTAGGGCGCCAGCCGGTCATGCACGTCGCGGGCGCGCGCGGTCAGCTCATCGACGCCCAGCGCCTGCTCCATCTCGACGATCCAGTCGCAGCAGCGGCGGATCAGCGCGAGGTCGATGTTGGGGTCGCGGCACCACGCCGACGGCGACGGACCGTCGTACTCCGGACTACTGGACAGCGGCACGTGGTAGTGGCCGTCCGCGCCCTCCTCGAGGTTGGCCGCGTAGAAGACGAAGGCCGAGCGCACCAGTGGATACCCTCGCTCCGCCAGCCACGCCCGGTCCATACTGTAACGCCAGCGCAGCCACGCCAGGTGCGCCAGCCAGCCGGTGTGACTCCACGCGAACGCCGTCGGCTGCCAGTTACTGCCGACGAGGGGCGTGTACCCGGGCAGGAAGGCGCAGAACCAGAACGCGCCCTCGCTGCCGAAGATCTCGCGCGTCACCCGCTCGACCTCGGGCAGCAGCCCGTGCGCGAAATCCAGCCAGACGTCGAGCAGCTCGAGGTGGTTGGCCGGGCCGGCGGACCAGAAGGTCTCCTGCACGTTCATGTCGGCGTGGTAGTCGCCGCGCCACGGCGGCTCACGGCCGTCCATGGCCCACAGGCCCTGCAGCCCGGGTGGGTTGCTGCCCGCCCGCGCGCAACTCGCCAGCAGGTAGAGGCCCATATGCCACAGGAACTCCGCGTCGCCTTCGGGCAGCGCCAGCGCCGACGCCACCCAGAACTCCCGCCACGCGCGCTCGTGGTCAGCGAACACACGCGCGTGCGTCGAGCCATCCCGGTGCGGATGCCCGCGCACGGCAGAGGCGGCGGCGCTGTCGGCATCGCTCGCCTGCGCGAAGGAGACGAACACCTCCGGCCCCGCGGCGTTCCAGCACAGCGCGAGGAAGCTGTCGGGGAGGATGTGCTGCACCGCGACGGTGAGGCCATCGCGCTGCGAGACCTCCGGCCCCGGGTGGCCCAACTCCGCCAGCGGCGGACAGGCCTCGTGCAGCGGCACCAGCGTCAGCCGCGCGTCTTCAGGCCAGGGGTCGAGGCGCAGGCAGACCAGGTCGCGCTCGCGGCAGACAAAGACATGCAGCGCGTGCTCGCCGGCCGCGCTGCGCAGGACGCCGCGCATCGAGGCGTCGGCCAGCGACAGCGACAGCTTCGACTCGGCGTCGAACTCGGTGCTCAGGTCCAGCCGCCCGAGCGAGACCTTGGTCGGCCGCAGCGGATCGCGGCCGCCGCGGTGCTCGGCGGCGGCGCAGATGGCCTCCCAATCCTCCGCCTCGACCCACGCGCGCAGCTTCGCGTAGCTGAGTTGGCCGAAGTCCGGCCGCCCGTCGCCGTAGCGCAGGTCCCACGCGCAGGCGCTGTCCAACGAGAAGCGCAGGCGCCGCCCGTCGCTCCAGCACATCACCCCCAGCTCACCGTTGCCCAGCGGCAGGCCCTCCGCCCACTGCGTGGGCAGGTGTTCGAGACGGATGACGTGCGGGTTCCCAACCTCAGATCTCCGCTCCATGGCGCACTCCCTCCGCGCGGCCTGTTCGCCCCCGCACGCGTTTCTCCTCGTCACGACCACACGAGTCGGACTCTCGGACAGGTCCCGGTCGCCCTCGCGACGAAGCACGCGCGGACTCCGGGCCACACGCCCGGGACGCGTCGCGCAGATCACGTTCGCAGAAAGGCCCTGGTCACCATGGCGGATCGCGGTATGCTCATCGAGCTGTGCGTGGACGACCCCCGCATCACCCGGGTCGCGCCCCTCTCATACGACACGCCCATCGCCGATGACGCGCCGCTGGCCGCGCTGGTCGCGCCGGCCGATGGGCCCTTCCGCGAGGTCGCCGCGATGGCGCGCGCGGCCCTGCGCGAGCGCACCGGCGTCGAGCTGCCGCTCCTCGACGACGCCGGGCTCTTCGAGGCCGAGGCCCTCCCCACGCACCTGATCGCCATCGGCCACGCGGGCGCCAACCGGCTGCTGCGGCGCCTGCACTACCTGGGCTTCCTCAACGATGAGGACTACCCGCGCGAGGGCCTGCAGGTCACCTCGATCCACGCCCCGCTGGGCGATGGCCGCAACGTGCTCGCGGCCCTGGGCGCCACGCCCGAGGTCGCGGCGGCGGCGGTGGACCGGCTGGTCGAGCGCGTCACCGAGGGCGACGGCGGCTGGCTGGTCGCGGGGCGGGTGCAGGAGATCGAACCCGCACCCGAGACCGCCGACCGCGAGCGCCTGCTCGCCGAGGCGGCGAAGGTGACGCCGGACTCGCTGGGGCGGCCCGGGCACTTCCGCGAATGCCTGCGCTGGCTGCGCCGCACCGGCGACGAGGCCTGGGCGCGCGCCTTCGTACAGACCCTCGCGCCCTACGCCGACGGCAGCATTCCCCTCTCGTGCGCCCGCATGTCGGCGGTGGATTTCTGGACCGACGAGCTGGTGCGGCTCTGGGACGCGTGCGAGGCCTTCGAGTTCTTCAGCGATGACGAGCGCCTCACCGCCACCAACTTCGTGGTCGCCTGCGGGCAGTACTGCCACGACTCGATCACCTATCAGAAGTGGCGCATCGTCGAGGAGGAGCACCAGATCTTCAACCACCACACCTTCCCGGCGGTCGGGCTGGCGTTCACGGTCATGTACCTGCGCCGGCGCGGCTACGAGCTGCCGGAGCTGGATGACTGGGAGGACAAGTCGCGGCGCACCTTCGCACGCGCCGCCGAGGCCGGGCGCTCCTTCGACGAGGGCGGCGCGGGCTACAGTTGGCTGGTCCCCTCGCACCTGATGCGCGCGCGCTTCGCCGTCGGCGACCTGTCCTGGGCACAGAGCCGCAAGCTGATGCACTGCGCCGACCTCGCGATCATGGTCCAGAACAACCTCTTCGAGACCGTGCCCTACGGCGACTGCGGCGGCTACCACGCGACGGGCACCGGCGCCGCGGAGGTGCTGCTGCGCGCCGCCGAGTTCCACGGCGACGCGGGCTGCCGCTGGGTCGCCGAGAAGCACGGGGCTCGGCGCGCCGAGGCCGACATCTTCGCGCGCGACCTGCCCGCCGCGCCGCCCGAGCGCCACATCGGCCTGTTCGTGCTGCCGCTGGACCCGGTGATCCACCGCTGGGCGGGCCTGCCACGCTTCCCGGGCTATCCGCCCCCGCCGGTGGTGCCCAATGTGCCCGCGGACGAGGGCTTCGACAAGCTGACCTTCCGCGGCGGCTGGGCTCCGGAGGATGACTACCTGCTGCTGCAGGGCTTCGGCGACGGCCAGCACGGGCACCCCGACGCCAACGCCATCAGCCAGTACCAGGCCAACGGGCGTCTCTTCCTGGTGGACAACGACTACATCAGCCGCTGGCCCAAGAACCACAACATGGTGCAGGTGCTGCGCGACGGTCGCCACGGGAACATCCCCACCACCGCGCGCCTGGACGCCACCTTCGAGTTCGACGACGGCGCCGCGACCCAGACCTCGCTCATCGGCTACAACGGCTGCGACTGGCAGCGCACGATGGTCTGGTGGCGCAACGACTGCGTGCTGGTCATCGACGGCCTGCGCGCGCGGGAGGCGGGCGAGTACGAACTGCGCTGCTGGTGGCGCACGCTCGGCGAGGCGGAGATGACCGAGCGCGGCATGCACGCGGAGCATGAGGGTGAGCACTTCCGCGTGATCGAGCTGACCGACTCCGAGCGGCGCATGGATATCGAGCCGGTCCCGGTCAACAACGTGGACTACCCCGAGTACCACTTCGGCGATGGCCGCCCCAAGGTCCTGTGCGAGACGCGGCGGGTGCTGCTCGATGCCGGCGACGAGGTGTGCTTCGTGAACCTGATCGTGCCCGGCGGCGATGCCGCGGCCGCCCCGCGCGACATCGCCTGGCGCGAGCCGGGCGTGGTCGAGGTGAGCGGCGACGGCCCGGCGATCACGGTCGATGCTGAGGGCGTCGCCATCGACGACGCGCCGGTGCTGGCCCTCGCCCACCCGCTCTCGTGCCTGCAGGCTCAGCCCGAGCCTGCCCCGGCGCCGCGGATGCAGGCCCGCGCGTCGGCCGGCATCGCGTGGCAGACCGACCTGCCCGCGCCCGCGACCTGCCTGTCGGCCGGGCCCGGCGGGGGGCTGGTGGGCTGTGAGAACGGGAGCTTCGGCCTGATCGACCAGGATGGCGCGCTCCAGGTGCTCGGGAAGTCCGACGAATGCATCGACGACATCCTCGCGGGGCGCATCTTCGGCGAGGAGGAGACGTCGATCCTCGTCGGCGGGCATGACTGCACCGTGCGCTGGCTGGCGGCCGACGGCGCCGAGCGCATGCGCATCGACATGCCGCGCGGCACGCATATGCCGCCGTGGGCGACCTGTCTCGACCTCGCGGACCTCGACGCCGACGGCCGCCTGTGGCCGGTCGTCGGCACCGCCGCGTGGCAGGTGGTCGCCATCACGCCCGAGGGCGGCTTCCGCTGGATCTTCGACACCGCGGCGCACACGGTGACCGACGTCGCCGCCGGTGACCTGAACAGCGACGGGCGCGATGAGATCGCGACGGCGACCGTCTACTACTGCGTCCCTGCCATCACCGCCGACGGCGATCGGCTGTGGGAGGACGAGGACTACAACGACTTCTGGAACGCGGGGCCGACCTTCCCGATGGTGCGCATCGCCGACGTCGATGGCGACGGCGAGCCGGAGGTCATCACCGCCGGCAGCGACGCGCTGGTGCACTGTATCGACTGCCGCGGCTACAAGAAGTGGACCTGCAGCATCGGCGACGAGGCGGCCGGCCTCCAGGTCACCCCAGCGGGCATCGCCGCCGCCTCGCTGACCGGCGACGTGCACCTGATCGACGGCGTCGGCGAGCCCGTCTGGCGCGCGCGCCTGGGCAGTCGGTGCTGCTCGCTGGCGGCGGTCGAGGGCGGCTTCGCGGTCGCCGTCGAGGACGGCCGCGTGCTGTGGCTCGATGCGTCGGGAGACGCCATCGCCGGCATCGCACTCGACGCCCTGTGCCGGCACCTGCTGGCCGACGGCGCGGCGGTCATCGCGGCCACCGCCGACGGCCGGGTCCTGCGCATCGCGCCCTGATCGGAGCGATCAGGCCGAGGTCCGGAGGCCGGTGGCGCGGAAACGTCGCGATGGTGATCGCTCATGTCTGAGATCGCGGTGCGCAGCGCAAGACAGATCTTCTTCGGCTCGGGCGTGCGGGAGCAGTTGGGCAAGCATGCGGCCCTGCTGGGCTCGCATGCGCTCATCGTGTCCGGGCGCAGCGCCCTGCAGGCCTCAGGCGCGCTCCACGAGCTGGCCGCTTCCCTGTCGGGCACGGGCGTCGAGGTGAGCGTCTTCGCGCAGGTCGAGGCCGAGCCGTCACTCGCCACCGTCGATGCCGGACGGGCGGCCCTGCGCGACGCCGGCTGCGACCTCGTGGTGGCCGCCGGCGGGGGCAGCGCGCTCGACGTCGGCAAGGCCATCGCCGCGCTGGCGCCCCATCCCGAGCCGGTCGCGCATTTCTTCGCGGGCGCCGAGATCACCGGCCGCGGCGCGCCATGCATCGCCCTGCCCACCACCTCCGGCACCGGCGCCGAGGTCACGCCCAACTCCGTGCTCACCGACACCGCCACGCAGACCAAGGCCAGCATCCGCGGCCACGCGCTGCTGCCCGAGGTCGCGCTGGTGGACCCGGAGCTGACCGTGAGCTGCCCGCCTGACCAGACCGCGTACTCAGGCCTGGATGCGCTCACCCAGGCCATCGAGGCGCGCATCTCCACCGGAGCCAACCCGTTCAGCAACCCGCTGGCCGAGGAGGCCGTGCGGCGCATCGCGGGCAGCCTGCGGCGCGCGGTCGAGGATGGCTCGGACCTGCCCGCGCGCGAGGACATGGCGCTGGGCAGCCTGCTGGCGGGCCTGGCGCTGGCAAGCGCACGGCTGGGGCTGGTCCACGGCCTCGCGCATCCGCTGGGCGCCCTCTACCACCTGCCTCACGGCCGCGTCTGCGGGGCGCTGCTGCCGCACGTGATCGAGTTCAACCTGGCGATGCCCGCGGCGGATGACTTCGCACGGCTGGCGCGCATGATCGGCGCCGGGGAGTCGGCCGCCGACCTGGTGGCGTGGGTGCGCGGGCTGGTGCGCGACCTCGGCGCCGAGCTGGACTTCGCCGCCGTGGGCCTGACCCCCGATGACTTCGATCGGATCATCCCGCCCACGCTGGCCTCGGGCTCGACGAAGTGCAACCCGCGGCCCGCGGATGAGGCGAACGTGCGCGAGCTGCTGATGCGCCTGATCTCATGACCGCCCGAGCGGCGGCGAGGAGCGATCGTGATGGAGCGCGTCAACGAGGCCGACTTCGAGTTCCGCCACGGCGACCACGGCCCCAAGTACCTGCTGCGCGGGCCGCGCATCGAGTGGGGCATCATCGTTTTCAAGCCCGGCCAGGAGCTGGGCCCGCACTACCACCGCGAGGTCGAGGAGACCTTCTACTTCCTCGAGGGCTCGCCGCTGATGGTGGTCGATGGCGAGGAGCACCGCGTCTGCCCGGGTGACGCCTTCCGCCTCGAGCCACCCGAATCTCACAACATCATCAACGACACCGATCGGGACACGCGCCTGATCTTCATCAAGACCCCCTACCTCCCCGACGACAAGGTCGAGATGGCGTGAGGGCGGGCATGCGCTGGAGGGCACGGCGATGAGAGCCGGCTTCGCCCGGCGTGACGTCACGCCCGATGTGCCGGTTGCGACCCTCTACGACTGCCCTCAGACCGGCGGGCTGACGGAACGCATCGCCGACCCGCTGTTCGTGCGCTGCGCGGTCTTCGAGGCGCGGGGCCGGCGGGCCGCGCTCGTCGCCTGGGACCAGCTCGCCATCGGCGCCGCGCTGGCCGAGGAGGCGAAGACCGGCCTCGCCGACCTGGGCGTATCCACGGCGGACGTGCTGCTCTCGTGCACACACAGTCACACCACGCCGCTGACCATCGGCTTCCGCGGGCGCTACCCGGCAGACGAGGCCTACGCCCGCCGCCTGTGCGCGGCCACGCGCGCCGCGGTCGAGGAGGCGCTGGCGGACGCGCGCGAGTGCGCGCTGGGCGTGGGCGTCGGGCGCTTCCACGCCACCATCAATCGCCGGGAGATGGGCCGGCTGGCGAACGTCAATGACATCGCGGCCGACGGCGGCACGGTCGATCCCGAGCTGACGGTGCTGCGCATCTGTGCCGGTGAGCGGACCGGCCTGCTCGTGAACCTCGCGTGCCACCCGCTAACCATGAGCGCGGGCGACACCATCTCCGCCGACTTCCCCGGCGCGATGGCGGCGGCGATCGAGGCGGCCGACCCGCGCGCCTTCGCGTTCTTCCTGCAGGGCGCGGGCGGCAATGTCAACCCGAAGATCCACGGCGGCCCCGCCGAGCGCGACCGCTTCGGCGCGATGGTCGCTGAGGAGGCCCTGAGAGTCGCTGACGCCATCGACTGCCGGCCGGCCGACGAGCTGGCGGCGGCGCTGCGCGTGGTCGATCTGCCGTGGGCGGCACAGGCGCCGCTGGCGGAGGCGCAGCGCATCCTCGACCGCACCCGCGCGGGTGAGGCCGTCGCCGACCGCGACGCGGCATGGGCGCGGGAGCTGCTGGCGGCGGGCGAGGCCGGGGCGATCCCGGACGCGCTGGCGGCGCCGGTACAGGCGCTGCGCATCGGGCCGCTGTTGATCGTCGCCATCCCCGGCGAGCCCTTCGTGCAGATCGGCCTGGCGATCAAGCGCGCGGTGCGCGACAGGCTGGAGGACGCGCAACGCCCGGTGATGGTCGCCGGTTACGCGAACGCCACCGACTGCGGCTACGTACCCGCGCCGGAGGAGAGCCGCTTCGGCGAGTACGAGACCGCGGTCGCGCCGCGCTACTACCCGTGCCTGTTGGGCCCGAGCGCCGAGGCGCGCGACATCCTCGCGAGCACCGCCGCGGAGCTGGTTGCCGAGGTCATGACGCAATGACGCGCGGGCTAACCGATGATCCGACGCACCCCGGGAGCTGACCGGTCGATGCACTACCTGCTGATGGCCCTGCTGGCCGCGATGGCGCTGGCGATGACCGGCGTCGCGCGCGCCGAGACCGTGCAGTTCGACACGCAGACCCTCGAGGTCGAACCGCTGGTGGCGGACGATTTCGCCGCCGGCCTCGATGCCTGGGAGACCGACGCCGCGGTCGCCGTGGAGAAGGGCCGGATGGTCCTCGGCCCCGAGGGCGGCGCGCTCCTGCGCGAGCCCGTCGATGGCCCGCAGCTCATCACCTTCATCGCGCGCGTAGCTGCGCGCGGCGAGGCATCGGCCGTCTTCTACGGCTCACCCGACGGCTTCCACGTGGCGTCCTACGCGGTCGTGTTCGCGCCGGAGGAGCTGCGCCTGGCCGAGAACCCGGGCGACAGGATGGTCGACCACAACGCGAACCTGGGCACCGCCGCGGCCGGCGAGTACCGGGTCGCCATCGTGAAGATCGGCCTGCGCATCCGCGTCTTCGTGAACGATCGGCTGGCGCTGGACTGGTGGGATCACTCCGCGCCCGGCGCCGGCGAGGAGCCCCTGCCGGGCGGGCGCATCGCCTTCAGCGCGGACGGGACGCGGATGCAGGTCGCCGACTTCGCGGTGCGGCGAATCACGTCGAACCGCGTCGAGATGATCGACCGGCTCAAGGACCTGTCGCTGGAGAGCGACCTGCGCGCGTCCACGATCGCCATCGGCGACTCGCAGGCGCAACGTGAGCCGGCAGAGCGCATCGCCGACGCCATCCGCGAGCGCACCGGCGCGACCGTCGAGGTCATCGCCGACCCCGACCCGGACGAGCTGCTGCCCGGCGACCGCCCGCTGATCGTGCTCGGCTGCTTCGCCGACAACCCGGTCATCGAGCGCCTGTACAACCAGTGGTACACCATCGTCGATCGGCGCTTCCCGGGGCCCGGCGGCTACTACCTGCAGACCATCCACGATCCCTACGGCGCCGGCGACAACATCGTGGTGGTGGGCGCGAGCGATGATGCGGGCCTCGCGCGCGCGGCCGACGAGTTCATCGCGCGCATCCCCGCCGATGGCGTGATCGGCCGGCTCTACCAGGTCGCTGCGAGCGACGAGTACATGGCGCTCACCGGCTGGGATTACGGTGAGCGCCTCATCATCCCCGCGGGCTGGCCGCAGCACTTCGCGCTAGGCAATTACGGCTCGCGCGACGACCCGCGCCACTCGGGCATCGTCTATCTGCTCACCGGCGATGACGCCTGGGCCGAGCGCTACCGCGAGCAGATGCTGCGCTGGATCCAGCAGGGCCTGCAGGGCCACCTCTACGTCCCCGGCTGGATGGAGATCTGGGACCTCATGGAGGAGCACCCGGTCTTCTCGGACGAGGAGCGCCTTGCCATCACCAACTGGTTCCTCACCCAGGTGCGCTCGCAGGAGTGCATCGGCGCGCTGCACATCCAGCGCTGGCCGTGGGGCATGCCGCACCAGAACCATGGCACGCGCCCGGGCATCGGCACCTTCTTCATGGCGCGCTACTTCCGCCAGGGCTACGGCCTGACCGAGATGGACGTCTACCTGAGCCGTATCGCCGACTACTTCGGCATGCAGGATGACTGGTCCAAGCCCATGTGTGACTCGTGCATGCACCAGTGGGAGGCCACGCTCGAGGACAAGGCCATCTACGCGCTGGCCTCGGGCAATGACCGCTTCTTCAGCACCGGCGCCGCGCGCCTCGCCGCCGAGCGCGCCCTGCGCACCACCAGCAACACGGGCATGCTGCCCACTTTCGGCGACGGCCAGTACGGCTCAGGCGCATACACCCTGCTGGCCAAGGCGGCGTACTACTACGGCGACGGCCGCTTCCTGTGGCCTAACATGCAGCGCCCCGACGAACCCATGGCCGGCACCGACGAGGTGCTGCGCACGTACCTCGGCGACGTGCTGCCGGTGCGGCCCGACGACATCGTAGGCGTCTCGGTCATCCCGTATGACACCGGCTTCTGGCATGGCTGGCGCAACCTGCCCGAGGTTCGGTTCTTCAACCCGCCCACCATCGCGTACGAGCAGGCCTTCGACAAGATCGCGATGCGCACCGGTCTCGACCTCGACGACGAGTTCCTGCTCCTCGACGGCATGGTGGGCGCCAGTCACGACTACGATGACACCAACACCATCCACCTGTACTCGCGGCATGGCCGCGAGTACCTGGTGACCTACGACGGTTTGCCGTCAAGCACCATCGCCTGGCACAACGGCGTCAACATCATCCGCGATGGGCTGTCCACCCACATCCCCTACTTCGCCGAGCGCCTGCACGCGGCGGACCTCGGCCCGGTCATGCTCAGCCAGACGCGCGTCAACGACTTCGCCGACGCCGACTGGACGCGCACGGTCATGCTGGCGCCGGACCGGTGCTTCGTGGTCATCGACGCCATGACCGCGCGCGAGCCCGGGACCTTCGCCTTCACCGGCCACTGGAAGACGCTGGGCGAGCCGGAGATGGATGGCGACACACTCACCATCGCCCAGTGGCCGCTGGCCGAGGGGCGCAGCGCCGACAACGAGACCTACTTCCACCTGCAGACGCCTGCGCAGCGCGTCACGCACAAGCAGCTTCCCTACAAGTACGGACTGAACGCGCGCTACTACCCGTACGCCCGGCCGCTGCCCAACATGGTCGCGCAGTCGATGAACTCCGAGCTGGCCGCGGGCGAAACCGCATTCCTGTGCACGCTCGGCCATGAGACCGGGAACGTCGTGCAGCCGCAGTACGTCATGCACCGCGTCGGGCCGGGCGTGGTCCGGGTCGAGGGCCCACAGTTCGCTGCTTACGCGGGTGCGCCAGTTGGGCCGGTCGAGATCGGCGCGCTGTCCATCGACGCCGACGCGTTCTACCTCACCGCGGACGCACTTACAGTCGCCGGCGGCCGGCGCGCGCAGATCGGCGGGACGGTCGTGTTGTCGGCCGATGGTCCGGTGACGCTGACGCTGAGCCTCGCCGACGGCGCGATTACCAGCGGCAGTGGCGAGTGCGCGATCGCCCCGCTGTCCGCCGACGCGCGCGCAGCCCTCGCCGCGCAGCTCGCGTCCGCGCAGCATGACCTGCTGGCGGCGGCGGCCACGGTCGCTGAGGGAGCCGGGCGGCTCACGCCGGCGTGGCAGTACGACGCCGGTGGGGCGGTCGATCACCTGCGCGCATTCGCGGGCAACCCCGGAGCCGAAGTGCTCGCCCCGGATCGGCCCGCGCTGCCGGCGAGCTTCGGCGTGGTCGCGGTGCCGAGCGAGGCCGGGGCGGTTGCGTTTCTCGACGCCCGCGGCGCCGAAGTCGCGCGCATGGAGACGGGTGTCCGGGTGCACGACGTCTGCGTCGCCGACCTCGACGGCGACGGCGGCGCCGAGGTCCTGCTCGCGCGCGCCGACAGCACGCTCGAGTGCCGCAACGCCGATGGTTCGACGCGCTGGAGCTATGCGCCCGAGAAGCAGACCGCGGTGAACTCGACCCTCTACATCCCCAGCAACCCGGCGCTCTACACCTTCGTGGTCGACCTGGCCGGCGAGCGCACTGTCTGCGTGGCGACCGGTGACCAGCGCCTGCACGGTCTCACGCCCGATGGCGAGCCCCGCTGGATGTTCTGGTCGTACGCGGGCCTCTTCGGCATCCACGGCCTCTACGACGTGAGCGGCGATGGTACCGCCGAACTCATCGGCGGGAACCCCGAGGTGTCCAGCACCGACACGCTCTACTTCCTCGACGGCGGCGACCGGTGGATG
The DNA here is from genome assembly GCA_029820295.1 of Candidatus Zipacnadia bacterium. GTDB lineage: Bacteria > Armatimonadota > Zipacnadia > Zipacnadales > UBA5352 > JALGVA01. Next base: position 36,450 of record JALGVA010000013.1, read on the forward strand.
CGCCGCGTGCTCAGCGACGGCTGGGGCGCGACGCTCAGCTCCATGGCCATCGCGGACGTGAACGCCGACGGCCGCCCCGAGATCGCCTTCGGCACCGGGCGCGCCGGCCTGCACGTGATCGCGCCGACCATGGACGATGACGGGCGGCTCTTCCAGCACCAGCTCGGCGACGACGTGCGCGGCCTGGAGATCATCGCGGCGCCCGACGGCGGCCCGCTGATCGTCACCGGCGCCACCAGCGAGTTCGTCTCCGCCTTCGACGGCGAGGGCGCGAAGCGCTGGGCCGCCGCGGTCGGCGGCCCGGTGCTGGAGATGACCTCGGCGATCGTGGACGGCTCCCCGGTGATCATCGCGGCGCTCGAGGGCGGCGAGATCCTGGTGCTCTCCACCGACGGCGCCGTGCGCTGGCAGGGCGCCATCGAGGGCACACCGGCCGCGCTGACCGTCACCGCGGGCGATGACCCACTGATCATCGTCGCCGACGACGCCGGCCGGGTCAGCGCCTTCACCATCCCGCAGGGGTGACGGGCGCCGACGGCAGGAAGCCGCATCGCCGCGCCGAAGGGGGGCACACCACTCGCGAGGAGGGAGCGCGCATGGACGCCGTCAGGCTCACCCGCCGCACGGTCACCATGGACCACTACAGCCAGGACCTCCTGAACCCGCACCCGGTCTTCCCCCAGTGGTCCACCTGGCCCGTATACCCCTACCAGTACTGGGGAAGCATGCGCAAATACGTGGTCGCGCAGGACTACCAGATGCTCGAGCTGGAGAACGACTTCCTGCGCGTCGCGGTCAACGCCGACACCGGCGGGCGCATCTGGCGCCTGCACGACAAGATCGCCGACGTGGACCTGGCGAACTTCAACAGCGAGGTGCACACCTACAACGCGGGCTTCGGCCTGAACTACACCAGCGGCGGCATCGAGGTCAACTACCCGCTGGCCCACGCCTGTACCACCAGCCGCCCGCGCGAGGTGTCGTCCGCCGAGCACCACGACGGCTCGGCCTCGATCACCATCAGCGAGTACGAGCAGATCTGGCGCACCCGCTGGTCGGTCACCTTCACGCTGCGCCCGGACCGCTCGTCCCTCGAGATGCGCGTGCGCATCTACAACCGCACCCCCCACGACAGCCGTTACATGTACTGGAGCAACTGCAGCTTCGTGCTCACCGAGGCCAGCCAGTACATCTTCCCCGACAGCGCCGCCGCCATGCATGGGGCCGAGGAGCGCGTGTTCAGTTGGCCCATGTGGCGGCACCGCGACCTCAGCTTCTACCGCGAGTACCCGGGCGAGATGCTCGGCCTGTACATGCTCGACACCACCGAGCCCTTCTTCGGCTACTACGATCACGAGCGGCAGTTCGGCCTGGTCCACTACGCCGACCTCGCCGACCTGCCCGCCCGCAAGCACTGGACCTGGGGCACCGACGAGGCGCAGGCGGCCATGCGCCGGCGCACCCATCACAGCTCGGGCGAGGTGTTCGGCGAGGTCCAGGCCGGACGCATCACCATCCAGGAACACCGCGACGTCATGCCGCCCGAAAGCGAGGCGGAGTGGACCGAGATCTGGTACCCGGTGCGCGGCACCGGCGCCTTCAACGGGGCGGGGCCGGGCGCGGCGCTGCGGGCGGAGCTGGTTGAGGGCCCGCGCGGCGGCGGCCCGCGCATGAAGGTCGTCGCCATGGCCAACGGCTCGTTCCCGGACGCGCGCATCGAGGTGGCCTCCGAAGGCGAGCGCCCGGTCGAGGAGAGCATCTCGCTCGACCCGCGCCGGCCCGCGGAGCAGCTCGTCACGCTCAGGGGCGAGGCCGGCCCCGAGCGAAACACCACGGTGACGCTGCGCAGTGCCGACGGCGAGGTGCTGGCGCGCAGTCGCCTGCGTGAGCCCAACCGGCGCGACTCGTGGCGCGAGGTCATCGACCTGAGCAGGCCGCTGGAGCCCGTGGGCGTCGAGGAGCTGTTCGCGGAGGCGCAGACGAAGGCGCGCGACTGGGGCAACCACGACCTGCGCCCGCTCTACGAGCGCATCCTGCAGCTCGACTCCGGCTTCTCGCCCGCGCGCCGCGAGCTGGGCAAGCTCGCGACCTGGCAGGGGCGCTACGACGAGGCCATCGAGCACTTCGAAGTGGCCCGCGAGCGCGACCCGGACAGCTTCGACCTGCGCTACTTTCACGGCGTCGCGCTGGTGCTCGGCGGGCGCATCGAGGAGGCGCGCAAAGCCTTCGAGCTGGCCGCGCGCGGCGACACCGAGGCGCGCGCGCTGGTGCGGCTGGCGGAGCTGCGCATGCGCGAGGAGGACTGGCATCACGCGCTCAAGTACCTCGACCGCCTGGCCACCGCATGGCCGCGCCTGACCCGCCCGCGCGGCCTGCGCGCCGCGTGCCTGCGCCGGCTCGGGCGCATGAAGGAGGCGGCCGCCGAGATCGAGGCCACGCGCGCCATCGACGCCCAGGACCCGTTCCTGCACATCGAGGCGATGTTCATCGCGGAGGGTGGCCCCGAGCAGGACCTGCCCAGGAAACCGTCGCGCGCCCTCCTCGAGCAGGTGCGCGAGGATGAGCCGCCGCTGCTCGAAGCCGCCTGGGATTACATCGCCGCAGGGCTGCTGGCCGAGGCCGAGGCCACGCTGCGCCTCATCCCCGGGCCCGGCCCGCTGGCGCTGTTCGTGCTCGCGTGGGTCCGCGACCAGCAGGGGCGCAAGGCCGAGGGGCTGCGCACGGTCCGCCGCGCCTGCCGCGCCGACGTGGTCGGCCACCAGCCCTGGCGGCTGGAGATGATCCCGGTACTGGAGTGGGCGCATCATCGCGAGCCCGAGAGCCCGCGACCGCTCTTCCTGCTGGGCAATCTGCTGGTCGCGCGCCGGCGCCTGGACGAGGGCGTGGCGCTGTGGGAGCAGGCGCTCGCCGAGGGCGAGGAGCACTACCTGCTCGCCGCAAACCTGGGCTACTACCACGCGCGCGTGACCGGTGACCGCACGGCCGCGCTCAAGCACTTCCGCGCCGCCGCCGCGGCCGAGCCGCAAGACCTCTACGTCAAGCGCGAACTCGCCAACGCGCTGGGCGCCGTCGAAGGCCGCGAGGCGCTGGTGGCATATCTCGAGGGCGAGATGGACGCGCTCATGACCAGCCCGCCGCTGGCCTACCTGCTGCTGGACGCCTACCTGCGCGACAGCCGCTACGACGACTTCGACGCGCTGTGCGCGCGCCTCGACTTCCCGGTCAACTGGCAGCTTCCCGGCCCGCAGACCCTGTGGGTGCGGCGCTGGTTCCAGGAGGCGCTGCAGCTTGCGTCGCAGAAGCAGTACGAGGAGGCGCTGCGCATCCTCGCCGGGATGTCACCGCCACCCGAGCACCTGGGCATCGTTACCGTGGACCTCGAGGATGACCGGCGCCTCTACCACATGGGGCGGCTGCACGAAAAGCTCGGCGACTGGGAGCGCGCGCGCGAGTGCTGGGAGCAGTGCGTGGCCATCGAGCACTTCACCGGCTACGAGAAGGCCTACTGGAACCGCGAGTGGACACGGCGCTACTACCAGGCGCTATCGCTGCAGAAGCTCGGGCGCGACAGCGAGGCGGAGGCGTACTTCGACGCCATGGAGCTGCTCGCGCGCGTGCCCGATCTGCCGGTGGCCGCGCGCGACGAGATCATGGCGCTGGTCGAGCGCGGCCGCTTCGCGCCCGACGATCAGAAGGACCCGGCCGGCTTCACGCCCATCGAGGTGCAGACGGCCGCCGAGGCGTAGCCGACGCCGGGCTGTCGGGCGGACACTCAGGGGAGCGTGGCGCGATGACATCGCGGCCGGCTCGACGGGTCGCCTCGCTGCTCGCGTGCGCCGCCGTGGCGGTCGCAGGCGCCACGGCGTGCCTGGCGCAGGAACAGGTGCCGCCCGGCGCCGCGCTGGAGACGCAGGCCCGCGCCGGGCGCGTGCTGGAGCACCTGCAGGCGGGTGAGACCGTGCGCGTGGTCGCCTTTGGCGACTCGCTCACGGCCGGGTGGGGCACCGATGGCGTCAACGTCTACCACCGCATCGTCGCCGACGCGCTGCAGTATTGGTACCACGGCGGCACCATCGAGCTGATCGCGCACGGCCATCCCGGTGAGACTACCGGCGACGCCCTGCGCCGCTTCGACGCCGACGTGGTGGCCGAGAGTCCGCACCTGTTGCTCGTGCAGTTCGGCGGCAACGACATGGGCTGGGGGCGTCCGGTGCGCGCCTTCCGGCGCGACCTGTCGGCCCTGCTCATGCGCGCGCTGCGCGACACCTCGGCGCTGGTGATCGCCTGCCTGCCGCCCATCTCCGACCCGTACCCGGCCAACCTGTGGAGTGAGACCGCACGCGCGGTGGCCGCGGAGTCCGCGATCCCCGTCGCCGACCTCGACCGCGCCATCCGCGAGGGCGACGCCGACTGCCGCGGCCCCTTCCCCTACGGCAGTCACCCCGGCGGCTTCACACATGTCATCATGGCGCGCGAGGTGCTGTGCGCGCTGCAGGACGCCATGGGCGTGGCGCCCACGGTGGCCTGCAGTTTCGTGACCGGCCCGCACCTGCGCCCGGGGCCCGCCTTCGAGGTCCAAGCCGACATCCGGGGTCTGACCGGCGCCGCGATCGACTGCGACTTCCGGCTCGAGTGCGAGGGCGCAGCCATCGACGACGCCGCGCACATCGAGCCCGGACAGGCGACGCGCGTCGCCCTGCCCCTGCCGATCGCGCCGCAGCCGGACGCCGAGCGCTCCTGGGGCGTCCCGGTGCGGCTGCTGGCGCGCGGCGGAGGCGGGTTCGGCGGCGTGGATGTATGCTGGCTGGTCACCGCGCCGGCCATCGCCGCCGACTCGGCCGCGGACGGCGGGGAGCCCGCCGCGCCGACGTGGCACGACCTGGGCGCCGACGCGCTTACCATCGGCCGGCACGCCTGGCTTGGGCCGGCGGACCTGTCCGGGCGCTTCGCCGTGGTGGCACTGCCCGACCGCCTCCGCTTCATCGTCGAGGTCACCGACGACAGCCTGGCCGTCGCGACACTCGACGATCCATCGCAGGGCGATTCAGTGGAGCTATACCTTGACCTGCGCCCCGACGCCGATCAGGGCAAGCCGGTCTACATGCCGGGCGTGCTGGCGCTGCAGGTCATCCCCACCGATCCCGCCCAGGGGCCCGCGCCGTGGCGCAGCATGGACCCGCTGCCCGATGACCTGCTGGGGATCGCGGTCGAGTGCGCGCCGACCGCGACCGGCTACGCCGCGCGCATCGATCTGCCGCTCGCAGCCATCACGGAGCTGCGAGGCGAGGCGTGGCAGGGGCTGGGCTTCGACGTAGGCGTCAATGACGCCGACTTCGGCGGCATCCGCACCGTCCAGATGATGTGGACGGGCACCGGCGACAACTACCTCAACCCCGCGTACCTGGCAGGGCTGTACGTCGGCGAGCTGCCCGCCGGCGCGGTGCGTCAGACCCTCCAGTAGCAGACCGCAACGCCGGTGACAGAGACAGCAAGTCGTGGAGGTGGCGACAGATGGCGATGGACCTGGCGATCGTGGCGGTGCTGGTGGTCGCGCTGCTGCTGGCAATCCCGCCCGGCGGCGCGTCCGGCCAGGAGGAGGGCGTTGTAGCCGAGGGCGCGGGACCGGAGCTGGTGCGCGACGGCTTCATGTTCACCGAGGGCCCCGCGCGCGCCCCCGATGGCAGCGTCTACTTCAGTGACGTGCGCGCCGGCCGCACCTGGCACTGGACCCCGGAGGGCGAGGTCACGCTCTTCCGCGAGGACACCGGTGGGGCGAACGGGATGTACTTTGACGGCGAGGGCGACCTGATCGTCTGCGAGGGTGACCGCGGGCGCATCACGCGGGTGACCCTCGAGGGAAAGGTGACCGTCGTCGCCGATGAGTACAACGGCAAGCGCTTCAACCGCCCTAACGACCTGTGGGTCGCCCCCGACGGCGGCGTCTACTTCTCCGACCCGAACTACGGTCGGGGCGAGCTGAGCCAGGACGGCGAGCACGTCTACTACGTCCAGCCCGGCGGGGCCGAGGTCGTGCGCATCATCGACGACATGGTGCGCCCCAACGGGCTGATCGGCACCCCCGACGGGCGCACCCTCTACGTCACCGACGCCGGCGATGGCAGGACCTGGCGCTTCACCGTCGGCGACGATGGCGCCCTCACCGAGCGCACACTGTTCGTCGAGTTCGGCGGCGACGGCATGACCATCGACGCGGAGGGCAACGTCTACCTGGCCCTCGACGCGGTGGTGGCGTTCAACGCCGAGGGCGAACCGATCGAGCGCATCGAGCTGCCCGAGCGCCCGACTAACATGTGCTTCGCGGGCGAGGACCTGCGCACGCTGCTGATCACCGCGCGCGGCTCGGTCTTCACCGTCGCCATGCGCGTCTGTGGCGCGGCGCAGTAGTAAGGAGCCCGCGGGCGCGTGAGGCGCGGGGAGCCATCGGCGACCCGCGCCGAGAGCGCTGCGGCGTGGACGCCGTGCCGACCGCAGGGAGGCGCGCGCGCGCCGCCACCGGCGACGCGCGCGCAGGTCCGTCCGAAGGACGGGACGGAGCGCGCAAGCCGGCCGCGGGTGCCGGGGCGGTCAATCACCAATCGGCGGCCGCCAAGGGCCATGCCGTTCGGCGGGTATCGCGCGAAACCGGGAGCGCAGGGAGTGCGCCGCAGGCGCGCCCCGGCGCCACGGTTTCGCGCGAGCCGTCACGTGCGCCCAGACGTGACCGCCTCACCGTGACGCCCTCGGGCGCAGACTTAAGTTCTTTGGGGACGGGGAGACCGCGAAGCGGTCGGGCGAACGGGCTTTCTTCCGAGAAAGCCCCTCCCCCACGCCGTTGCCGTCCGCAGCCTTCTGCCCTACAGCTCCGCCAGCCGCGCCAGCAGCCTCAGCGCCTGCACGCGGACGCGGTCCATGAGACCACGGTCCTTGGGCGCGTCCCAGTAGAGGCTGTCGCGATCGATGGTCGCGACCACGCGCGCTGGCCCGGTCCCCAGCAGCTCGCGAGCCTCGTCCAGCGCCGGATGTGCCACGCCCTCCGCCTCCAGCTCCGCCACGCGCGCGCGCAGCATCGCGAAGTACTCGTAGTCCTGCGCGCCCTCGCGGATCGCCTCCATGTGCTTGCCGTCGATCACGTGCGGCGGGTCGAGGAACAGCGGTGAGTACGGATAACCCGGGATCAGGTAGGCGTTCATCGAAGTGCCGCCGCCGCCCTCGTCGCCGAAGGCCCAGTAGCACGACCCGGTCGCCCCGTGCTCGATCGCCCACCAGAACTGCCCGCGGTGGTAGGTGCTCGGGTCGGCGTCCTTGCCCACGTTACACGAGTAGAACCACAGCTCCTGGCCGGCGGCGCGGCGCGCGTCGAAGTAGTCGCGGTAGGACTGCTCGAGGGACATGAAGCGCGGCGTGTTCGGGCACAGCACCGTGCAGGCGTCGATCATCTCCTGGTTGGCGGAGTACGGGTCGGCATGGCACGGGTCCTCCCAGATGACCACGTCGGGCTCGGCGGCGCTGATGGCGCGCGCCCACGCGAGGATGATCTCGTCCTGCTCGGGGCGGGTGGGTTCATCGACCAGCAGCAGCGCGAGCTGATCCGCGCGAATGCCCTGGCCCTCGATGTGATCCACCCACGCGCTGATCCACTGGCCGACCATGCGGTTGAAGCGCTCCGTGCCCATCGGCTCACTGTGGAAGCTGTCACCTACGGACAGGAAGACCGCCCAGTTGCGCGAGCCCGCCCACTTCTCCACCCAGCCATCCCAGATGTCGAAGTTCAGCTCGCCGGTCAGGTTGCCCTCGGCGTCGAACTCGACGCCGGCCGGGGCCACCGCCGAACTCGCCCACGGCGTATCCACGTAGTGGGCGCGCAGGTTGGCGATGAACTCATCGAGATCGAGGCCGCGCACGTCGCGGGCGCCGGTGGTCTCGGTGTAGTCCCAGCCGCCGATGGCGATCGAGGGCAGCTCCGGGAAGTCCAGCGGGTAGACCTCGACCGTCAGCGGCATCACGATGTCCGCAATGCCGCGCCCCGCCTGCACGATAACCTCTCCGCGATGCGCGCCCGGCTCGACGTCGGTCGGGTGCAGCGACAGCCACACCTGCCGGGTCATGCCCGCGGGCACGCCGACGCGCCAGCCGCGCGGATCCCGGCGCGCCTGAGGGAGCGCCGCGGCGATGGTGCCGCCACGCGTGGTCTCGGTGAACAGCACCTCGCGCACGCTTACCCACTCGGGATTCATGCCACCGGGCAGGCCCTCGACATTCAGCGTCACCAGCATCTCGCTGTCGGTGGCGTTGGTCAGGTTGAACGCAGCCGCGCGGTACTCGTTGCGCATCATCGCCACCGACAGCTCGGGGGCGGAGGTCGGCGGCTCGTTGGGCGCCTGCGTCGGCGCCAGCGGATCCCAGCGGTTGGCCGCCCAGGCCGTCAGCGGCCCGAGCCCCTTCGCCCGCAGCACCGGCGCGTGCAACGCGTAGATGCGCGCCTGCAGGTCGCTGAAGGGCAGCACGGTGCGGAAGCCCTCGGGCACGCCGAAGGGCAGCGCCTCAATCTCGGCGGCCAGCGCGGCGGCCTCGGCGAGCAGTCGCGCCCGCTCACCCGCACCCAGCGGCGCCGCGCGCACCGCCGCGCGCGCATTCTCGATGTCGGCCTCCAGCCGCTTCACCATCGACGAGAACACCCGGTGCTCGAAGAAGAACTCCATCGGGTCGCTGACCAGCTTGCCCTCAGGCGCCACCGCCAGCAGCGCCTCGTCGCCGCGGTACACCTCGATCTCGTCGACAAAAGTGTAGGGGAGCTGCGCCACGAACAGCTTCACGTAGCGCCCGCGCGTGTTGAGATCGAGCGCTGCGAAGCGATGGGTGGCGTAGCCCTCCGGCGGTGGCCCGATCTCCTCGGCGCTCATGCGCACCAGGTCGCCCAGCAGCGCCCACTGCTGGCCGTCATCGCTGACCATGACCGTGATCGCCGACGGCCATTCGACGTTGGCCACTCCCGCGGCCGTGCTGTAGGACAGGCTGGCAATCGGCTGCAGCTCGCCCAGGTCGATGGTGATGACCACGGGCATGGCGCCGCTCCAGCCGACCGTGGTCGCCTGCGTCCAGAAGTAGCCGACGGTGTACTCACCGTCGGTGAGCTGCGTGGCGTCGCCCGGCTCGGTGCAGTAGCTGTAGCGTGGCGCGGGGCTGAGCGTGTACGGCCGGTGCAGCGCCATGTTGGGCCCCGGCGGGGTGAACAACGAGCGCGGTCGGACGTCCTCCGGCGCCTCGTCGGCCGGGTAGACCTGCACGTCATCGAAGCCCGCCTCGCCCGCGGGCGCGCCGGCGCCCTCCTGCACCATGGTCCGGTCGCCCAGGAGCTGCACCTCCAGCGTCTGCGAGCCGCCGCTGTTGAAGCGCGCGGTGTGCATGATCCATGCGGTCTCGCCGACCGACTCGACGCTCACGGCGATCTGCTCGAGGTCGCGCGCCAGCACGCGCACCATCGGCATGACCGTCCCGTCGCTCTTGAGCGCCGCAGTCAGCACGTACTCGGTGTTCGGCGCGCAGTCAACGGTCTGCCAGACTGGCCCCCCCGCTGCGGGCTCTCGCGTCGCGTAGCGGAGCGACATGCTGTCGCTGTGTCCGTCATCGTTGACCCAGCCGTACAACTCACGGTGCTCGTCCGCCACCTGCCACGCCGCCGGCCAGTTGGCGTCGGCCTCGGCCGTCGCGGCGAAGTCGGCGTTCTGCAGCAACGGCTCAGCCCATGCACCCGCGGCCATGGCCACGCAGATCCCTATCAGCGCCGGTCTGGTCATCGCTCACTCACCCGTGTCCTGATATCAGGCGTTCGCGTCACAGCTTCGCCGGCCGTCAGCGCATGGCCTCCAGCGCCGCGATGACCTGCAGCTTGAAGGCGTAGGCGTCGAAGTCGGCGGGGGCCGTGCGCTGGTTGAGCGCCACCGCGTCGGTGGCTCCGTCAAGCAGCGCGCGGGCCGCGGCGGTCTCCCCTGGCTTGCGCCCGGCCTGCTCGTTCGCCTCGATGGCGTCCTGCAGCGTCTGGTACAGGTAGAAGTCCTCGGCCCCCTCGCGGCAGCGCTCGAAGTGGATGGTCGGGTACAGCTCCTCGCGCCCGTAGCACACCATCGCGGTGTCGGGCTCGCGGCCGTCAAGGTCGAAGAACTGGTAGCCGTGCAGGATGTTGAAGTGCCACTGCCAGCGGGCGCTCACGCCCTTGCGGAACTCGCTCCACTGGTAGAGCCCGAACGACCAGCGGCTGCGCCCCTGGTTGTAGATGTGGATCTGCCGGCCCAGCCGCCGCGCCTCATCCATCACCGACTGGTCGTGGCCGTTGAGCGAGCTGACGTCCAGCGCCTCGAAGAAGCGCTGGTGCCAGAGCAGCAGGTCGGCCTCATCGGTCGGGCGCGAGTTGAAGTTGACGCTGTAGGCGCCGCTGGTCTGCACGGTCTGCGGGAAGCGCGCGCTCACCTGCGCCATCATGCGCATGAATTCCAGCTCGCGGCGCGCCTGGTCGGCCACGCGCGTCTCGTCGCACATGGCGTAGAAGATGGTCGGCCAGCCCGCGGCGCGCGCGTGCACATCGACGACCTCCCACGCGCGCATGAGCGCGGTGGGGTAGTCGAGGCCGCTGTCCTGCTCGACCTGCTCGCCAACGCCGCCCTTCTCGTAGCGCTGGTGCAGGCCCGTGAAGCGCAGGCCGCCGTAGCCGTTGATCGCCCGGTCAAAGCCATGCTCGCGGCACAGTGCGAAGAAGTCATCGACCCCGTCGAAGTCCACCTGCGGCCGCCCGTCGTCCCAGCCGGTGAGCCGCCAGCTCGGCCCGCCGGAGAGCGCGTTCATGCCATGCTCACGCAGCATGTCGAGGCTCTGCGCCAGCGCCTCATCGGCGGCGCCGCCCGGCAGCAGCTTCGCCGGCGGCATCAGCCCGAAGAAGCCCATCAGGAAGTCGGTCTCGCGACTGAGGGCCACATCGTGGACCGTGAGAGTGACCGGCGCCGCCAGCAGCTCCGCGCCATCGGGCCCGGTCAGGTGCAGCGTCGCCTGGTGCTCGCCGGGCGCGGCGTCTTCGCCCACCCGGAAGGTCACCACGAACTCGCGCGTCACCTCCGCGGGCAGCGCGATGCTCTCCACGGGGCGCAGCGTGTGCGGCCGGATGCGGTAGGCGATGGTCCCGAAGCCGCGGCTGGTGTTGTACCACACCACGCGCACCTCCGCCGCCACGGCCGCGTCCGCCGGCGCATCGAGGCTCACCGCGCACTCGCCCAGGTCGCCCAGTGGCCGCACCGCCAGGCACACCGGCTCGTACTCCCCGCGCACCGCGTCCGCCGACAGCCGCAGGTACGCGGGCTCGGGTGCCCCCGCGGGCGTGGTGTGCGGCGCGACCGTGTCCTCGATCCGCACCGGCCACGCCACCAGCCCCCGCTCCCGCCACGCTACCGACGGCGCGAGCGCCTCCGGCTGTGGATCGAGGCACACCGCCTGCGCGCGGAACTCGTCCGCCAGCGCCGCCATCTGCCCGTCGAGCCACTCCGCCGCGGCGCCATCGCCGACGCGATGCAGCGCCAGCGCAGAGATCTTGCTGCCCCAGACCACGTCCGCCTCGAAGTGCAGCGTCAGCCCGCCATCGCCCGCCTGTACGCGGAAGCGCTCGGGCTTCGCCAGCTCCGGCGCCATGTAGGTATCCCACAGGTCCACGCCGATGGGCTCCATCTCCTCGAAGCGATACAGCGCGGTCGAGGCGCCCAGCGGCCGCTCTTGCTCCCAGACGGTCTCGCCGCCGACGCTGATGGCGCGCCGCGAGTTGACCGCCTGCTCGCTACCCCAGTAGCCGCTGTTCTCGAAGATCACCAGCGCCTCATACTCCCCCGGCGGCACGTCCACGCGGAAGTCGTAGCCGCCGGCCTCGCAGAAGTCGCGGGTGAGCATCGGCCCGAAGGTGGTGTCGCGCGCGGCGCCGTCCCAGGGCGTGCCGCCACGCGGCCCGAAGCCGTAGCCGACGGCCGCGTCATACGCGCTCTGACTCGACACCGCGGTCCAGCCGAGCATCACCGCCTGGCTGGGCGGGCCGAAATCGAACGCCCACACGCCCTCCGGTCGGTCCACGCGCACGAAGCGGATGTTGTCCACGATCACCCGCCCGGTCTGGCCCTTCGCGCCGAAGTTCAGATCAACGCGGATGATCTGGTCGATGTCGATGTCGCGCGCGATGTCGTTATTGCGGCTGCCCGCCTCGCCGCGGAACAGCCCGCGCACCGGGATCACCCACCGGCCCGGCCCGGGTGCAAAGGTGGTCACCGAGTTGTGCCGATTCCAGTACGAGCGGCCCGCATCCGCCCACGCCTGGTCGGCGACCAGCAGCGCGCCGTTGATCGGGTGGTCATTCGGGTTGAGCACATCGACCACGATCGCATCCCACGGCGACCAGTCCTGCACCGGCCGGTTCCAGAACATGGTCACCGGGTACCACCGCCCCTGCGGGTCGAAGATCATCTGCAGCGCGTGCGCGCCCTCGGTCACGCCCTCCTCGACCAGCCCGAAGGACGTGGCCGAGATCTGCCAGTCGCTCAGCTCGGCCTCGCTCTCGAAGCCGGCGATGAGCTGCTCCCCGGCCGCCATGCAGCCCGCCGGCGCGAGCAGCAACACCATCAGCCCCACACCCAGCCCCGCCGCCATCCGCCACCATGCCGTCGCCATCGCGCGCCACCTCCTGCCGTCCGCAACCATCGGCATCCCCGCAACGCATAGTGCGCCCGGCGAGGCCCGGCCACCTCCGCCCGCGAGCCGCCCGCAGTCAGCGCGCCACCACGTTCCCGCCTTCACCGCTGCATCGACGCCGCAATCTGAAGTTCTCTGCGGAGGGGGAGACCGCGCAGCGGTCGGGGGATGGAGTTTGCGCAGCAAACTCCCAGGTGATCACGAGCGCAGCGAGTGATCTACGGGGTCTATCTTCCACGAAGGCGCCTCCCCCACGCCGTTGCCGTCAACCTTCCTTGTCTGCGGAACTTCCGCCGTGTGCAAACGTTTGAACAACCATCGCCGGGGGGATGTGCCGCGTGCACCCCGCCGGTCCTCGCCGCGAAGCGGGACCCCAGGTCGGGAGCGCCTGAGCCGGGACGGAGATGGGCATGAAGCCGTGGGCCACCGTGGTCTACCTGGTCGTGGCATCACACCTGCCGGCCTGCGTGGCAGGGGCGGACGACTTCGCGGTCGCCCGCGGGCTGCAGTCCTCCCTCAGCCGCACCACCTCGCATGTGATGGTGCGCGTGGTGGAGCGCCCGGACCGTGCCTCGCTGGACGTCGCCGCCTGGGACCGCAATCCCATCTTCCACTACCCGATGGCCGCGCCGCTCGCGGCGCTCGCGCCGGTGACCACTCTGTCGGGCCTGAGCTTCGACGGCGCGCTCGATCCCGCGACTGTGTGCGACACCATCGCTGAGACCCCGCTGACCGAGGCCGAGCGCGCCCGTCCGCTGGCGTGGCAGCCGCTGACGAAGTTCCTCATCGAGCGCGACTATGACCGCGCCGCGCCCCTGCTGCTCACCGGCGCGCGGGTGAGCGCCGAGCGTTGGGGCAACGCTGAGCAGTCGAAGCCGCTGCAGCAGATCGCCCTGGCGTGGCTGCACGGCGCAGAGCTGTGGGTGAAGGTCGAGTTCCGGCCCGAGATCACCTGGGTTCCGGCGGGCGATGAGGATGGCGATGGCTACCCCGAGGTCTACGCGCGCCTGGCCGTCGAACCACTGGCGCCGGAGTTGCTCGACAGGATCACGACCGATTACTGCGGGCAGCCGCTGACCGCCGACGAGGTGGACAGCTACTTCTACCGCCTGTGCTCCGAGTGGTACCCCACGCTGCAGACCTACCTGCTCGAAGGCGACGAAGCGCGGCCGTGGCCCAACCCCGAGACCGATCCGCTGGCCGCCGCGGAGGTGGCCGGTCAGGTGATCGAGGCCCCGACGGCCGTGATCCGCGGCCGCCCTTACGGTGAGGCCATCTACAACGTGTTCGTGGTCGCGGGCGTCAACGCCCCGCCTCCCGCAACGCAGGCTGAAAGCCTGCGCCACGATACGCCGACGCAGGCTGGGAGCCTGCGCGACGATGCGGCGACCGGCGCCGAGCCCGACGGGGCCACCGAGACCGAGACGCGCCCGTGGGACGCGGAGCTGGCGCGCTGGGGCGGCTCGTGGGAGGCGTGGGCAGACGCGCTGAAGCGCTTCCGAATGGACGTGCGCGCGCTCTTGCAGGACATGCCCGATGACCAGAGTGGCGTCGCCGCCCGCGACGGCTGGCTGTTCTTCCGCGGCGACCTCGAGTACCTCCTCTCCGGCGACCTGCGCGACCAGCCCGAGGGCAAGAACCCGTGGCCGGCGATTATCGACTTCCGCGATCAGCTCCAGGCCCGTGGCGTCGATCTGCTGCTGGTGGTCATCCCGACCAAGCCCGAGGTCTACCCCGAGAAGCTCTCCGCACACGCGCCGGGCATCGAGGGCCCGTGGGTGGCGCCCTACTGCCGCAAGCTGCTGGGCGAGCTGGACGCGGCGGGCGTACAGGTCGTGGACCTGCTGCCGGCGTTCATGGCGGAGCGCGACAGCGCCGGGGAGCCGCTCTACATGCCCCAGGACACGCACTGGACCCACCGCGGCCTGCGGCTGGCGGCGCGGCTGATGGCGCAGCGCATCCGGGAGTATCCGTGGTATGCGCAGGCCGGCGCGCAGCCCGACCGCTGGACGGTGCGCGAGACCACCTGCACACGCCTCGGCGACATCGTCGGCATGCTGCCCGAAGCCGAGCGCGCGGCCTACCGGCCGATGCAGCTCGAGGCACAACAGGTGGTCGATGCCGACGGGACCTTCTACGCCGACGACCAGGCGGCGCCGATCGTGATGCTTGGCGACAGCTTCACCGGCGTCTTCCACTTCGAGGACTGTGAGCACGCGGGGGTGTCGGCGCATCTGGCGAAGGAGCTGGGCCTGCCCATCGACCTGATCATGGCGCAGGGCTCGGGGCCGCGCATCCGCGGGCAGCTCGCCCGGCGCGGACCGGATGGCCTGTCGGGCAAGCGCCTGGTCATCTGGACCATGGTGAGTCGCGACCTGTACAACTATTGGGCGGACTGGGACCTCATCAGGCTACCGTAATGGTCTTCTCATCGCACGTCTTCCTCTACTACTTCCTGCCCATCGCGCTGCTGGCCTACTACCTCAGCCCGATGCGCTGGCGCCAGATGGTGGTGGCGCTGCTCAGCTATGTGTTCTACGGCTGGGCCAACCCCTGGTTCGTCCTGCTCATGCTGTTCTCGACCACCGTGGACTACGTCTGCGGGCTGCTCATCTCGGGCAAGCGCAACCTGCGCGCCTTCGCGAATGACCCGCCCGCCGGTGAGGGCCTGCCCCCGCAGCGCCAGCGCAAGCTCGCACTCATTACCTCCATCGTCGTCAACCTGTCGCTGCTGGGCTTCTTCAAGTACCTGGGCTTCGCCCAAACCAACCTGAACTACCTGCTCGAGCTGCTGGGCCGCCCGGCGGTCGAGGTCTACACGGTCATCCTCCCGGTCGGCATCTCCTTCTACACCTTCCAGTCGATGAGCTACTCCATCGACCTGTATCGCGGCGACGCCCGCCCGGCCAGGGACTTCCTCGACTTCGCCTGCTATGTGGCGCTCTTCCCGCAGCTCGTGGCCGGCCCCATCGTCCGCTACCAGGACCTCGCCGAGCAGCTCCGCTGGCGCTCGCACACCGTGGACAAGTTCGCGCGCGGTGTGCTGTTCTTCGCCTTCGGCATGGCGAAGAAGGTGCTGCTCGCCAACCCCATGGGCGCCGTCGCCGACGCCGCCTTCGGCGCCAGTGATCTGGTCTGGTACGATGCGTGGACGGGCGTCACCGCCTACGCCTTCCAGATCTACTTCGACTTCAGCGGCTACTCCGACATGGCCATCGGTCTGGGGCTGATGCTGGGCTTCGAGTTCAAGCGCAACTTCGACCTGCCCTACATCTCCCAGAGCATCACCGAGTTCTGGCGCCGCTGGCACATCTCGCTGTCCACCTGGCTGCGCGACTACCTGTACATCCCGCTCGGCGGCAACCGTGTCTCGCCGAAGCGCACCTACGCCAACCTCGCCATCGTCATGCTGCTGGGAGGCCTCTGGCACGGCGCACAGTGGACCTTCGTCATCTGGGGCGCCATCCACGGCTCGCTGCTCGCGCTCGAGCGCTGGCGGGGCAAGCGGCCCATCTACGCCCGCCTGCCCGCGCCGCTGCCGACACTGTGCACCTTCGTGGTGGTACTCATCACCTGGGTGTTCTTCCGCGCCGAGACCTTCGGCCAGTCCATCGACTACGTGGGCGCCATGTTCGGCCTCGCCCAGCCGGCGACCGCCGCGCCGCTCATCACGCCGCTGCTCTACCAGCCGCAGTACCTGATCGTGATGGCCGCGTGCGTGCTGATCCACCTGCTGCGCCTCGACACCTGGGAGGCGGCGCAGGAGGTGCGGCCGGTGCGCATGGCCTGGGCGTCGGCGGCCATGGTCGCCTCCGCCCTGATCCTGTTCACGCAGAGCTACAACCCATTCCTCTACTTCAGGTTCTGAGCACGATGCCCGAGGAGCCGGCAGTCACAGCGGACGCAGTCGAGGCCACGCAGGCGCGGTCGGACCCGCGCGCGGGCCGTATCGCCTTCGTCGGCGGCTTCCTGCTGCTGATCGCGTTTGTGCCGGTAGTGCAGACCGCGTGGGAGCTGAGCCATCGCGAGCCGGTGCAGGCGCTCGAGGTGTTCTCGAGCCCGCTCACCGCCGAGGGCCTGGCGCAGTACGAGCGCAGACTTGAGGACCACTCGGTGGTCGCGCGCGCGGTGCGCGAGCGCTGGCACTGGCTCAGCCTCGTCGCCCTCAACGCGGGCAACCAGAAGGCCGTGGTGGCGCGGGACGACAGCCTCTTCTACCGCCCCAGCCTCGACTTCGCGCTCGCGCCCGGCTTCATGGCCGATCCGCAGGCCGAGGGGCACCCGCTGCCGGCGATCCTGGCCTTCCGTGACAGCCTGCGCGCGCAGGGTGTTGAGCTGGTGCTGCTGATCGCGCCGGGCAAGGAGGCCATCTACCCCGAGTGGCTCAGCCGCCGCTACCCCCCGGAGAACGGGCCGCCCTCGAACCAGGACATGGCGGCATTCCTCGAGGCGATGCGACGCGCGGGTATCACGGCCGTCTACCCGGCCGAGGCGCTCTGGCGCGGCAAGCTGACCGGCCAGATGTACCTGCGCCAGGACACCCACTGGACGCCCGAAGGTATGGCCATCGCCGCCGATGAGCTGGCGCGCGCCCTCGGCGATGCCCTCGCCGGGCCGGGCGGGCTGGCCGTGCGGCCGATGACGGTCACGCGGCATGGCGACCTCTACGACATGCTCGGGCTGCCCGACTACCTGCCCGAACCGATGCCGCCCGAGACCGTGACCGTGCGGCAGGTGGTGGATGCGTCCGGGCGACCGGTTGAGCCCGATCCGGCATCACCGGTGGTGTTGCTCGGGGATAGCTTCACGAACATCTACTCGGTGGCCGCGATGGGCTGGGGCGATCACGCCGGGCTGGGCGAGCAGCTCGCGCTGCGCCTGGGCCGGCCGGTGGACATCATCGCGCTCAACGATGGCGGCGTGAACACCGCACGCGTGAGCTTCGCGCGCAGGCCCGATGCACTCGCCGGCAAGCGGGTGGTGGTCTGGCAGTTCGCCGCGCGCGACCTTGTGGTCAGCAACGGCGAGTGGCAAGTGATCGACATCGGCGCGCAGGGAGGCAGAAGGTAATGAGGCGCATCGACATGATGGCGATCGTGATCATGGGCGCACTGGCGGCCGTGTGGCTGATCGGCTGCCCCCGCGACGAAGAGGCGGCGCAGGCCGAGCTGCCGCCCGCCCCTGCAGCAGCGCCCGAGCCGGCGGCGGCGGCTCCGATCAACGTGGCGCCGGCGGCGCCAACTTCGGGACAGCCGGCGCAGATCTCGGTGGCCCCCGCGCAGCCGGTTCCGACGGCGCCGGCGCCCACGGCCGCGCAACCCACGCAACCCGCGCAACCGCCTGCGGCTGCCCCGACGCCGGCGACGCCCGCGCCCGCGGCCTCG
>JALGVA010000119.1 GCA_029820295.1 Candidatus Zipacnadia bacterium
GCCGGCGAGACCACCTGGCCCCACCCCAGTCACGACGTGCGCATCCTCTACGTGGACGCCGACAATGACCGCACCACCGGCCGCCCCGATTCCGGCCCGGGCTGCGACATCATGTTCTACTCCGACCGCCACGACAACCTGATCGGCTGGACTCGCCCGATGAAGTCGGTCAAAGCCTCCGACGGGAAGTCGATCTACATCGTGGCCGATGTCGACCTCAACCAGGAGGACGGGCAGTCGGTCTTCCGCATGATGCTGCTCTACCAGGACATCCGCGAGGGCCAGGGCACCAACCGCGACAGCATGCCCTGGATTGACGTGCGCGCTGCGGGCGAGTCCGACCGCGACCCGATCCCCGTGCCCGAGGACCACGCACTCTACCTGCCGCCGCAGTCCGTCGATTTCGTGCAGGCGCGCGTGCTCTTCGACGCCGGGGCGCCGCGGGCGGAGGTCACCTTCATCACCGCCCTGCCGACCTTCCCCGTGGTGGAGTTCGGCCCGACCGACGCCTACGGCTCGTCGGTGACCGGGGCCAACTCGTGGAACAATCATCGCATCGTCCTCGACGACCTGGAGCCCGATCGCGAGTATCACTACCGCGTGCGCGTCCCTGTCCGCGACGGCGACATCGTCAGCGAGGACGCGACCTTCTCGACCGCGCGGCCCGCGCCCGTGGTCGGCAGCGTGGCGCGCGAGACCGTCGAGCTGACCGTAGACAACCCGCACACCACTCCGGCGGCGCGCGTGCCCATCACCGCCGGCCTACCCTTCCCGGAGGGGGCGCTGGGCGATGACGCGCACCTGCGCCTGCTCGACGGCGATGGCCGGGAGCTGCCGGTGCAGAGCGAAGTGACCGCGCGCTGGCCGGACGGCTCGGTCAAGTGGACGCTGCTCGACTTCGTGGCCGATGTGCCAGCGCAGACCACCGCGCGCTTCGGCGTCGAGTTCGGTACTCAGGTCGAGCGGACGGTTGAGGTCGAAAGCATCACCATCGAGCGCGTCGGCGATGCGCTGATCGTGGACACGGGTGTGCTCGAGGCGACGCTCAACCCGGAGACCGGTGGGGAGTTCCTCGCGACCCTCGATGCGGGGCCGGGCGATCGCCTGGCAGCGAACCTGCCCGTGGCGGCGGTGTGTGTCGTTGACGAGGCGGGGTTCGGCAGCATCGCCGACACCCCGACCATCGAGGTCGAGCGCGCTGGACCGCTGGCGGCCGTCATCAAGGTGAGCGGCGCGCACGCGAATGCGGCGGGCGAGACGCTCTTCCGCTACGTCTCGCGCTACCACTTCACCGCTGGCAGCGGGCTGGTGCGGCTCCAGCACGCGGTCGAGAACGATCGGGTGGATCAGACGCTGACGCGCATCGACCAGTACATGATGGGCCTGCCCGTGTCCGCGGGGGAGGGCGCGACGGTGACCGTAGAGGGCGGAGAGGACGGCCCGGTCAGCTTCCCGGCCGATGCGGGCTCGGCGGTGCTCAACCAGGACCTCGACAACCACTGGTCGCTGACCGCGCCGGGCGTGCACCGCGAGGGCGAGCGCGGGCCGTCGGCCATCGACGTCAGCAGCGACGGCCGTGGCCTGTGGGTGGGCCTGCGCGCCTTCTGGCAGAAGTGGCCCAGCGAGCTGGTCTGGCACCACGAGGCCGGAGGCATCGGCGTCAACCTGCTGCCTGCGTTCGAAGACGACCGCTACGCCGACCTGGGTGATGCGGTGGAGAGCGACCGGCTCTACTATCACGTGCGGGACGGCGGCTACCGGCTGCACTGGGGGATGAGCTTCACACGCGAGATCTGGCTGGGCTTCCACGAGGGCGGCTCCGAGGCGACTGCGGCCTGGGCCGAGCAGCTCCGCGAGCCGCTGATCGCGCAGGCGCCGACGCAGTGGTACTGCGCCTCGGGCGCCTTCGGCGATCAGCTTCCGCGCACCGAGGGGCGGTTCGTCGAGTATGAGCAGATGGTGGACCGCATCCTCGACCGGCTGGTGCAGCTTCGCGAGCAGAACCGGTCGTACGGCTTCCTGAACTACGGCGACTGGTGGGGCGAGCGCGGCTACAACTGGGGCAATCACGAGTACGACACGCCGCATGCGGACGTGGTGCAGTTCGTGCGCACCGGCGAGCGGCGGTTCTTCGACGAGGCCTGCGCCGCCGCCGAGCATATGCGCGACGTGGACTTCATCCACCATGCGCCCAATCCGCGCGATGTGTTCAAGACGCGCGCGCATCGGATGTTCCACACCGGCGGCTATGAGCCGCGCATGACCGAGGAGGAGCGCGGGCTCGCCTACGCCAACGATGGCGGCGTAACCGCGCCGCTGTCGGGGCACCAGTGGAACCGCGGTTTGCTGGAGCACTACTACATGACGGGCGAGGTGCGCTCGCGCGAGGCAGGCATGGGCCTGGGCGACTTCATGGCCGGGCCGGGCACGGTCAACTGGACCATCGGCCACGGCGCCGAGCGCTGTGCGGCGTGGGCCATCTACGACGTACTGGCGAACTACGAGGCGACGTACGACCCGTTCTACCTCAACGCCGCGCGCATCATGATCGAGGACGCCATCCGTCGCCAGACCGAGGCCGGGCACTGGGGCTTCCCCGCCGGGTATTCGCAGGTGCAGCCGACACCCATCGGCGGCTACGCCTGGTGCTCGGGGCTGCTCATCACCATGCTCGAGCACTACAACCGCTACGCCCAGGACCCGCGGGTGGATGAGATGATCCTGCGGGCCGCGCAGTGGCTGGCGCGCGAGGAGTTCATCCCGGAGCGCAAGGGCTTTCGGTCATGCTCGTGCGACACCTTCAACGAGATCACGCGCCCGGGCCACTCGGCCTGGGGCGTCGCCGACGCCATGGCGATCGCTTACGAGCTGTCCGGCGACGAGCACTTCCTGGACCTGGCGCAGATGACCTACGCCTACTTCATCCCGACCGCGGGCGGCATGGGCAAGAACTACTCGATCGCGCTGGTGACCAGCCCGCAGCTCATCTGCAAGCTGCACAACGCCGGGCGCGATGACCTGAGCACGTGGCGCTGGGACGAGCCCTTCGAGGCGCTCGTGCCGCGCGTGCTGCCGCCCGGCCAGCCGCTACGCGTGTTGCTGCGCAGCGGCCGGCCCGAACCGGTCGAGGTGAGTGCGGCGGTCGGCGGCCGGACGCAGGCGCTGACTGTCCGGCCGGGCGGTGCGTGGCAGCTCTTCGAGCTGGATGAAGCGCCCGGGGGCACGACCGAGATCACGCTCGCCTCGGGCGAGCACGCCCGGCCGTGCACGGTCCAGGGGCTCGAGGTGGGGGCCGCGCAGGTCGGCGACGCAGTGGGGCTGATCGCCGGCGATGAGGACTTCCTGGGCCCGGCGCTGCCGCTGCTGGGCGTGGAGGCGACGCCCATCTCCGCGGGCGACGACCTGTCGCGCTTCGGCACGATATTCCTCGGCACGCAGGCGTGCACGCTCGACGCGGCGGGCATCCGCAGCGACCCCGGGCCGCTGCTGGCATGGCTGCACGCGGGCGGGAGGGTAGTGGTCTCGCATCCGAACGATGAGGCCTGGGACCCGTTCCTGTTCGGCCCGCCGCTGGTGCTACAGGAGGAGAACGCGGTGAGCGGCGCCATCGTTGCGCCGGAGCACGCGCTCTTCACGATGCCCACCGCGGTCGCGGACATCGCGGGGGCGGCGATGTACGACAGTGTGGCGTATGCCGATGACGCGTGGCAGGCGCTCGCGAACGACATCGAGGGCCGGCCGGCGGTGCTGGAGCTGGAAGTGGGCGAGGGCCGCGTGCTGGTGATGGTGCCGAGCTTCGAGCGCTACGTGACCGGCGCCCTGTCGGCGTCCGACGACGCCACGGCCCGCTACCGCGCCTTCGTCGAGAACGTGATGGCGTGGGCGGTGCGGTGATCGGCGCTGGAACCCGAGACCGAGTAGTCGTTTCGTGGCATCCCGCCCTCGGGCGGGATGCCACGAACGGCAACGACGGGGAGGTCACCCGATGGACCCCGAGCGGGGCGACAAGTCAGTGCAGGTGACGCGCGAGGACGTGGCACGGGCGGCGCGCGAGATCGGCGTCATGCCGGGCAACACGCTCTTCTTCCACAGCTCGCTCTCCAGTATGGGCACGGTCATCGGCGGACCGGATGCCGTCATCGACGGCTTTCTCGACGCGGTTGGGCCTGAGGGCACGGTCGCGGTCCCCACGCTGTGCAACTGGGCGCCCGATGAGCAGCATCTCGTCTTCGAGCGCTGGGATCCGGCCACCACGCCCTCCTACGTGGGCAGGCTGACCGAGACGCTGCGCCGGCGACCGGAGGCCATCCGCAGCGACCACGCGACGCATTCGGTGGCGGCCATCGGGGCGCGGGCGGAGGAGCTGACCGCCGGGCATGGCTCGGGCGGCCTGCGCCCGGGGCCGTTCAGCGCGGAGGCCTTCGCGCGGGAGAGCCCGTGGGAGCGCCTGCGCGCGTGGAACGCCGCCTATTGCTTCATCGGCGTGAACTTCACCGTGTGCACCATGGTGCACTACGTGGAGGCGAACCTGGCCGAACGGGCGCTGCAGCGCGCCGCACCCGAGCGCCGCGAGGCGATGGCGGCGGAGCTTGCCGGCTGGATGAAGCCCGGGCCCTTCCCGTGGATCCGCATCCCGGACCGCCTGGTCATCGAGGAGTTGCTCGCCGAGCAGGGCATCGTGCGCTACGGAACCATCGGCTCGGCGACCTTCCGCTGCGCGCGCGCGGGAGCCATGGTCGAGCAGTGGATCGCCATCGTCGAGGCCGAGCCCGAGCGCTGGTTCTCCGACGAGTGGCTCGACTGGCTGGAGCGAAGCGGAGGAGGCGACCTGAAGTGAGCCTGCGCTGGATCGATACCCACACCCACGTCAGCGACATCGGCCCGGCCGGCGAGCGCCGCGAGCGGATGCTGCACGACCTGCTGGACGTGCTCGACCGCGACGAGGCCGACCTGCGCTTCCTGATCAGTTGCGACGGGCCCTACCTGGGCGGCGTGGGCACGGACGCCGACGGCATGCTCATCGCCAATCGCATGATCCATGAGCTGGTGCGCGCGGCGGGAGGGCGCCTCTACGGAAGTTGCTGCGTCAACCCGCGCTTCACCGATGAGACGCTGCGCGTGATGGACCTGGCCTTCGGCAAGTGGGGCTTCGTGCAGCTTGGGGAGATGCTGCCCTACATGCACGGCTACCGGATGGACGACCCCGAGTCCGAGCGCGTGGTGCGCCACGCCCTCGAGCACGACGTGCCGGTGCAGGTGCACCTCGGGACCTACTGGCACAAGGCCTACTCCGGCTCCTCCGACGGCATGGACCACATGCGCGACCTGCTGCACTGCCACGACCGTGTGCCGGAGGCGAAGTACATCCTGGCGCACGCCATCGGTTGTGGGCCGACGCCGGAGTTCGTGCCGTGGGCGGACATGTTCCTCGACACCATCGCGGGCGTATTCGGCGAGTGGCCGCGCAACTTCTGGATCGAGGTGCGCGACTTCCAGAGCGATGCGCTCGCCCGGACCATCGCCGAGGTGCCCACCGACCGCATCCTCTCGGGCACCGACTGGACCACGCGGGTGGGGCCGCCCTTCCAGGACTACGGAACCATGTTCGGCGTGGCGCAGGACGAGAATCCGTTTCCGCCGCGGGTGGCGAGCTTGGTGGACTTCCTGCGCGCCGCCGGCGCCACCGACGACGACATCCGGCGCATCGGCTGGCAGAACGCGGCGGAGCTGTACGGGCTGGGGGGGTAGGAGGTCGTCGCCGGTGTCGGGGTGGCCGCGCGAGTGCGCGTGCCCGACGCAACAGCATCGGTCAGCAAGCACCGCCACGTCAGCCCACACATGGTCGTTCGCTTCAGGTGGTGTTCGCGGCGGTCGCCTCGGTACCAGCAACCTGAGACTGCCATCCTGTCCGTGGCACGGGCGTCCTCGCCCGTGCGCCGTTGCCGTTCCTGCAGATGGTGATCGCATGACTGAGGACCGCCCAGAGCAAGCCAACCACCCGCAACGTGTCGTGCGCGAGTTCCAGAAGCGCAGGCGCACCCTCCCGAGATGGGAGTGCGTCAACGCGACCTACTCGGTTCGCGCGTCCTTGATCCGCGAGCGGCGGGAGAACCTGACCCGACCTTGCCTCGCTCGCATCATCCAGGGGGCGCTTTGCCATCAGGACGGTCGCCGCTGCGTACTGCACTTCTACTCCATCATGCCTGACCATCTGCACGCAGTCATCGAGCCACTGCCGCGCGAGGATGGCTGCATTCCGCTGCCCGAGATCATGCACGCCCTCAAGAGCTACACGGCTCACCAGATCAACCGTACGGTCGGCAGACGCGGTACTCTCTGGCTGGACGAGGGCTTCAACCGGATCATCCGTTCGCAGGAGGAGTACCGGGACTGGTACAACTACATCTGGCTGAACCCCTGGCGGGCTGGCCTTGTCGACGATCCGCATGATTGGCCCTGGTGGTGGGAGCGAGGACATCGTGCCTAGCTGACACGAACGGTCCACGGGTCCCGTCCCGCTCATGAGCGGGAGCGGGATGGCACTCGCGGGCCTGGTCCGCTGCGGCCCTACGCAGCGTAGCGGGTGAACGAACGGCCCACGGGCGAGGACGCCCGTGGCACGGGAAGGTCGCGTCATTCGGCGAGCGCACGTAAGTGCTCCCGTCTGCGATGCGCAGCGGGGAAACGGCCCACGAGTCCCGCCGCGCTCATGAGCGGGAGCGGGATGGCACGAGAAGGCCGGGTCCTTCGGCGGGGTGCATACACGACACGACCACGGGCGCTTGAACACCCGTTCGACTTCGCGTATAATGCCTCGCGCGGGGAGCGCGGCACTCATCACAGCCCGGGACGCGGCATCGCGATGGACTTCTCCGGCTTCCTCGACCAGATTCGGTCATCCCCCGACTACCGCGGGCAGATCGTCTACGTCCGCGAGGTGGCCGAACGCGAGGCCACCTGGGGCGAGCCCGACCAGCCGCTGGGCGAGCCGGTCCGGCGGGCGCTCGCGGCGCGGGGCATCGAACGGCTCTACTCACATCAGGCGCAGGCGCTGGATATTGCGCGAGCCGGGCTCGACCTCATGGTGGTTACCGGCACCGCGTCGGGCAAGTCGCTGTGCTACCAGATCCCGGCGATCGAGATGCTGCGCCAGGACCCGGACGCCACCGCACTGTTCCTGTTTCCCACCAAGGCCCTCTGCCAGGACCAGTTCCAGTCGATGAACCGGCTGCTCGATGACGCGGGCCTGGGGGAGATCGCGGCCGGCGTCTACGATGGCGACACCCCGAGCAATACCCGCCGCAGGCTGCGCGAGCAGGCGTCGCTCATCTTCAGCAATCCCGACATAGTGCACGCGGCGGTCATGCCCGGGCACACGCGCTGGGCCGACTTCCTCTCGCGCCTGCAGCTCATCGTGCTCGACGAGATGCACGTCTACTCTGGCATCTTCGGCGCGAACATGGCGAACCTGATGCGCCGCTTCTGGCGGCTGTGCGCGCATTACGAGACTGCGCCGCGCGTCATCGGCTGCTCGGCGACCATCGCCAACCCCGAGGAGCTGGCGCGTGAGATCATCGGCCGACCGGCGCACATCATCGACGATGACGGCAGCCCGCGCGGCCGGCGCACCTACGTCTTCTGGAACCCGCCACGCATCCGGGCGACTCAGTGGCACTCGCGGCGCAGCGCCAACGTCGAGGCGCACGAGCTGATGGTCGCGCTACTGCAGGCCGGCTGCCCGACCATCACCTTCTCGAAAGCGAAGATGACCGCGGAGATGATCCACCGCTACGTCACCGACGCCCTGCGCGAGCAGGCGCCTGACCTGGCCGGCAAGGTCACGCCCTACCGCGGCGGCTACCTGCCCGAGGAGCGGCGCGAGATCGAGCGTCGGCTGTTCGCGGGCGAACTGATGGGCGTCTCGACCACGCGCGCGCTGGAGCTGGGCATCGACGTGGGCGGGCTGGACGCCTCGATCGTGGTCGGCTACCCGGGGACGCTCGCGTCGTTCTTCCAGCAGACCGGGCGGGCGGGGCGCGGCGAGCGCGAGGCCCTGGCGGTGCTGATCGGCCTGGATACCGCCATCAATCAGTACATCATGACCAACCCCGACTACCTCTTCGGCCGGCCGATCGAGGAGGCGGTCATCGACGCCGATAACCCGTTCGTGATTACCGGCCATCTGCGCTGCGCCGCGCACGAGTTGCCGCTGGCCTTCGACGAGGTGCGCATCTTCGGCCGCCACGCCGAGATCGTGCTCGCGGTGCTCGAGCAGAACCGCAAGCTGCGCCGTGTGGGCGAGCGCTGGTATCACGCGACTGCCGAGACCCCGCAGCACGAGGTCTCTCTGCGCGCCTGCGACATCGCCAACGTCATCATCCAGGACCGGCAGACCGGGGAGACGCTGGGCCAGGTGGCGCGCTTCGACGCCGAGCCCATCCTGCACCCGCAGGCGATCTACATGCACCGTGGCGACACCTATGAGGTGCAGGAGCTGGACATGGAGCGCCGGCTGTGCTACGTGCGGCGCGTGGCGGTCGACTACTACACCCAGCCGCTGGGCGGCACCGACGTGCATCACATCGACCACCGCCTGCGCGAGAAGCCCTTCGGCACCGGCACCGCGTACTGGGGCGAGGTCACCGCCTACGACAACACGTGGGGCTACGAGAAGGTGCACTTCTACGAGCTGGACGCGATCTCCCAGCATCGCGTGGACCTGCCCACGCTGGCGCTCGAGACGATGGCGTTCTGGCTGGAGGCGCCCGAGGAGCTGCTCGAGCGCGTGCGCCTGAGCGGGCTGGATGTGCACTCGGGCCTGCGCGGCATCGGCTACGCCACGCGCATGCTGCTGCCCGCGTTCATGACCTGCGACACGCTCGACTTCTCGCACTCGGTGGGCTCGGCGAACTCACCGTGGCAGGACATCTTCGTCTTCGAGCGTTTCCAGCACGGCCTTGGGTTCACCGAGAAGGCCTACGAGCGCCTGCACGAGATCATGCCGCGCGTCTTCGAGCACGTGAGCGCGTGCGACTGCGCGGACGGCTGCCCGGTGTGTGTCGGCAAGCCGCTGCGCCAATATGCCACATGGAACGTCGAGCGCCATGAGGCGCACATCCCCTCCAAGCGCGCTGCACTGGCGATCCTGGAGGGGTTGCTCGGGGACGGGACGAATCTGAATAACCCGGACGCCGTGGCGCTCACCGACACCGACGAGCAGGGGCGGGTGCGGCTTGAGGCGGCGCTGCGCAGGCGGCTGGAGCGCATGCGGGAGCCGCAGGTGTTCCACCCGATCGAGCCGGAGACGGACATCACGACCGAGTATCCGGAGATCGAGCCGGAGGAGGTACTGGAGACGCCGGATGTCGCGGTACGGCGCGAGCGACGGACGGACTTTGGCCGGGAGCTGCGGCGGCGCATGGCGAAGAAGGTGCCGGATGACCGACTGGACGCGCATGCGCCGCGCCATGGTCCGCCTGAGGGGTTCGGGGGCAAGCACGTTAAGCCGCCGACGTGGTTCCGCGGCCGGCCGCAGGACGATCGTGCCGAGGCCGATGTGCCGTATGCCGAGCCAGAACAGCCGCCGGAGGAGCGTGAGGCGATCCGGCATGGGGACTCGCTGGCGGCGCGGGCGCGGCGGATGAAGAGGCGGCGCCTGGCACCGCGAACCGGCAACGGGCAACCGGGGACGGCAGACGACTGAACTGACCGGAAGTAGTGTGGGGCACCGGGGGCACAACGACAAAGGCCAACGGCCGGGACGGCGTAAGCGACAATGCAGCCGCAGTACACACCTATCAGCGCGCCGCTGGACAGCAATGACCGCGACCCACCGAACCGAAGGAGCACTCGCCCCATGGACGCAGCAACTCTCGTCGATCGCATTCGCGCGCACGACTTCTTCGCCGATCAGATCGCGCACGTCGAGGTGATCCCGGCGCGGCCGGCGCAGTACGCCGACCTCGACGGGGGCCTGCACCCGGCGGTCGAGGCGGCGCTGACGGCGCACGGCATCGATCGGCTCTACACGCACCAGGCCGAGGCCATCGAGCACGTGCGCGCGGGGGAGAACGTGGTCATCGTCACCGGCACCGCGTCGGGAAAGACCCTGTGCTACAACGTCCCCGTGGTCGAGAGCGTGCTCGAAGACAGCCGCGCCACCGCGCTGTACATCTACCCGACCAAGGCGCTCGCGCAGGACCAGCTCCGCAGTCTCGGGATGCTCGAGACCGACGAGATGAGCGGCTGGTTCATGGCCGGCACCTACGACGGCGACACGCCGGGAAGTCTGCGCCGGCGCCTGCGCGACGCGGGCAGCGTGATCCTCACCAACCCCGACATGCTTCACCAGGGCATCCTGCCCAACCACGCGCGCTGGAACCGTCTGTTCACGCATCTCAAGTACGTGGTCATCGACGAAGTGCACGCCTACCGGGGCGTCTTCGGCTCGCACCTGGCCAACGTCATGCGCCGACTGCGCCGCATCTGCGCGCACTACGGCGCCAGCCCGCAGTTCGTGTGCTGCTCGGCGACCATCGGCAACCCGCGCGAGCACGCCGAGCGCATCACCGGCGTGCCCATGGTGGCGGTTGACCGCGACGGTTCACCGCGCGGTCCGCGGCGCTTCGTGCTGTGGAACCCGCCGCCGCTGACCACCGCCGCGCGCGGCTCCGGCGAGAACTGGCGGATAGGCGGGGATCGGCGCAGCGCGCTGGGTCAGGCCATCGACCTGATGACCGCGCTGGTGCAGGAGGGCGTGCAGACCATCGCCTTCGTGCGCACGCGGCTGGCGTCGGAGCTGCTGTTCAAGGGCGTGCGCGACCGCCTGCGCCCGGTGTCGCGCAAACTCGCCGAGTCGGTGCACGCCTACCGCGGTGGCTATCTGCCTGAGGAGCGGCGGGCGATCGAGCGGCGGCTGGTCGAGCGCGACATCCTGGGCGTGGCCTCGACCAACGCGCTGGAGCTGGGCATCGACATCGGGTCGCTCGATGCGTGCATCCTGGTGGGCTACCCGGGGACCGTCGCCAGCACCTGGCAGCAGGCCGGGCGGGCGGGGCGCGGGGAGGAGGAGTCGCTGGTCTTCCTGGTCGGACAGAACACGCCGATGGACCAGTACCTGATGGCGCACCACGACTACCTGTTCGGCCAGACTCCCGAAGAGGCGGTGGTCGATCCCGATAATCCGCACATCACCATCGGCCACCTGCGCTGCGCTACGCATGAACTCCCACTCGCCGACGAAGAGGTGCCGGGCTTCGGGGAGTACGCTGAGGTGGTGCTCGAGCTGCTGGAGGAGGAAGGGGCGGTGCGGCATATCGACGGGCGCTGGTACTGGGCCAGCTCGGAGTACCCGGCGGCGGGCGTGAACCTGCGCAACATCTCGGGCACGGTCTACACCATCCAGGACGATCGCGAGGGCGAACGCGTCATCGGGACGCTCGACGAGGTGTCGGCGCTCAGTCAGCTCCACGACCACGCGGTCTACATCCACGGGGCCGAGACCTACTTCGTCGAGGAGCTGGACATCGACCAGAAGATCGCGCGCGTGGACCGGCGCGACCTCGACTACTACACGCAGTCGGTGCAGACCTCGCAGATCCGCATCGATGAGGTGGAGGACGAGGGCGCCTGGTTGGGCGGCGCCGTGGGCTTCGGCGATGTGACCGTGACCACTAATATCCCGATGTTCAAGAAGATCAAGTTCGCGACGCGCGACTCCCTGGGGTTCGAGCAGCTCGAGCTGCCCCCCCAGGAGCTGGAGACGGTGGCGATGTGGTTCGCGCCGCCTGAAGAGCTGGCGGCGGAGATGGCCCGCCAGGGGATGATCGTGGGCGAGGCGCTCATCGGGATTGCCAACGTCTTCGTCGAGGTGGCGCCGCTGTTCGTGATGTGCGACATTCAGGATATCGGGACGGTCGTGGACTCATCGTGCCTGGGCCGCGACGCGCTGTTCGTGCACGACCGCTACCCGGGCGGGATGGGCTACGCGCACCGGTGTCTGGGGCGCATCGAGGAGATCGTGCCGACCATCGCGCGGGTGATCGCCGAGTGCGGCTGTGAGGACGGCTGTCCGTCGTGCGTGGGGTCGGCGCTGCCGCCGTTCGCCATGACCGACCTGGACAGCGCGGTGCGTGGGCGCATTCCGGACAAGCGGGCGGCGGGGTATCTGCTGGGGAGACTGCTGGGTTAAAGTTCGAGGCGGGGAAGCTTTCGCTTCCCCGCCTACCGCCGGCTGGACGTCCTGTCTCCGCAAGCGCCTCGGATTTCCGCTACACTTGTGAGACAGGAAAACTCAGACCGGTCACTTCACACTCGTCGAGTGGGTTCGAATACTCGGACGTTCAGTCAGCGGTTGCCGCAACCTAGGTGCTGGCGTTGGCAATCGTGCTGGCCGAGTCACCGACAGTGTTCTCGACGGTGTTGCCCAGGCCCTGCCACGCGGCGATGCCGGCGACAACGACCAGGGCGAGCAGCAGAGCGTACTCCACGGTGGTGAGACCGGCTTCGTCCTTCCACAGCTCGCGCATCTCGTCCGCCTCCTTGATACAGCCTGAGAAAGATGTGGGCCCTCGGGTTGGTGGCTCACGTTGAGCGATCAGTCACTTCCCGGATGGGCCCCGAAGGGTCCGTGACCGTCGCCCCCTCTTTCTCAACGTTCGCTCAACCCGCTTCTGCCCAACCTGTGCCCACCAGTATACACATATCGCCGACTGTGTCAAGCAACCCGGGGAAGTTTGTGGCAGAGCAGTAAAGCTCAATGCATCCTCGATATTACCTCGCGGTACGCTCAAGGGCCTTGAAAAGCCAAGTGCCCCTTGCCTTTTCAGCCGGGGTGCATCGTGATAATACTCAAGATTGGCTCAGGAAAAAGTCAGAGGAAAATTTCTGCTGCGGCGGCCGGAATCACGGCTCACGCCTGAGTCCGGCCTGGGGCATGCGGCATATTATCAACAGATTGAGGCGGTCGCGAGCAAGACTCACGGCCTCCTCCGGGGCGTGATTGTGCGTGCGTGACCTATTGCGATGGCTGCGGCGAGGGTTGCGTGAACAGCGGCCAGTCGTCGGTGCGGAAGGGGACGGCAGGCAGGCCGGCATCGTCGTAGAGGTTCGCGACCGGGTTGTCCGACCAGGCGTAGCGCACCGCGACCGGGTGCGGCACCTGGCCGGACCAGACCACCACGGTATCGTGCTCGATCTGCGCGTCGGCCCACACCCACTGCCGATCGGCGCCCGCTATCTGGAAACCCACCAGGGGGCTCGGATACGGCGCGTTCTCGGTGACCATGCGGCGCAGGCGATCTGCGACGCCGGTGAAGTGCAGCCGGATGCGGTCGCCATCGATCTCCATTGATTCGTACGTCGGCCCCAGGTAGTCCACGTCCTGGCCGTAGACCGTCGCCAGAGCCCACAGGGCGAGCCGGTGCGCGGGTGTCTGCTTGTCCGTGGGATGGATGTTGTCGGCCATGCCCGAATCGATGGCCAGCGCCTGCCCGGTGTTGGGGAGGGCGAGGGTCGCGCTCTGCGACTCGCGCAGCTCCGCCCACGCGCTGTCGGCGGGCTGCTCAGCGACGTCATAGAAGTTGGCGAGCTGGATCCAGCCGAAGGGGAAGTCACCGATGCCCCAGCGCTCGCGCCAGTCCTCGATCATCGCGGGGAAGAGGATGCGGTAGTTCCATGCGCCGGTCTCATCCGCGCGCACGTTGGACTCCCCCTGGTACCAGATCGCTCCCTTGATCGCGTAGGGGATGATCGGGTAGATCATCGCGTTGAACAGGTTCGAGGGGCGGGTCGGCGCCTCGGGCCCGACGGGCGCACGGGGCCGGACCGGCGGCGTGGTGCCCGCCTCCCGGGCCTCGGCGACCTGCTTCTCCCACGCCGGGATGGTCTCGCTCTGATACTTCTCCAGCGCCGCGGGGTATGCGTCGATGTACCCCTGCCAGCGCTCATAGAGCGGCCCCGCGATCGCCGGGTACTCCGCCAGCTTCTCGGCGCTGGTCCACGCCTCGACCGGGGTGGCGTCCCAGTTGGCGCTGATCAGGCCGATGGGCACGCCGGTCGCGAGGTGCACATCGCGACCGAAGAAGTAGCCGATGGCTGAGAACCCGCCGACGGTCTCGGGCGCACACGGCTGCCAGCTCGCGGCAATCCGGTCGGTCGGCTCCACCGAGGTCGTACGCGCCACCTGGCACAGGCGGATCATCGGGTAGTCGGCGGCGGCGACCTCCTCCGCCCCGTTCACCGAGTTGCACACCGCCCAGACCATGTTCGACTGCCCCGAGCAGATCCACACGTCGCCCATGATCACGTTCTCGAGCACGATCTCGTTGTCGCCTGTCACCGTGACCGTGAACGGGCCGGCCATCTCGATCGGGTCGAGGCGCACCATCCACTTCCCGTCATCGCCGGCGACGGTGGACTGCTCCTGTCCGCAGGTGCTGACCGTCACCTGCTCGCCCGGCGCGGCGCCGCCCCAGATGGGCAGCTCCAGCCCGCGTTGCAGAACCATGTTGCTGGTGAACATCCCGCTGAGCGTGACCTCAGCCCACGCGCCCGTCCCCGCCAGCGCAAGCAGGGCCACGACGCAGACAATGCGGCGCACGTCCAGCAGCTCTCGCATGAGTCGCTCCTTCATTCCTTCAGTCAGTCGGTGCCGTCGAGCCGTCGCCCTCACCGGCGTCCTATTCCGGCCACTGCTCCCACAGGCGCGAGAAGTAGGCCCGGTAGCCCGGCGGGCCGGGATAGCCGTCCCAGTACACAATGCCTTCCTCGAGTTCGCCCGACCCCTCCTCGTTCAGCCAGTCCACCAGCCGGGTATCGGCGCCCCGCCGCGCGATCTCCTCGACGCCGGCCTCGCGCAGGCGCGCGACCACCGCTTGATTGTCCGCCGCGACATCCTCGGTCTCGCCCATGCGCGAGAGCACGCAGTCCTCGGCCCGGACGGCATATTCCAGGCACCACTCACCGTCGAAGACGGTGAAGAGCTTCTCGCCGGGCTTGCTCCACCACGGGCCGGCGGCACGCCCGGCCACCGCGACCTCGCGCTCAGCGGTCTGCGTGCGCGCCTGGTGGAGCACGTCGTAGCCGGCGGTGCCCTCGGGCTCGT
>JALGVA010000275.1 GCA_029820295.1 Candidatus Zipacnadia bacterium
CGACATCGACGGTTGCGCCCGGAGGCGCGCCGGTTACGTGCAGGCCATCTTCGTCCCGCGACAGCTCGATCCCGCTTTCGCCGCGCGCGGCGTAGTAGATCGCACGCCCGATGAAGCCGAACCAGTACTCCCACCAGCGCATCTCGCGCGACATCCATGCGGCGTGGTCGTTCTCGACCGGCATCAGCCCCCACACGCGCGACACGTCCGTCGGGAAGTTCAACCACACCACGCGCCCCGCGCCGATCTGCCCCACGCGGACCTCGTTGAGGATATGCGCAGGCATGTACTCCCACGGGAGGTCGCGCATCAGGTAGTGATCGGGCGCGACCGGCTCCAACTCGTCCAGCTCGCAGTAGTTCCCGAGCCGCCCGAAGCCCGAGATCACCACCAGCCCCGCGCCTGCCTCGACCTTCGCGCGAATCTCCTCCTCCAGCCGCGCGTCGAGGCGGCTGGCGATCACGTAGACCTCGTAGGCGCCCTCGTCCATGCGCCGCATGATCCGCCGGCCATCGGGCGAGGACAGCGAATCGCCCCTGTACCCGCCCTCGATCACGTCGTAGTCCAGCTCCATGCGCTGCGCCAGCTCCACGACCTCGCGCACGGTGCGGTAGACGTAGATCGAGAACAGCGCGCGCAGCGGCCCGCCCGCCAGCGGCGTCCCCCAGCGCGTGATGCCCTCGCGCACGACGGGCTTCCCGTCTGGCTCATCGCGCTCGCCGAAGTTGAAGCTGTTGAGGTAGGCGCGCGCCGGCTCGCCCCTGGTCAGCGACACCCAGTCGTAGGCGACCTCGCCGCTGCGCGCCACGTTGTAGATGTACAGCCGCGCCACCGGGTTCGGCGCCACGAAGCTGCGGCCGAACTCGGCGAAGTCCTCATCGACCGCCACGTTCCACATCAGCGGCATCTCGCGCACCGGCCGGTCCTCACCATGCACGATCAGCACGCCCGCCAGCCCGCCGCCGGAGCCGCGCGCCTGGAAGCTGATCGTGTAGGTCTCGCCGGGCTCGAGCGTGATGTCCTGGGTGGCGAGCACGTAGCTCTCGCCCACCGAGACCAGCTCGTTGTTGCCGCCCATGAACACGGTCTCGCGCAGCAGCGAGCGGTCGGGGGCGGTGCTCCAGCCATCAGGCATGCCGTCCCCGTCCTCATCCAGCTCGAAGCCGGGATTGACCAGAAGCTGGCCCTCCTGCGGGTAGCCTGCAGCGAAGGCGGACGCGCCGGTGAGCCACAGTAACATTGCCGCGACGAGTGCGGGCGTCAGTCGCTTCATGAGTCTCGCTCCCTCAACGTGCGAACTGCGTGCGCAGGATCTCCTGTGCCTTCTCGGTGCCCTCCGCAGTCATGATCACCGACTTCGCCTTCGAGCGCGGGTTGTCGATCCAGCCCCTGTCGTGCAGCCGGTCGGTAATGTCCCACGCCAGGCCCTTCCAGACGCGCGTGACCGGGTCGTCATCCCAGCGGCCCAGCTACAGCAGCGCCAGCGCGACCTCGTCGATCTTCTCCCAGTCCAGCTCGAAGTCATCACTCATGGTGGCACCTCACCGAAGCTCGCGAGATGGGCGCGCCTCTCACGTAAGTGCGCCCGAGCGACCACGCTTTCCTTCCCGCGAAGGTGATTCGTGGACTTGAGAGAAGCACTGGCCGAGACAGCCTGTCACGGAGGGATCGTCATGCCCGAAGAGCTTGCCGTCAACGGTGGACCCAAGACCCGCGACACCAGCGTGAATCCCTGGCCTACCATCGCCGACGCCTCCGGTCGCGACTTCGGCGAGGAGGAGCTGGAGCTGCTGCGCCAGGTCATCGAGTCGGGGAGCCTGGGCTACATGTACGGCTCGATGGTCACGCAGTTCGAGGAGGAGTTCGCCGCGCGCCATGGCGCGAAGCACGCCTGCGCGGTCAGCTCCGGCACCGCCGCGCTGCACACCGCCATGGGCGCGCTCCAGCTCGAGGTCGGCGACGAGGTCATCACCTCGCCGGTCACCGACATGGGCTCGATCATCGCCATCGTGCAGTGCAACTGCGTGCCCGTGTTCGCGGACGTCGAAGCGGAGACCATGCTGCTCGACGCGCAGAGCATCCGCGAGCGCATCACCGACCGCACGCGCGCGCTGATGATCGTGCACCTGCTCGGTCAGCCGTGCAACATGGACGAGATCATGGCCGTGGTCGAGGAGCACGGGCTCTACCTGGTCGAGGACTGCGCGCAGTCGCATGATGCGACGTGGGACGGGAAGCCCGTGGGCACCTTCGGGCACTTCGGCTGCTTCTCCCTGCAGCAGAGCAAGCAGATTACCACCGGCGACGGGGGCATCGTCATCACCGACGACGATGACCTCGCCGACGAGGCGTACCGCTTCCACGACAAGTACTACGACCGCTCGGGCCAGAACCGCCCCGTCGAGCGCATCGGCATGAACTACCGCATGAGCGAGCTGGTGGGCGCGGTGGCGCTGGCGCAGGTGCGCAAGCTCGACCGCATCATCGACCGGCGCACCCAGACCGCAGAGGCGCTCATGGCGGGCATCGACGACATCCCGGGCATCAACCGCGCGACCGTGCACCCCAAGGCGCGACATACCTGGTGGCGCGTTGCCTGCACCATCGACGAGGGCGAGCTGGGCTGCGACGCACAGACCTTCACGCGCGCGGTGGTCGCCGAGGGGCTGCCGCTGCGCGCCGGAGCGGCCCGCGGCGAGCCCATCTGCATGCTGCCCGTCTTCCAGGACTACGCGGCCTACGGCTCGGGCGACTTCCCCTGGGAGCCGCCCTACGGTCGCAAGGTGGAGTACCGGCGTGAGGACTACCCGAATACCAACTGGGCGATGCAGAACGTGTGGACCGCGAGCTGGAACGAGGGTTACACGCTCGCGGACGTGGACGACATCCTGCACGGCCTGCGCAAGATCAGCGAGTGGTACCGGCGGGGGCGGTGATGGGGCCTGGCGAGGGTCATGTCGTACGGGGCCCCCGAGGGTGCGAGGGGCGGCGCGCACCGACGCGCCTCGCAGTCCCGCCCGGGGGCGGAACCGGCCCGGCCGTTGGCGATCACGGATGGCCCGACGGCTAGCCCCAATACTGTTCATTTAGTGATGATTCGGATCATGATCATCGGCCGGGACGGCGGCGTCTTGCATCTGTGTCTGATGGGGAACTTGCGGGCGGCGCGTTTGACCGCGC
>JALGVA010000014.1 GCA_029820295.1 Candidatus Zipacnadia bacterium
CAGCCCGTCGCGCCCGTAGCGAAGTGTGGTGATCATCGTGTGGAAGCTCACTCAACGGAGTATCGGCTCTGTGGCCCATCCAGGTGCAACTGCCACGCCGCCAGCACGTCGCGGCCGATGAGGACTTCGGCGGGCCCGTCAACGCCGAGAACCAGAAGCCGCTGAAACTTGCGCTGCACATCATCGGGCCAGCGCGGGTCAACGATGGTCAGATCGACCTCGAAGACCGGCCACTCCCGCCGCTCTCCATCGCATGCCCGACACAGCGCGGTCCGCCACTGCCGTACCGCGCCGACCTCGTCCAGCAGGGGCACGGGGGCCACGGTCCGAGCTGCGCCGCTGTCCAGCTTCGCCAACACGGAGCGCTTCGCCTCGATGAGGTAGTGGAGTTCGACCCAGACCGCCGGGAAGGGAGGGAACTCCTCCTGTGAGTAGGCGATCCTCCTCATTGCTCACGCTCGATGCTTCTGGGGGCACCCATCCACGTGCCCACGTCGAGCGGCTCGGGACGAGGGTCGCCGACTCTCGCGACGAACAGCGCCACCGGCCGGCCGACGGCCTTGAGGCCCTCGCGCGCCGCGTCCCGCGCTTCCTCCCCCACCCCGACGATCTCTCCACGGTACATGGCCACGAACTTGCCCGGGTACTTCTCCATCAGTTCCGGCAGCTTGCGCTCCCAGGCTGCGTCGTCATCCCGCCAGGTCCACGCCCGGTCCTCGTCGGACGCGGCGCCGTTCTCCACGATCACCAGGTCCGCCTCGTCGATCTCACCCGCGTCACAGCCTGCGTCGGCCTCTCGGACCCGCAATCCGTGGCGTTCCAGCAACCGCCGGATCGCGGCGCGCGTCCGCTCATTGTCATCGACCAGCCGAATCCTGTGGGCCATCACGCTCACTCCCGACCGGCGCCGGCGCCCTCCTCGCCTCAAGTATACCCGAAGGTTGCCGCTTTCCTCTACTCCACCAGCGACGCCACGAGGTCGCCGGTCTCGGTGGTCGAGACGCCTGAGCGCGTGGACAGGTCGCCCAGCTTGCCCGACGCCAGCGCCGCGATCACCGCCGCCTCGATGGCCTGCCCGCACTCGACCTCCCCAAGGTGCTCCATCATCATCCCCGCCGCCGCGATGGCCGCGATCGGGCAGATCACATTCTGGCCGGTGTACCTGGGAGCCGAGCCGTGGATCGGCTCGAACATCGATACGCCCTCGGGGTTGATGTTGCCCGACGCCGCCACGCCCATGCCGCCCTGGATCATCGCCCCCAGGTCGGTGATGATGTCCCCGAACATGTTGCAGGTCACGATTACGTCGAACCACTCGGGGTTCTTGACCATCCACATGCAGCACGCGTCCACGTAGGCGTGGTCGGTTTCGATGTCCGGGTACTCCTCCCCCACTTCGGCGAACACGCGCTGCCACAGGCTGTGGCCGTAGGTGAGCACGTTGGCCTTGTCCACCATGGTCAGCGCCTTGCGCGCGCGCGTGCGCGCCAGCTCGAAGGCGTAGCGCACGCAGCGCTCGACGCCCATGCGCGTGTACACCGCCTCCTGCACCGCGACCTCGTGTGGGGTGTTTTTGCGCAGCGAGCCGCCGACGCCCGCGTAGAGGCCCTCGGTGTTCTCGCGCACCACCACGAAGTCGATGTCCTCGGGGCCCTTGTTCGCCAGCGGCGTCTCCACGCCCGGATACAGCTTCACCGGGCGCAGGTTGATGTACTGGTCCAGCTCGAAACGCAGGCGCAGCAGAATGCCCTTCTCGAGGATGCCCGGCGCGACCTCCGGGTGCCCCACCGCGCCCAGATAGATCGCGTCCATCGCGCGCAGCTCTTCGAGCACCGAGTCGGGCAGAATCTCGCGCGTGCGGATGAAGCGGTCGCCGCCGACATCGTAGCTCACGGTCTCGTACTGCACGCCGTAGATGCTCGCGGCCGCCTCGAGCACCTTCAGGCCCTCGGCGACGACCTCCGGCCCGACACCATCGCACGGGAGCACCGCGATTGTGTACATGGGCATAGTCTCCTTGCAGAGGCGCCGCCGGAGCACATACCGGCGGCTCTCGGGGGGCTTACGTGAGTGTCCGGATTATACCAAATGCCCGCGGCGCGCGCAAAGCCGTGGCGGGCGGTGGGCGGGCAGCAGGTCTCCCGCTCGTACCCGCGAACCTCCTGCCATCAGTCGCCGAGAGGAGCCCCGCATCATGCGCACCCTCGCACTGCTCGCCGCCGTCCTCATGTGCGTCGCCGCGGCCGCCCGCGAGGTCAACATCGCGCCCGCCGCCGAGATCACCACCGTGCCCGAGGTCGCCGAGGGCCGCATCCCCGGCATCCTCGACGGCCGCGTGGACACCGGCTTCGCCTTCGAGGTCGGCA
Source organism: Candidatus Zipacnadia bacterium (assembly GCA_029820295.1). Lineage (GTDB taxonomy): Bacteria > Armatimonadota > Zipacnadia > Zipacnadales > UBA5352 > JALGVA01. The sequence continues at coordinate 2,367 of JALGVA010000014.1, forward strand.
CCGGCGGTGAGGGCAGCGTCACCTTCGACTTCGGCGCGCCCCGCGAAGTTACCGGCCTGCGCTTCTTCCAGCACAGCCCGGTGTACTACACCACCCACTACGTCATCGAGGGCGATGGGGCCGGCGATGGCGAGTTCGAGCGGACCCTCGTAGAGAGCACGGAGGCCCCGGTGTCGGAGTGGATCGAGCACCGCTGGGAGCCCGCTACGGTGCAGGTCCTGCGCCTGCGCTCGGTCGAGGGCGTCTCCGAGGGCCGACGTGCGCACCCCTGCATCGCCGAGATCGAGATCTTCGGGCCGGCGCTGCCCGAGGATTCGGCCCGCGCCGCGCAATTGGGCAATCCGGTCTCGACCATCAACGCGCCGCGCCCGCTGCGCCGCGAGACGCCACTGATCGGCGGCGGCAACCCGCCCGCGGTTGTGGCCGGCGATGACGCCCCCTCGCGCGCGGCCGCGCGGGCGCTCGCGACCGGCCTGTCGGCCGCGCTCGGCCAGGACGTGCCGGTCGTCGAGAGCATCGCGGACGCGGGCCTGGGTGAACGCACCGTGCTGGCGGTCGGCACCTGTGTGACCAACCCGCTGGTCGCGCGCCTGTACCACAACTGGTACGCGCAGGAGGACTCGCTCTACCCCGGCCCCGGCGGCTACACGCTGCGCACCGTCACCGACCCCTACCCGTGGCGCGGGGACATGGATGTAATCGTGATCGGCGGCAGCGACGAGGCGGGCCTGGCGGCGGGCGTGCGGCGCCTGCTCGCGCTCGTGGGCGCCGGCGGCGAGCTGCCGTGGCTGCTCGAAGTGGTGAGCGACGCGCGCCCCTCCGCCGAAGAGGTGCGCGCGGCCACCGCCGATGACCCCGCACCGACCTTCGCGGCCTTCCTCGATGCGGTCAGGCAGTGGCAGCGCTGGGGCGACGAGGCCTGGGCGCGGCGCGCCGTGCAGGCGCTGGACACCATGGTCCAGACCTACGAGGACGACCCGGCGCGGGACATCCCGTGGAACGAGGAGACGCGATCCGGGCCGATCTTCGCGGCGTGGGAGGCCTTCGAGCCCTGGCCGTCCCTCGCCGACGAGCAGCGCCTGGCCTACACTCGCGCGCTGCTGCGGCTCCTCTACGCCATCCCGCAGCATGTCTCGGGCTACGCGAACCTGGAGCGCAGCGAGCTGGTCACCTGGAACCACACCACTTTCCCGCTGCTCGGCCTCTACTTCGGCGGCCGCTACTTCGAGCACTACCACCACATCACCATCTGCGACGAGTACCTCGCCAGGGCCCACGCCTGCTTCCGCGCCCAGGCCCGCTCCTGGAAGCCGCAGGAGGACGCAGACTCGTACATCACCTGCACCATGGACCACACGATACGCTACTGCCTCGCGGAGGGCCTCGACGAGTGGGTGAGCGGCGGCAACATGGCGCGCTACGCCGACTACATGATCGGCATCTGTGACAGCCGCGGCTGGGCCGGTGGCTTCGGCGACTCGCACTACTCCTCTAACCCCGGGTTGCTGCAGAAGGTGCTGCCCCTCGCCTTCCTGACTACGGGCGACCCCGCCTATCGCTGGGTGCTCGAGCACGTTGATCCGCAGTGGCAGAACCCCTACCAGAACACGCCCGGCGAGTGTCCTGACCGCTTCGTCGGCCTCAACGTCTTCCCGCTGGACGCCCAGCTCTACGAGTACACCCAACGCTACCCCTACTACAACGAGCGGCTGACGCCCTCCGAGGTGCCGGTCGAGCGCGCGTGGGACAAGATCGCCATGCGCGAGAGCTGGGACCCGGGCGCGCAGTACCTGCTCATGGACGGCTTCGGGCGCGGCAAGCACCTGCACTACGACACCAACGCCATCACCGAGTACGTGGCCGACGGCGAGCGCTGGCTGGTCGATCATGACTACCTGGTGCGCAACTCCACCGAGCACTGCATGCTCACCGTGCTGCGCGATGGCCGCGGTGACACGCTGGTGCCGAGCATGGCCGGGCTCGACGCCTCCGCCGACTTCGACGAGTGGAGCGCGGTGCGCACCAGCGTCCCGGCGTACACGGGCCTTGACTGGGATCGCACACTCGTGTGGCACAAGGGGCGCTACTTCGTGGTGCTCGACGGCGTGACCGCGCGCGAGGAGGCCGACTATGACCTGGAGCTGACCTGGAAGACCGAGGACATGCACGCGCAGTGGATCGAGGACGGGCGCAGCTTCGTCGCCGACCGCAGCGCCGCAGTCGCCAGGAGCGCCGACGTGTTCGTCCAGGATGACGCCGACGCCTCGGGCGGCAAAGCCGTGGTGTTCGGGTCATCCACGTCGCGGCTGGCGCTGCGCGTGCCCCTGCCCGGCGGCGAGTACTCAGTCCAAGTGCGCGGGCGCGGCGAGGACGGCAGCCACGATTCGGTCTGGCTGCGCGTGGACGGCAGCGACCCCATCGCCTTCGGCCTCGGCCAGGGCGCGTACAACGGCCCGGTCGGCGGCGGGCCGGCTCCCGGGGCCTCGCGCGCGGTCACGCTCCCGCCCGGCGACGTCCACCTGCTGCTCATCACGCTGCGCGAGCTGCCGCCCATCAGCCTCGACCGCCTGACGTTCTTCCGCGGCGATGAGCAGGTCCTCGTCATCGAGGCCGAGGACGCCGAGCCGCTGCGCGCGGGCGAGAGCATCGACGCCGAGCCCAAGCGCTTCCTCATCCGCTCCGCCGAGCCCGCCCGGTGCCGCGTAACCACCCATCAGAGCCAGGGCATCTCGGTGCCGCTGGCGGTGCTGCACCAGCGGCGGCGGGCGCATCTGGCCGAGGGCGATGGCGAGCGCTTCGCCTCGATCTTCTACGACGTGAACGGCCGGCGCTCGGGCGAGTACGACCTCGAGCGCGTCGGGCCGGCGCGCTACCTGGTTACCGGCGACGACCGCGCGCTGATCGCGCTCGGTGAGCTGCGCGTGGGCGCCATCGACTGCACCGCGCAGGTCGCCATCGTCGAGCCCGCGCGCATCCTGCTCGTGGGCGCGACGCAGGTTGAGGCCGGCGCCGAGCGCTGGGCCTCCGAGCGGCCCGCGAACGTCGTCATCGAGCTGGCCCTGGAGCTGCTGGCTGTGAACGGGGCCCCGACGCAGTCGCTGCCCATCACCGACGCCGACCGCGCGGCCGTCGAGCGTCTCCTGCAGCCCGAGCCTGAAGCGGCCGCCGCCGAGACCGAGGGGGCGACGACCGAACCCACCGAACCGCGCTGGCGCGTGCAGTTCCCCGAGCCCGGGCCGATCCGCCGCCTGCAGCGCGCCGATCTCGACGAAGACGGCGCCCCCGAGATTCTGGTGGCGCAGGGCCGCTGGTGCCACTGCCTGAGTCCCTCGGGAGAGGTGCAGTGGAGCTACGCCGCCGAGGGCACGGTGCTGGACGTGGCGGATGTGCAGGCGCGCGCGAACCCGGGCCGCGAGGTCGCCATCGCATCAGCCGACACCCATCTCCACGTGCTCTCGGCGACCGGCGAGCTGCTCGACACGCACCGGCCGCTGGGCCCGCCGCACAGCCAGACCTTCGGCGAGCGGCCGTGGCAGTTGTGGGTGGTCGATGGCATGGACCTCGACGGCGATGGCCTCAACGAGCTGTTCACGGTCATGGACAACTACAAGCTCATCGCGCTCGATCAGGACTGGACTCGCCTCTGGGAGTACGGGCAGGTGGCGCACGGCGCGCTGGACATCGAGTTCGCCGACTGGGACGGCGACGGCGCCGACGAGATCTTCGTCTCCGACCGCTACGGCTTCGTCCATGGCGTCACGCAGGATGGTCGGCGCGCCTTCATCGGCTACTCCTCCATCGGCGACGTGCAGTTCGACGTGGCGCCGCTCACCGCCGACGGTCTGAGCGTCATCTACGGCTCATCAACGGGCGATCTGCTCACCCGAGGCCCCGACGCGAAGATCGCCTGGCGCTTCGACAACTTCGGCTACGCGGTGCGGCGCATCCGCGCGGCCGACATCTCCGGGGACGGTGCGCCCGAGGTGCTCATCGCCTCGGACACCGGCTACCTCTACGCGGTCGATGCCGCCGGGGAGGAACTGTGGCGCGCGCACCTGGGCTTCGCGGTCAATGACGTGACTGTGGCCGACCTCGACGGCGATGGCGCGGTCGAGGTCATCGCGGCCGGCGAGGACGGTCTGGTGCGCATCTTCGCGGGAGATGGCACGGTGTCACGCACCATCAACACGCCCGCGGCGGCGCGGCGGGTGTGCCTGCCCGGCGGCGGCCTCGTCCTGGCGGCGACCGCATCCGGCGAGGTGGTCGCGTACTGACACCGGCCGCCTACTCGAACCGCCACGCAGGGATGGCGGGACCTTCGGACAGCACCTCCTCGACGTAGCAGCCGGTCCGCGCGGTGGGAGGCGCGCCGCGATGCTCGGCGCTGTCCAGGACTCTGTACACGAGCACCCCGTGCCACGCGCCATCGGCCAGGCGCACGACGGCCCCCGAAGGATGGTCCACCATCCACCGCGAGTCCGCCGACGGCGCACCGAACTCCTCCCGGGCGGCGCGCACGGTGATCGGCTCGAGCAGCTCGGTGCGTGCCTCGTTCAGCGGCCAGATGCACAGCGTCTCGCGGCCGCTGTCGGGCAGGTTCGCGCCGATGTAGGGCGTGCCGTCGGCGGCGCGATTGATGGAGATCGGCCCGGGGCTGTGGGCGCCGGGGGCGCTCAGCACCTGCCGCCACTGTGGCCCGCCCTCCTCCAGGTGCAGCACGCGCACGTCCTCGGTGCTGAACACCAGCCGCCACTGCGGCCCGCCGTCATAGCGGCGCCACACACGTACCTCCGACAGCCGATCGCCCCCCGAGCCGCGCGCGCTGAACAGCAGCGCGCCGTCGGTGTCGCGCACCAGGCTGGCCTCGGCCCACGACTCGCCCGGCGGCGTGACCGGCCAGAACTCGACCGGCTCCCAGATGCCATCCACGCGCGACCAGCGCGCAACACCCGCGGCTGAGGCCGAGCCGCCACCGGCGGTGACGGCCTGGAGCATGTCGTCTCCATCGGGGATGGCGTTGGTGATGCCCGGCGCGGATATCACCCACGCCGTGTCACCGACCTTCGGGTGAGTCTGCTCGGGCGTGGAACTGCGCACCGCCGCGAAGCGCTCGCCGTCGTAGCTGAGCTGATGGACCTCGCAGCGGTGGCTGTACTCGCTCTGCCAGTTGAAGTGGCCGCGCTCGTCAACCGGGAACGAGATCGCCTGGCAGATGCCGAAGCCGGTGCCGGCGTGCGGGTGTGGCCTGCCATCCTCGCCCAGCGTGCCGAGCGGGACGAAGCCGCCGATGACCGGGAACTTCACCACGATGCGCCCCACGCCGTTCTCGTCGGTCAGCCGCTCATTCCGGGAGATCGCGACGGCGCCGTCCGCGCTGATCTCATCCACGCTGTCGAAGACGATCACGTCGGTACCGTTCTCGTAGTCGAAGGTGGCGACGCCCTCCACGCGCACATTGCAGAACAGCGCCGCCCGGCCGGGTGCGACCTGGAAGGGGAAGCCGAGGCCGTAGCTCAACGCCTGCTCCTCGGTCGAGTCCGGCGGGGCCACCAGGCGCACGTCGCTTGCGGTGACGGCGGTGATCTCAGCGCTCGCCGCCGACGCCAGGCCGCAGGCCACGAGCCCGACCATTGCCAGCCGGCGCAGGGCGCAGTTTGCATTCGGTCGCATCCTTCCGATCACCTCGGGCGAACCTCATCACGCATGTGCCGCGGCTTCGGGTTCGCCCGGCGAGGCGGCTTCGCCTGCTTCCCGGGGCGATCGCTCCCCGCCGCGTACACGACGGGGCCCGCGCGTGCCGCGCGGGCCCCGTACCATGCCTCGGACGCCGACGCTCAGTCCCAGTGATGGACCACGGGAATGATGCGGTCCGGATTGTGCATCCCGGGCAGGGGTGGCTCGACCGTCTGGTTCCACGTGACCCACTTGCCGTGGCCGTCGGCGAAGGCGTAGTTGGAGCCGCTGTTGTGGCGGTCCTTAGCCAGATGGCCCTCGAACCAGTTGTGGCCGTCGGCGGCGGTGTAGGCGGACATCACGTTCCAGCTTGAGCCGTCGCGCGGCCAGGGGTGGTAGCCGTCGTAGATGACATCATCGCCGCGCTCGGCGATCATGATGAACTCGCCCGCCTGCTTGATGTCCGCCTGGGCGATGCCGTGGGCGAAGACGCCGCTGATCGAGTAGTCGGTGTAGGGATTGCCGGCGTCCATGCCCACCGAGGGGCACTTGAAGATCTGCGCGTTCATGGCGTAGGGCTGGACCAGCACGTACCAGGCCCAGTCATCGCTGATCCAGACGAAGCGCTCGTCGTAGTCCTGGGCGTACATGAGCATGGTGGTGCCGATCTGCTTGATGTTGTTCAGACAGCTTGTCTGGCGCGCCTTCTCGCGCGCCCGGGCGAAGACCGGGAACAGGATCGCCGCCAGGATGGCGATGATGGCGATCACCACCAGCAGCTCGATGAGCGTGAACCCGGCGCGTCGATGATGTGACAATCGCATGGTGTGTGACCTCCTGCGAACAGAGTATTCCGAGTACGAGGCGGGCTTTGAGGCATCATGCCAGCGGGGGCGGGCCGCGGGCCGCCGTGGCGGAGACGTGGGCCGGCAGCACCGGCCCGGCCACGACCTCCGGGACGGGCAGCGGCGACCGCTCGGCGGCGGCGACCGGGGTCGCGTCCGCCGGAGCCCACACGCCGTGGGCCTGCAGCACACATACCGGGCAGGCGTCCGCGTTGTGCCCCGGCGCATGTGAGTGCACGGCCGGCGCCAGTGCGGTGGCGTTTAGCAGCAGCGCGACCGCAAGGCCCGCGGCGAGCCGCAGCGCAGGACGCCGGCGTCCTCGGCGTGACATCATGAGGCGCTCCCCGTAAGAATGCAGCCGTCACACGCCATAACGGCGCTCAGCCGCCGGGAGTTCCCGCGGCCAGGTCCAGCCCGCGCAGGCGCAGCGCGCAATGGCGACAGCGCACCGTCACGCGCTCCTGCCCGCCCAGGCCTTCACCGTCGAGGTGCACCTCAGCCCCGCCCTTGACTTCCAGCCGGAACTCCGGCGCCGTCGCCTCGAAGACCAGCTTCGGCTCGGACGGCGGCTCCTGCCACGATGTCACCCAGCGCCACAACACATCGACGCCCGGCCGATCGCGGATCACGATGGCGTGCAGGGCGCCGTCGGTAGGGTTGGCGCGCTCGAGGCCCGGCACACGCAGCAGCACGCGCATGGGCAGGTTGCTGAAGATGGTGGTCAACATCTCGTCCTCGAGCAGCACTTCGTCGCCGGCGAGCAGGCGCACCGGCACCCGCCGGATCTGGCGCGCCGCACGCAGGCCGGCGACGACGTAGGCGAAGTTGCCCAGCCCCGACTTGTCGTCCTCGACCTCGCGCGCCGCCTCCGCCTCGAAGCCCACCCCCGCGCGCACTGTGAACAGCTCGCCGTTGCACTCCCCGAGGTCCATGCGGCGCACCGGCTGCCCCAGCATCCACTCCGCCTGGCCGAGCGGGTCGGTCCACGCGTGGCCCACGACCTCCACCAGCCGGTTACTGGTCCCGCCCGGGATGGGGCCGAGGATGGCATCCGCCTCGACGATCGCCCCCAGGCACTCACGGATGGTACCGTCGCCGCCGATCACCCAGATCTCCTCGAAGCCCGCATCCAGTGCCGCCTCCACCGCGGGGGTCGCCCCATGCTCTCTATGGGTCTCGAAGGCCGCGACCCACACGCCGCGGCTGCGCAGCATGCGCGCGATGTTGAGGAGGAGTTGATCGCCACCGCCCCCGCCGGACATGGGGTTGACCACGAACGCAACCGCCTCAACCGCCCGGTGCTCGACACCCTGATCCATCATGGATCCCCTCTCTGTGTGCCGTGCCACCGGTCTTCCACGAGCGAACGTACGCGTCCTGCGTGCGTGGCAGGAGTCACGACCGTCCGGGGCCAACTATACTCGAGTCGCGACGCAGACGCACAGGAGAGAGGCGAACGGCCATGTCCGCCGCTGCGAGCGAGACCGTCCTGCGCGGCAGCTCCGCGATCGCCAACGCGGTCGAGCGCATCTGCCGCACCACCACACTGCCGATCGATGTGCACACGCATCTGTACTCCGGGCGCTTCGGTGACCTGCTGCTGTGGGGCTTCGATGAACTGATTACCTACCACTACCTCATCGCCGAGGTGTGCCGCACCAACCGCGCGGTGAGCCCCGACCAGTTCTTCGCCATGAGCAAGCGCGAGCAGGCCGACCACATCTGGCAGAGCCTGTTCATCGACGAGAGCCCTGTCTCCGAGGCGCGCCGCGGCGTGCTCACCTGCCTGCAGGCCTACGGCCTCGATGTCGCCGAGGGGGGGCCGGACGACTTCCGCGAGTTCTTTGCGGCGACCACGCTCGAGGATCACATCGACCGCGTATTCGCGACCGCCAACGCCGAGAAGGTGGTCATGACCAACGACCCCTTCAGCGACGAGGAGCGCGCGGTCTGGCTCGAGCAAGGCGCCGAAACCGACGAGCGCTTCCTGGCGGCGCTGCGTATCGATCCGCTGCTCGTCACCTGGCACGAGGCCCAGCCGAGGCTCGCCGCCTGGGGCTACGACGTGGCGCTGGACCTCTCGGGCATCACGCTCTTCGAGGTGCGCCGCTTCCTCATGGACTGGGCCGAGCGCATGAGCCCGGTGTACATGGCGGCGTCACTCGGGTTCAACTTCGCCTACCCCGACGACCACCCGAGCACGCCCATCCTCAACGAGGCGATCATCCCCGCGTGCGTGGAGTTGGGCATACCGTTCTCGCCCATGATGGGCGTGAAGCGGCAGGTGAATCCGGCGCTGCGGCTCGCGGGCGACGCGGTGGGCAAGGCCGACATCGGCACCGTCGAGCGGCTGTGCGCACATCACCCGGACTGCAACTTCTTCGTCACACTGCTCTCGCGCGAGAACCAGCACGAGCTGTGCGTGGCCGCGCGCAAGTTCCCGAACCTGATGCCCTTCGGCTGCTGGTGGTTCCTCAACGACCCGAGCATCATCGATGAGATCACGCGCGAGCGCGTCGAGCTGCTGGGTCACAGCTTCGTGGCGCAGCACTCCGACTGCCGCGTACTCGACCAGCTCGTGTACAAGTGGATTCACTCGCGCGAGGCGCTGGCCGCGGTGCTCACCGACAAGTACCTGGACCTGCACGCGACCGGCTGGCAGCTCACCGCCGAGCAGATCGAGGCGGACGTGCGCGGCCTGCTGGGGCAGAACTTCCTCGACTGGATCGGGCGGTAGGAGGGCGAGCGCCGTCGTGCACCGCAGCCGCTGGCGGCGACGCATTTTCGCATGCGCCGGGGCGCGGCCGCCACGAGAGGTTGCGGCAATCATCGGCGGGCCCCCGCAGGTCACTCACCGCTCCGTCCGACGAGCCGGCCGCGTGGCGAGGTAGACGGCGATGATGATGATGACGGCGCCCGCGACGAAGGTCCACGACAGCGGCTCGCGCAGCATCAGCCAGCCCAGCATCGTCGCCAACGGCGGCGCGACGTACTGCGTGGGGCCGAGCACGTTGGCGTCCACTAGGTCCAGCGCCTGGTACCAGACGAGCATGGCGATGGCGGTCGGGAAGATGCCCAGGTAGACCAGCGCCAGGCCCTCGGGCAGGCCGAGCGAGAGGTTGACACCGCGCGCGAGGCTGACGACGATGAGCATAACCGCGCCGGCGATGAGGGTGATGGTGGCGGCTTCAAGGCCGCCGTACACGCGCACGTAGCGCTTGCCCCACACGGTGTAGGCCGCCCAGCATACGGCGCCGCCGACGGCCGCCAGTGAGCCGAGCACGTTGTTGGCGACCGGCAGCGGTTGGGGCGGCGCGACGCCTGTGACGATGATCGCGCAGCCCGCGAGGCCGAGCAGCAGGCCGACGGCGCGGATGACCGGCACCCGCTCGCCGATGAAGAGCGCGAAGACCGCAATGAAGATGGCGTTGGCGTTGAGGATGAGCGCGCCGTTGATCGAGCTGGTGAGGCTGGTGGAGATGAAGACGAGCATGCCCATGCCGAAGATGCCGACGGCGCCCAGGCCCGCCAGCGGCCACAGTGCCTCGGCGGCGCGCGTGAGCCGCGACCAGCGCCCGGTCACCAGCAGGTAGACGACCGCCCCGGCCGCTCCCACCGAGAAGCGCACGGTGGCGGTCAGGATAGGGTCGACGCCGCGACCGGCGGTCACATAGCGGCCGGCCACGAAGACCGACGCCCACAGCGCGCTGGCGACGAAGCCCAGCAGGAGGCCCTTCGCCCGATCGGTCACGACGACACCCCGCGCAGCAGCTCCAGCTCATCCCGCGCCTGCTCTGCCGCGGCGCTGTCGGCGTGGTCCTCCAGGATCCTGCCCAGCGCCTCCGCGGCGCCGGCGGGGTCATCCAGCTCGTCGCGCAGCACGCGCGCGGCGTGCAGCAGCGCCTCGGGGGCGAGCAGGCCGTCGCCGAAGCGGTCGGCCACGCGCAGCCACATTTCGACTGCGCCCGCCGCGTCGCCGCCATCGTGCCTGGCGCGCGCCAGCAGCATCAGCGCGTCATCGGCCAGGGGCTCGCCGCGCGTACCGGCGACCTCCTGCAGCAGTCCCTCGGCCTCGTCGAAGGCGCCGCGGTCGAGCAGCATCAGCGCGCGCAGGTAGTCTCCCTCCGCGCGCCCCTCGCCGTCGAGGTTCTCGCGCATGAATGACAGCCACTCGAGTGCATCGTTGGCCTCGTCGCCGTCAGGCCAGCGCTCTGCGACGGCGCGCAGGCGCTGCTCGGCCACCGCGAGGTCGCCACGCCGCAGCGCGATCTCAGCCAGCCGCAGCGCCGCCAGCGTGTCCTCGCCGCCCGTGAACACGTAGACCGGCGGGGGCACCATCCCCGGCGGCGCCACCATCTCCCGCGGGAAGACCGGCCGCTCGAACCCCGGCGGGAGAGGCGGCCCCTCGAAGCCGCCCGGCGCGGGCGCGTCGCCGCCGGCGAGCAGGTCGGTGAAGGCCTCCTCGGCCTCATCGAGCCGGCCCATGGCGAAGAGCCAGTGCGCGCGCGCCCGGCGAACCGGCCCGGCCCACGCAGGATCGTCGCCCGCCAGCGCCTCGAGCTGCAGCAGCGCCAGGCCGGCCTCGTCAGGGCGATGCGCACGCTCCAGCAGCAGTTCCACGCGCAGCAGCAGCGCCTGCGGGTTGTCGTCGATGAGCGCGATGTCCAGCGCCTCCAGCGCCTCCTGCCAGTGCCCGCGCTCCGCCTCCAGCTTCGCCAGGCTCATGGCCACGGGCCCGGCTTCGGGACCGGGCAGGCCGCGTTCGAGTGCGAAGACGTAGAGGTCGGCGGCCACCTCGGGCTCGCCGCGCAGCTCGCTCTCCCGGGCGATCTCCGCGACCTCCTGCGCCGCGAACTCCGTCTCCCCCAGCAGCTCCAGCGCCCGCGCGGTGTCCCCCGCCGCCAGCCACGCCCGGCCGAGGGCGACCCGCTGCGCGTCGCTCAGGTCCCCGGTCGGCTGCGCCGCGATGACGGCCAGCACCTCCGGCCCGGCGATCTCATCGCTCACCAGCCGCTCCAGCTCGTAGGCGACCATGCGCGTGGACACGTCCTCCTGCTCCAGGGCTGCGAGCAGCTCGCGCGCGGCGCTCGGATAGTCGAGGAGCGCGATCTGCGCCCGCGCCATCTCCCACGCCAGCGCGTCCTCGTCGCCGGTGGCGGCCCGGGCTTCACGGTAGGCCGCCACCGCCTCGTGGTGCAGCGAGTAACGCGCGAGGAGGTAGCCCAGCGAGCGCACGGTGGTGAGATCCGCAGGAGCGTAGCCCACCGCGCGCTTGAGCGTGCTGATGGCCTCGTCGGTGCGCCCGCGCCGCACCAGCACCTCGGCCAGCGACTCGGCCGCAGGCTGCGACTCGGGGGCCAGCTCCAGCGCGCGCCGGAAGGCCGTCTCGGCGCGCTCGAGGTCGCCCGCGTCCAGCGCCAGGCCGCCGACGGCGCGGTGCGCGTCGGGGTCGTCGGGATGGAGCGCAAGCAGGCGCTCCCACGCTTCGAGCGCGGCGGGGGCATCGTGCTCAAGCGCTGCGATACGCGCGAGCGTGCGCAGGGCCGGCTCGGGGTCATCGCCCGCGGCTCGCGCGCGCAGCTCCGCGAGCAGCTCCGCCACCGTGCCGCGCTCCACCGCGATGGCGTGCACCAGCTCGATGGCCTGGGGATGATCCGGCATCTCCGCGAGCACCTCACGCGCGACGGCGTCGGCGGCGTCGAGGTCGCCCGCGTCCTCGGCGGTGATCGCGATGCGCATGAGCAGGCGCGCCCGGTGGCTGTCGTCCGCGGCGGCGCGGGCCGCCGCGAGGGCGCGCGCGCGCTGCTCCTGCAGGAGCAGGCAGTCCACGAGCAGCTCGCGTGCCTGCACGTGCGCCGCGGTCTGCTCCGCGGCGCCGAGCATGACCTCAAGCCGCGCGATGGCCCCGTCAAGGTCGCCGGCGTCGCTGTCGGCACGGGCGAGCGCGAGCATCGCCGCCGCGGCCTGCGCGGAAGTCGGCCCGAGCGCCTCGACCAGGCGCTCGTTGGCGGCACGCGCCAGGTCCGGACGGCCGTGCCGGGGCGCGAGCGCCGCAAGCTGAGCCATGCACGGCGCAAGCCACGCGCCTCCGCCCTCAAGCTCCAGCACGCGCGCCAGCGCCTCGACCGCGCCGGCATTGTCGCCGCGGCCACGGCGGCTGTTGGCGAGCAGCCACAGGGCCTGCGCCCGCTCTTCGTCCGAGGTGGCGGCGGCGATCGCCTGCGCGTACGCGGCCTCCGACTCCTCGATCTGTCCGGTGCGCGCGAGCCCATCGGCCTGCCCGAGCAGCGTGCGGAAGTCGGCGCCGGCATCCTGCCCCAGCGCCGGGCCGGCGACGAGCAGCATGATCAACGCGACGCGCGCGATCACGGCCCGCCCTCCCCCAGCGCCCGGAAGTACTCGCGCACCAGCTCCTCGTAGCCGCGTGGCAGCGCTTCAGCACCCGCGCCCGGCCGCACCATCACCGACGGCGCGCGCAGCAGGCTGGGGCTCAGCGCCGGCGGAGACGGCGGCGGCTCCCACGCGCTCGGCCGCTCGGCCTGGCGCTCCGAGCGCTCCTGCTCGCGCGTGTAAAGCGAGCGCTGCGCCTCGAGCATCCTCTCCAGGATGTGCTCCTGGCGCTCGACGGTCTCGCGCTCGATGCGGCCCGAGCGCATCTCCTCCTCGACCTGCTCCATCTCGTCGGGCACGCCGCCGAGCTGGTCGGCGATCGGCTGTGTGGCCTCGCCGCCCTGCTGGAGCATCTGTTGCAGCGCCTCGCGGATCATCGCCTGCTCGAGCGCAAGCTCTGACAGGTTCGGCCCGGGCGCCCGGCCGGGCTGGCGGCCCGACTGCGCCTGGCCGGTCTGCTCGTTGAGGCCCTGCTGGCGTTGCGCGAGCTGCTGCAGGCGCCGCATGTAATCCGACAGCGTGCTCTGCGCCGAGCTGGAGGCAAGCTGCTCGTCCACCTCCAGCAGGCGGCGCGCGATCTCGTTGAGCCCGGCCATGGCCGCGCGCCCGCGCCAGGTGGCGGCGCCCACGTCGGCGCCCTCGATCTCCCGGGCCGCCTGCGCCATCTCCTCGGCGATGGCGACGGCGGCGCCGGCGAGCGCGGGGTCCATCGCCGGAGTCTGCTGCGCCAGCTCCAGCATGCGCTCGGCGAGCGCACTCGCCCCGTCGGCCAGCGTGCTCTGCCGGCGCCGCACCGGATCGACCGCGCGCTTGTCGCGCACCAGGTCCATGCTGCGCAGCGTCGCCAGCCGGCCCACGTCCTCGCCCAGGTCCTCCTGGCCGGCCGAGAGCGCGAGGGCGTCACGGATCATGCGCGCGATCTGCCGGCGCGTGTCGGCGGTGAAGTCGCTCGCGAGCTGCTCGGACAGCTCCGCCAGCGCGGCCGCTGCTTGCCGGAGCGCGTGCAACGCCTGGTCCTGGGGGTCGCGCGCGGCCGACGGGCTTCCCCGCCCCAGGGCGCTGGCGGCCCGGCGCATCGACCCCGCCGGGTCCTCGCGCAGCAGCCGGTCGGCGATGGCGCCGAGCTCCACGGCCATCTCGTCCGCGACTTCGCGCGCCACCTCGACCGCCTGCTCGATCTCGCCGGCCAGCGGCTCGGTGTTCCGGGCGAGGGCCTGCTGATCGCGCTCGGCCTGCCGTGCCTCGGCGGCCGAGCCCTCGGGCATCTCCTCGGTGCGCTCGCCCAGCTCCTCCTGGCGCCGTGCCAGCTCCTCGGCCCGGCGCCGGAGCTGCTCGACCAGCGCCTCCAGCCGCGCGCGCCGCAGCAGCGACAGCGTCTGCTCGAGGCGCTGCATGAAGCGCTCTTGAGCCTCGCGGGCGCGCTCGAGGCTCATGCGCATCTGCGCGAGGTCCTGTGCCTCCAGCGCGCGCTGCAGCTCCTCGAGCGCCCGGCGCATCTCCTCGTCGAGCACTTCGCGCATCAGCTCGTGCAGCTCGCGCACCTTCTCCACCAGCTCGGGCGTGAGCATCTCGCTCGCGGTGAGCTGCCGCCCGGCCTCGTGCATGGCGCTCTCGAGGCGACCGGCCTGCTCCTGCAGGCGCCGCGCCGCCTCCTGCAACTCGCGGCCGACGGCCGGCTCCTGCTCGCCACCGGCGGCGGATGCCGACGCGCTCTCCAGCGCCTGCGTCAACTGTTCGGCGAACTCCGCGGCGGCGCGGCGGAGCTGCTCGAGGGCGTCGGCCTCCTCGCGCTGCGCCTCCTGCGCCGGCGTCTCGGGGGTCAGGGGGACGGTCGCGTCGGCGCGCAGGTGGATGCGCACCGGCGCGCTCAGCGCGGTCTTCGGGCCCGTGACGGCATCGTTGTCCATGGCGTACGCGCGGAGCAGCAGCTCGCCACCGGGCCTCAGCCCCACCGCGCCGACGTTCAGCCGCGCGGTCGCCGAACCCGCGGACGCCTCCAGCGGCAGCGACTGCCAGCGGTCCGCGTCGCCCAGGCGGTAGCGCAGGCCCAGCGCCGCGATGCCGTAGTCGTCGCCGGCGGCGACCGCGACCTCGATCGGCCCGGCAACGTCGAGCGTCAGGTCACCATCCGGGCGCAGCAGGCGCACGGTGGGCATCGCGTCGGGCACCGGTTCGAGGACGCACCAGCCGGTCATGGCGATGCCCGCGGCGTCTTCGGCGCGCAGGCGCCAGCGCACGGTCCGCGCAAGCGTGAAGCTGTGCTTGACCCGGCCGCCCTCGGCGCGCGGCAGATCGCGCGTGCCGCCCGGCTCCATGGCGAGCGAGGTCGTGGCGCCGGCGCGTTGGCAGCGGCCGGCGATGGTGATCGCGCTGCCCTGCGGCGCACGTATCGTCTCCGGGATGTCCGTGACCCGGCGGGCGGGCAGGCGCGTGTACGCGGGCGGGGTGATGCTCAGGCTCAGGTCGGTGAGTGCGGGCGGGATCGGCGTCGCGGGCTCGACGCGCTCAGAGATGGCAGGGCCCGGGGCGATCGCGCGCGCATCGCGGGCAGCGTCCGGCAGCGCGCTCCACGCCAGCGCCGCCAGCCCGAGACCCAGGATCGCCACGAGCGCGTGCGTGCGCAGTACGTTCAGCGGCAGGGCGCGGGCGAACGGCAGGTCGCGCAGGGCGGCGGCGGCCTCGGCGCTGATGCGCGCTGCGATGCGCTCGGAGTGACGCGCGCGCGTGGGCCGTGCGCGCGCCAGGTCGATCGCCGTCGCCACCCGATCCTGCAGCCATGGGAAGCTACGCTCGACCGCCAGCGCGGCGGCCATCGCGTCAGGGGGGCGAATGAGGCGCACCAGCGCGGGCGCCAGCGCGAGGGCCGTCAGCGCTCCGGCGACGATGGGCGCGGCGAGGGCCAGGCGGCCGAGGACCAGCACCAGCGCCGCCGCCAACACCCCGGCCAGCGTCAGCCCCTGCAGCAGCCCGGCGGCGGCGGCGAGCAGCCGTCGCCTGAGCAGGTAGGGCCGCAGGGCGGCCTCAAGCTGGGCCGTGGCGGGCGTCACGGGGCGCTCCTTCCGGTCTGTGTGCCGGTGCTACCGTGGCGGGCCGTGCTCGAAGGCGTCGGCGCCCTCGTGCCAGACGTCCTCGAGGCGGAACTGCCGGTTGTACATCTCGGCGTAGACGCCGTTGCGGGCCATGAGCTGCTCGTGGCTGTCCTCCTCCACGATCTGCCCGCCCGCGATGACGATGATCTTGTCGGCGTCGCGGACGGTCGAGAGGCGGTGGGCGATGACGAAGGTGGTGCGGTTCTGCCGCAACTCCTCGAGCGCCCGCTGGATGAGCTGCTCGGCCTCGGTGTCCACCAGCGAGGTGGCCTCGTCGAGGATGAGGATGCGCGGGTCGGCGAGCAGGGCGCGCGCGATGGCGATGCGCTGCTTCTGCCCGCCCGAGAGCTTGACGCCGCGCTCGCCGATGAACGTCTCGTATTGCTCGGGCAACTCCTGGATGAACTCGTCGGCGTAGGCGCGCCGCGCCGCGTCCTCGATCTCCTCGTCGGTCGCATCGAGGCGGCCGTAGCGGATGTTGTTGCGCACGGTGTCGTTGAACAGGAAGGTGTCCTGCAGCACGATGCCGATCTGCGAGCGCAGGCTGTCGAGGGTGACGTCGCGGATGTCGATGCCGTCGATAAGCACGCGGCCCCGGAGGGGGTCGTAGAAGCGCGGGATCAGGTTCACCAGGCTGGTCTTGCCCGCGCCCGACCGCCCGACGATGGCCACGGTCTCCCCCGGCTCCGCAGTGACCGAGACGTTCTCAAGCACCATCTCGCCCGTCTGGTAGCGGAAGCTGACGTCGTCGATCTCCACGCGTCCGCCGGCGCGCGGCAGGTCGGGGGCGCCGGGCCGCGTCTCGATCTCGGGCTGCTCGTCGAGAAGCTGGAAGATGCGCGCCAGCGACGCCAGCGCGCGGTTGAAGACGTTGTGCACGCGTACCAGACTGCGGATCGGGTTGTAGAAATGCTGCATGTACGCGAGGAAGGCTACGATCTGGCCGGGCGAGGCGTCGCCGTGGACGGTCATGCGCGCGCCGAAGTAGATGACGCCGATCAGCCCGAGGGTGGTTAGGAAGCCCATGGCCGGGAAGAAGGTGGACCACAGCCAGATGCCCTTCACCGAGGCCCGGTAGTACTCGGTGCTGTCGGTCTCAAAGCGCTGGTACTCGTGCCCTTCGCGGTTGAAGGCCTTGACCACCTGGATGCCCTCAAGGCTCTCCTGCAGCCGCGAGTTGATGTCGCCCAGCTCCTCACGGATGCGCTCGTAGAGCGGGCGGATTACCCGGGCGAAGATGGTGACGCCCACCAGGAAGACGGGCAGCGGCGCCATGCCGATGACCGCCAGCTTCCAGTTCATCATGAGGACGATGACTACGGTGCCGATGACGGTGAGCGAGTCGGTGATGATGGTGTCAACGCCGTGGACAACCATGTCCTCGACGGTGTTGACGTCGTTGGAGATGCGCGACATGATGTCGCCGGTGCGCCGCGCCTCGAAGAACGAGAGCGATTGCCTGAGCAGATGCCGGTACGCCCGCAGGCGCACCTCGAGGACGAAGCGCTGACCCAGCCGGTGCATGACGTTCATGCGCACCGCGCTGAAGGCCTGCTGGACGAAGAACGCGCCGAGCAGGAGCCAGCCGAGCCGGTGGAGGGGCTGCAGGTCCCTGGCCCAGATGACGTCGTCGAAAACCCGGCGCAGGATCTGCGGGGCGTAGAGGCCGGCGCCGGTGGCGGTCAGCATGCTGATCAGGCCGATCAGCAGCGTGGGCCAGTGCGGGCCGAGATAGCGCGCGAACCAGCCGAGCATGCGGCGGTCGGTGATCGCGAGCGGCTCGACCTGCTCTTCGTACGAGTCGGGCTCGCGGTGGTGTCCACCGCGGCCGCCCCCCCGCCGATGTCCTCCTCCGAACATGCGCGTCCTCTCCTCACGGCACACGACACGTCGATCCTGTGGCGGGAATCCGCGGCGGAGGGGTGTCGACGTCCGCTGGCCGCAGCACCGCGGGCCCCGCCCCCCGCCAGCGCGGAAGCCTCATTATACGGTGCCCGCGCGCGGCTGACAAGGTTGCCTCCGCAACCTTCCGGGGCGCGGGGCGGCGGCGCCTCAGCGCAGGCGGACCCAGCGGAAACCGGGGCCGATGTAGGCGCTGCCGCCGCCGAAGTCATCGACCAACCCGAAGCTGTTGTCCACGTCCACGCGCTCGAGCTGCGAGCGCTCGCGCACCCGCGAGAGCAGGTTCTGCGCCTCGCGCATGCCCGGCTCGATGGACAGCACGGTGCGCAGGTGGTCCTCGGCCTGCTCGTAGCGGCTGTGCGAGGCGTAGGCCGACGCCAGCGCCATATGCACCGGCACCAGCCCGGGGTCCTCGCGCAGCACATCCTCCCAGGTGTCGATCGCCTCCTGCACCTTCCCCTCCTCAGCGGCGATGGCCCCCAGGTGGATGCGTGCGGACAGCCGCACCTCGTCGCGGTCGGTCAGCTCCACGGCCTTGTGCAGGGCGTCGCGCGCCTCGCGCCGGCGCTGCAGCGCCATGAGCGACACGCCCAGGTCGTGCCAGGCGTCGTCGTCGCGCGGGTCGAGGCGCACCGCCTCGCGGTAGGCGGCCGTCGCCTCGTCGAAACGGTTCTGCACCGCCAGCACGTCACCGAGTTCGTTGTGCAGGATCGCCTCGCCCGGGTGGCGCTCGATGGAGCGTCGGTAGGCCTTCTCGGCGGCGCTGAAGTCGCGCTTGGCCAGCAGCCGGCGGCCGTGATCGTGGAAGTAGCCCAGCGCCTCGCTCTCGTCGGTGGCCTTGCGCAGCACCAGCCCGCACGCCAGACAGACGCGCCCTGATGGCGACACCGGCCGCCGGCAGGCCGGGCACACGCGCACGCGCGCGCCCGGGGCGGTCGGTACCTCCGCGGCGGCGCCGGTCACCGTCTCGGCATGTGCCAGCCGCGACAGCGTGGAACGCGTGGGCGCACCCTTGAGCAGCTCGACGAACTCGTTGACGCTGCCCGGCCGGTCCTCCAGCTCCGGGGCGATGGCGGTCGCGATAGCGTTGTGGAGCGCCGGCGGCGTCCCCGGAGGCAGGTGGCCCAGGTCAAGGGTCTCGGGCACCTCGGTCGCCTGCTCCGCGCCCGCGACCTCCAGGAAGGAGAAGCGGTCGCGGCCGGTGGCCTCACGGCGCTGCAGCGGGACGCCGCCGATGAGCGTCGAGTAGAGCAGCACGCCCAGGCTGTAGATGTCCGAGGGCGGGTGGATCACGCCCCTGCTGCGGAACTCAGGCGCGAAGAACACCTCGTGGGCGGCGGTGTAACGCGGGCGCTTGTGCACCGAGTTGCCGTAGAGCGCGGCGATGGCGAAGTCCGTGATGCGCACACTGCCGTCGTCCATCAGGAAGACGTTCTCGGGGCGCAGGCTGGTGTGGTAGACGCAGCGCTGGTGGGCGTGCATGAGCCCGGCGCAGATCTGCCGCGCCAGCGCGACGGTCTCGTAGGGATCCACCGCGCCCTCGCCGGCGAGCACGTCGGCGAGCGTGCGGCCATCCACGACCTCGCCGATGATGGCCACATGGTCGCCGTGCAGCACGATGTGCCCCACATCGGCGATGGTGGGATGGGCGAGGGCGACCACCACGCGGGCGATGCGATTGAAGGCGCGCCCCAGCGTGTCGCGCACCGGCTCATGCAGGCGCTTGAGCACCATGCGCTGCCGTTTCTGCTCGTGCAGCACCGCGTACACGGTACCGTGCGGGCCCGAGCCCAGCACGTCCTGGACGAGGTAGGGCCCGACGCGCACGACGTCACCATCGCCGCTGTGCTCAGTCATGCTTACTCAGCACTGGGTTCGACACGTGCACGCCCGTCGCCTTCCCGCGGAGGAGGCCCGTCGGGCGCCGTCGAACTTCTCCTCGTCGTGGCCACCGTGTGATGTCGCTCTGGCCTGGAGGCAAGGCATGCCCCTGTGCTCGATCTGTGGGACCGAGGCGGAGGAGGACGTGAAGTTCTGCCCCGAATGCGGCGCGAGCTTCGGCGACGATGACGATGGCGCGTCGGACACCATCCGGGACATGGCGCAGGAGTACGCGAAGCAGGTGCGTGAGCACCCCGAGGACATGTCGGCGCGCTACGACCTCGCGCTGGCGTACATGTACGACCGCAAGTGGGGGCGCGCGGCCGAGCACCTGCTGGTGGTTCTCGATGCCGAACCCACCTACGCCGACGCGCACGCGAACCTGTCGGTGTGCTACGCACGACTGGGGCAGCCGGACGAGGCGCTGGCGAGCGTAGAGCGCGCCATCGAGCTGGACCCGGAGAAGAAGCGCTTCCGCAAGATCCGTCGCCAGCTCACCGGCCACAAGCACTGAGCGCCGCAGCTCAGTACCTGGGGGCCTCGGGGCGCCCGCCGTTGGCGGCGGAGCGGTCGGCGGCGAGGCAGACGCGGCTGGTGCGGACGCCGTCGGCGATGTCGGGGACGCAGTCGGCGCCCGCCTGGATGCACTCCACCAGGTGATCGATCTCCTGCTGGAACGGGTGGTGCGCCACGTCCCCGGAGTTGGGCGTGATGCACGGGATCTCGAAGTAGTCCTGCTGCTCGGGCGCCAGCACCCGGCTGAAGACGCGGTTGCCCTGCGCCGTGCCCTCGCTGCCCATTACCGTCACGTTGAACTGGTACGGCCCCACCACCTCGAGGATCGCCGAGATCTTACCGACCGCCCCACTCTCGTACTGCACCGAGCACACGGTGGCCGTGTCGTACTCGAAGCCCAGCGCCGGGTTGCGGTGTGAGTGGGCGGTGACGGTCGCGACCTCGCCCATGAAGTTGCGCGCCATGTCCACGGCGTGGCAGCCGCCGGTGAGCATGGCGCTGCCCGCCTCGGCCTTCTTCGCGATCCAGCGGTCGGCGCGGATGACCTTGCCCACGCCATGCCAGTAGTCGGTCTCGCAGTAGAACAGCTCGCCCAACGCGCCGCGCTCCACCAGCCGCTTGATGTTGAGCACCTGCTGGTTCCAGCGCAGCACGAAGCTCATGACGCTGCGCACCCCCGCAGTCCTCACGGCCTCGCCCAGCTCATCCAGCTCGTCCTCGTGGATGCCCGCGGGCTTCTCCAGGCAGATGTGCTTGCCCGCCTGCGCCGCCGCGATGGCGTCGCGCGCGTGCAGGTAGTTGGGCGTGGTGACCGAGACGATGTCCACCTCGTCATCGGCCAGTAGCTCGTCGTAGTCGGCGTAGATGCGGCAGTCGAGGCCCAACTCGGCGACCAGGCGCTCGGCGCTGGCGCGCGTGCGACTGGTCACGCCCACGATGCGCGTGTGCGGGTTGCGCAGGTAGGCGCGCGCGTGCTCGGTCGCCACCCATCCGCAGGCGTTGATGGCCGCACCCAGCGTCTGGCTCATGTGCACTTCCTCCTCGCGCCGTCAGTCATCATCCATCAGCACGGTCACGATGGCCGCCTTCTCAACGTCGTCATCATCGTCGTCATCATCGCCGCCGAGCAGCAGCAAGAGGGCGATGAGGGCCAACAGACAACCGCAGCCGCAACCGGTGGAGCAGCAATTCGCCATGATGCGCCCGACCCCCTTGTTCACAGGCCCACGGCACCGCGGCCTCGTCGCCGAGCGCAGGGCCCCGGGCCGTGGTGTGTTCAGAGCGCGATGCGCCGCACGTCGATAGTGAAGCTGGTATCCTCGACGGTGACCAGCAGGTAGTGGTGGAAGCCGCCGCGCTCGGGGGTGGTGTAGAGCGGCGCGCCGCCGCCGCCGGTGATGAAGTAGTGGATGCCGTCACGCTCCTGGTGGTTGTAGAGATGCTCGTGCCCGGCGAAGACCACGTCCACGCCCTGCTGCACGAACAGCGCGTGCAGCGCATCGCGGTCGCCCGGGTACTCGTCGAGCGACGAGCCGATGTGCCCGTCCACCGGGAAGAGCGGGCGATGCAGCGCCACGAAGGTGAACTTGGCGTCTGCGTGCGCGGCCAGGTCCTGCTTGAGCCACTGCAGTTGTGTGCCGGCGATGCGCCCCTCCTGGCCGAGGCCCTCGGTATCGAGGATGATGAAGTGACAGCTCTCGTAGTCGAAGGAGAAGTAGAGGTGCCGGAAGTGTTCCAGGAAGATCTCGGCGTTCCGTCGCACGCCCATGATGTCGTGGTTGCCGGTCGCCAGCGCGACGGGGATGGCGCGGTTGGCCTGCAGCGGCGCCAGCGCGGTGAAGAAGCCCTCCCACTGGCGGCGCACCGTGGTCTGGTTGGCCGAGCCCTCGATGTAGTCGCCCGTGCCGATCACGAACGGTACGTCCATGCCCCCGATCTCAGCCGCGATGGCGTTGAGCACCGGGCTCCACTCCCGCGTGCCGGGACGGCAGTCGCCGAAGACCGCGAACTGGAACGGGTCGGCGGTGGTGTCGTCCTCGTCGGCGAGGACGACGCCCAGGCACAGGAGTGCCAGCAGCGCGATGATCGTCAGTCTCAGCATGCGCATGAGCACTCACCGATCGTGCAGACGGCTGCCTTCGCGCGCAGGTTCTGCAGCCACGGCGCGCCTCAGAATAGCTTCGTGATCTCGTCCTGGTCGTAGCGCGGCAGGTCGAACCAGGAGGGGCCGGTCGCCTGACCGGCCCTGCCACCGGGGCCGCGCCGGATCTTCACGCCATGCTCCTCGGCGACCACCTCGCCGATGTCCGCGCAGTCGATGCCCGCCTCGCGGCAGGCGTCGACGATCGCATCCGAGTCCTCCGGCGGCGCGGCGATCAGCAGCGACCCCGATGCGATCAGCCCCAGCGGCTCCAGGCCCAGCAGGTCGCAGAAGTCCTGCGTCTCGGGCAGGATGGGGATGGCCTCGAAGGCGACGGCCAGCCCGACTCCCGCGGCCATGGCCAGCTCGTGCAGGCCCGTGGCCAGCCCGCCCTCGGTCGGATCGTGCATCGCGTGCACGTCGCCGGCCGCGACCGCCGCGCGCGCCTCCGCGACCACGCTGATGCCCGGCTGGTGCAGGAAGTTCGCGGCCCGGCGAACCGTGTCCTCGTCGATACCGCGCGCGCTCAGCTCGTCGGCCAGCTCGCGGGCGATGATCGCGGTGCCCTCGACCGCCACTCCCTTGGTGAGCAGCACACGGTCGCCCACCTGCGCGCCGTCGCTGGTGACCAGCCGGTCGCGCTCGACCTCACCGAGCATCATGCCCACCAGAATCGGGCGGTCGAGGTCGTAGGTCACCTCGGTGTGCCCGCCCACCAGGGCGACGCCCAGGTCGGCGCAGGCGGCGTTGATCTGGGCGAAGATGCTGCGCGCGAGGTGCTCATCGGCGCCCTCGTCGGGCAGCAGCAGCGTGGCGAGGAACCAGCGCGGCACACCGCCGCTGGTGGCGACGTCGTTGGCATTGACGCTCACCGCGTAGTGGCCGATCTCGTCGGTGGCGAAGGTGATGGGGTCGGTCTTGGCGATGAGGTAGCGCGCGCCCTCGTCCCACGCCAGCACGGCGACATCGCGCCCCACGCCCGGGCCCACGATCACCGACGGATCATCGCACGGCCCTTCGCCCAGCAGCTCGGCCAGGAACTCGGGCTCGAGCTTGCCCACAGGCAGGCGCATCGCCGCTCACTCCTCGGAGCAGAACAGGCCGACCAGGTCCGCGACCGAGTCGAGCACCAGGTCGGCGCCGATCTCCTCGAACTGCTCGCGCGTGGTGTTCGCGGTGAGCACACCCGCGGTGAACGCCCCCGCGGCCTGGCCGGTCTCGATGTCGGTGATGTGATCGCCGACCATGAGCGTCTCCGCCGGCGACACTCCCAGCTCCTCCAGCGCCAGGTGCAGGTGCTCGGGGTCGGGCTTGACGCGCTCGACGTCGTCGCGGGTGAGCAGCACCTCGTGGTCAAGGGGATGCCGGTCGATGACCGACGCCACCCCCACGCGGCAGTTGCGGGTGATGATGCCCACGCGCCGGCCGCAGGCGCGCAGATGCGCCAGCGCCTCGGGCACGCCGGGGTAGGGGCACGCGGTCGAGGTGGACAGCAACTCCACCTGCACCATCGCCTCGGCGGCCTCGGCGCGCAAGCGCGCCGCGTCCTCGGGCTCCAGCAGCGCGGCCGCATCATCGACGATCTCGAGGATGTAGCGGCGCGGCTGGATGCGGTCGCTCAAGCCCCAGCGCTCGACGACCTCCAGCACGCGCCGGCGCATGAGCGCGAAGTCGATGTTGGTCTCGGCCAGGGTGCCGTCGAAGTCGAAGACGACGGCGCGGATGCGGGCGGGATCGAACTCGCTCACGGGCGTGGTCCTCGCGTGTTCGCTCATGTGATGAAGATGGGCGACGCCCAGGCCATGTGGCCGTCGGCCTGGGTGACGCGGACGTAGTAGCAGTCGCCGGGCCGGACGGCGCGGCGGTCGCAGAGCGTGACGCATACGCGGTCGCCGGCGGGCGCGGCGCTGTCCACGACCTCGGTGGTGCGCACGAGTTCGCAGGCGCTGATGCGCCCGCTGCCGATGACCTCGGCGCGCACCTCGGCCGGGCCGGACAGGCTCGCGGCCGGGACCTCCCCGCCCATGGGCGTGTCGCCCAGGGCGCAGCGGACGATGATGCGCGCGCCGCTGGTGCCGTAACAGCGGCGGGCGCGCAGGGCGTCGAAGATGCCGTCGCGCGTGAAGCGCTCGGCCCACACGGCGGTGATGCCCGGCGGCGCCAGGAAGTCGGTCTCGGCGATGACGTAGGGACCGTGGACGATGGCGCCACCCGGGCGGCCGTCGTGGGACTCCGAGCCGGCCGTGAAACCGAAGCGGCAGCCGCGCGCCAGGCCGTCCTGCAGATGATGGCCGCGGGCCTCGCCCGTCTTGAAGTAGCCGCCACTGGGCAGGTACTCGATCGGCCAGGGGTCGCCCATGCGCTCGGAGCTGCCCCAGATGGAGAACACCTCGCACAGGCGCTCCAGCTCGGGGTCGAAGTAATCCCAGTTCATCCAGGTGTTGCCGCCGCCGCGCGCCGTGTGATGCGGCACCACCAGCACGTCCTCGGTGGGCACGAGCCCGCGCAGGGCGGCGTAGAGGCCGGGGGCGGTGTTGGTGGGCTGGTCGCAGCAGCGCAGCAGCGGCACGGGCTCGACTCCGCGCACACGGCTGCGGCGGTAGACCACGTGGCGGTGGCCGTAGTTCATGGCCATGCCCGACGAGTCGCCCCACTCGTAGCCGGGGAAGGCGACGAAGCGGCCCTCGTCGGTGAAGCGCCGGGCGTCCTCGATGGTCTCCCGCCACTCCGCGCCGGTGAGCTTGAGGTCGTGGTCGGTGACGGAGGCGAAGTGCAGGCCGATGACGTCGCGTGCCCACTCGTAGGCGGCGGCGACGGTCGGCGGCCCCATCAGCTCGTCGGCGTCGCTGATGAGCGCCTGCGCCCGGCGCTCGCGGATGTGTGAGTGAATGTCGCCCCACAGCAGGCGCTGCGCCGGCTCGTCGGCGCTCACCTCGACCGGATCGGAGACCGCGCGCAGACGATCCGACGCCAGGGCCTGCACGCGATGCACACCCGGCTCGCCGATGGCGATCTCGGCGTGGCCGATGCCCGCCTCTACCGTGGCCTCGCCGGCCCTGGAGAGGCCGGACGGTCCGGCCACCACCAGCGGCACCGGGCCGGAGAAGCCGCCGGCGGTGGCGCCGACCGCGTTCTGCGCCTCGACGGTCACGCGGATGGGCTCACCGGCCGCCGCGCTGCTGGCGGCGATGACCCGGAGGCCGGCGACCTCCGGGTCGATGAGCCGCTGCACCACTTCAGGCAGGTCCGGCCGCTCCCGCATGGGCGCGCCTCCCGTTACTGGTTGAGCTGGCCCTCAAGCTGCCTGAGCAGCTCAGACTGCTGCTGGTTCTTCTCGGCGTAGGTGCCGATGTCGCCCCGGGCGCGCGCTTCTTCGGCCGCGCGGTCAAGCTGCAGGATCTGGTCGATGAGCGAGCGCAGGCTCTCGATCACCTCGGGCGCGATCTCCACCTGCGGCGGTTGCTCCTCGCCCGGCGTCTCTGCGATCTCCGCGCGCCCCTCGATGGTGCCGAAGAGCTGCGCCAGTGCGGCCTCCAGGTTGGCGCCCCAGACGATCTCGTCGCGGTAGGACAGGATCACGCGGCGCAGTTCAGGCAGGCCGGTGTCCTCGGCCTCGAGGTAGAGCGGCTCCACGTAGAGCAGCGAGTTCTCGAGCGGGATGACCAGCAGGTTGCCGCGGATCACGCGCGAGCCCGCCTGGCTCCACAGGGTGATCTTCTGCGAGATCTCGGCGTCCTGGCTGATGCGCGACTCGACCATCCACGGGCCGTAGATGGTCTCGCCCTTGGGGAAGTTGTAGACGATCAGCTCGCCGTAGTGCTCGGGGTCGCAGCGGGCGGCCATCCACGCCACCATATTGCGCTCCTCCTGCCCCGAGAGCACCAGCGGCATCATCAGCACGAACTCGGGCTCGTTCTCGCCCGGGAGCTGCTGGACCACGTAGTAGGCCTCGACGATGCGCCGACCGAAGGAGTAGATCTCCGGCGGCATCGCCCAGCGGTCCTCCTTCTGGTAGAAGACATCCGGCGTGGTCATGTGGTAGTCGGCGTAGACGCCGACCTGGATGGTGAAGAGAAGCTGCGGCACGCGCAGATGGCTGCGTATGTGCTCGGACATCTCACCGCTGGATCTGAACAGCGTTGGGAAGATGCTGCGGTAGCACTGCGCCAGCGGGTCGCTCTCGTCCACGATGTAGTACTCAGGCGCGCCGTTGTAGGCGTCGCACAAGACCTTGATCGAGTTGCGGAAGTAGTTGCCCAGCGGCCGCAGCGGATCGGAGTACGGGTACCTGGTCGAGACGGTGTACATGTCCGCGATCCACTTGAGGCTGCCGTCCTCGTCCACGACCATGTACGGGTCGGGATCGTACATCAGGAAGGGCGTCACCATCGCCATGCGTTCGGGCAGGGTGCGGTGGAACTGGATACGGCTCTCGTCCGTGATCAGGTTGGTGAACAGGATGCGCACGTCGCGGAAGCGGGCGAAAAAGGCGAGGCGGCGGAAGAAGCCGTTGATGAGCACGCCACCGGTGCCCTGGTAGTGGGTGTAGGCGTTGTCGATGGTCTCGTTGCCCTCACCGCCGCGCGAGTAATCCAGCTCGGGCTCGCGGGTGTTGACGATGACGAACTCCTGGGCCGTGATGTCCTCGCGGGTGGCGCCGGGCTGGCCACGCATGGGCTGGTTGGGGCCCGTCCGCGGCTGGCCGCCGCCGCCGGGGCCCTCCGGCGCCTCCTCCGGCCCCGCCGCCGGCTGCTGCGTGGTCAGCGGCTGCTCGGGCGGGCTGATGCGCTCGATCATGCGCGGGTGAATGCTGGCGCCGTAGTAGACGCCCGGGCGGGTGACCTCGATCTCTTCGATGGTCTGGGGCGGAATGTCGCTCACCCAGTAGTTGGGCAGACCCTCGGGCCCGATCTCGTTGACCGGCGAGAGCGCCAGGCCGTAGCCGTGGGTGTACTTGAGATGCCGGTTGATCCAGCGCTCCGCGCCGGGAATCTTCTGCGCGTTGAGCTGCCTGGGGGCGAGCATGACCTGACGCAGCCGACCGCCGACGGTGTAGCGGTCCACGTCTACGTCCGGGAAGTTGTAGTAGGCGCGCAGCGCCTGCTCCTGGTTGTAGGTGCGCTGCAGCGGGCGGTGGTCCCACAGGCGGATGTTCTCGATGGTGGTCCAGTTGTCCGAGACTACGTCGGCATCCAGGTCGTTGGCGATGGCGAAGAGCCGGTTGTCAACTCGATCGGTGCCGTAGGCGAAATTGGTGGCCTCGATGTTGCGCGCGATGTAGTCGCGCTCCTTCTCCAGCTCGTTCGGGACGACCACCAGCTTCTGCATCGCGATCGGGTAGACCGCGCCGCCCAGCACCGACAGCAGGATGAGCGCGGCGACCGCGCCCGCGGGCAGCTTGTAGTTGCGCGTCTTGATGGCGATCAGCGCGATGACCGCACAGGCCGCCGCCGCCACCATCAGGATGTAGAGCACGGGCATGCGCGCATTGATGTCGGTCCAGCCCGCGCCGCCGTTGAAGGCTCCCGAGCTGCTCGAGAACAGCAGGTTGTACTGCATGAGCCGGTAGCCGTAGATCTTGACCAGCAGCGCGGCGGCGAGCAGGCTCAACACGTGTACGCGGGCGCGCTTGATCGCCTGCACCGTGTTGCCCACCAGCCGGATGGCCTCCTGATAGAGATGCACCACCGTGCTGGCGACGAAGGTGACCAGCAGCGCGTAGTACACCGACCGCCAGACGTACTCGATAAAGCGCAACTTGAAGACGTAGAACCCGGCGTCGCGGCCGAACACGGGGTCGGTCTTGCCGAAGGGGACGGCGTGCGAGAACTGCAGCCACTCGACCCAGTGGGCGCTGGCGACCGCGCCCGCCATGATCCCGCCGACGATGGCGAAGATCAGCAGCGCCCGGTCGGCGTACTGCTCGATCTGCTCGCGCTCCTCCTCGGGGAGCAGCCGCCGGCCGATGAAGGTGACATCACCGGGCAAGGGCAGGCGCGCGAAGCGCAGGTTGGCAAACAGGAAGGCAAAGAACAGCGCCCCGATCACCAGCCCCAGAAGCACGCGCGCCCAGAACATGGTGCTCCACACTGCCGCCTGCCCGAACGAGTCGAACCACAGGTAGTCGGTGTAGAGCGTCAGGCCCTTGGCGATGAGGATCAGCGCGAAGATGACGGCAAACAGATATACGACCCAGCGATTGGATGTCTCCACCAGACAGGTCCTCCGATTCTCTGTGCGCGCGTGCGGCCAAGCTCGACATGCGGGGAGCGCCCGGCCCGGGAGTGCCGATCAGGGGTTCATTGCGCCGGGGGGTGGCGATCGCGGCCGCTGTTCTCTACTCGAGCGGTTCCTCTCCAAGATCGACGCGGCCCAGCAGGTCCCGGAACTTCTCCACATCCTCCGCCTCCTGCTCGGCCTGCTCGGCGGAGTCGTCGATGACCTCGGCACGGGCGAGCACATCCTCAGCGACGAAGATGGCCGCGTCGGCGCGCAGGGCCAGGGCAATAGCGTCGGACGGACGGGAATCGATGGCGATCGTCTTGCCGTCGCGCTCCAGGTGCACCAGGGCGAAGAAGGTCTTTTCGGCCAGCCTGGTCACTTCCACGCGCTCCAGGCGCCAGCCGAGCTGCGTGATGACGGACAGCAGTAGATCGTGGGTGAGCGGGCGGCCGATGTCCTCACCGCTGATGGCCATCGCGATCGATTGTGCCTCGAACAGGCCGATGAGAATCGGCAGCAGCCGCCGCTGATCCTCGTCGGCGAGGATCACCAGCGCCTGGCGGCTGGGGTCGATCCCCACCTTCTGCACGGTCATGCGAACCATGGCGCGACACGCCTCCTGAGGTCTATCCCCTGCATCGGCCGGCGTCCGGCATGTCGGCGGGCCGGTGCTTCCCCGAAGCACAAACCCATCTCCGATGACCTTACCGGCCACCGGCTATGGCAGCGAGAAGCCTACCACAGCCCCCCTGCGAAGTCAAATGCGCCGCGGATGCACACCACCGCCCGAGAGTGCGTTGACACGGTTTTTCGCTATGCCGTATAATCGCCACTGCCGTGGGGACGTTGTGCAGTCGCACCTGCGTGCAGATCGGGGCGTCACCAGACGGGCAGCGAGGTGGAGACTGTGAGCGAGATCCGCCGCTTCGGAGTCATCGGCACCGGCGTGTGGGGCGAGACCCACCTGATGACCTACTCGACGCACCGCGGCGCCGAGCTGGCGTGCATCTGCGACCTTAATGAGGACCTGCTGAGACAGCGTGCCGAGCAGTTCGGCGTCTCCTGCTGGACCACCGACTACGAAGAGCTGCTCGCCGACGATGACATCGACGCCGTCTCCGTCGTGACCCCCGACTTCCTGCACCGCGAGATCGCCGTCGCCGCCGCCGAGGCCGGCAAGCACGTGCTCCTCGAGAAGCCCATGGCCACCACGGTCGAGGACTGCCGGGCGATGATCGACGCGGCCGCGGCCAGCGGCGTCAAGCTCATGGTGGACTTCCACAACCGCTGGAATCCGGCGATGTGGGGCATCAAGCAGAAGGTCGTCGCCGGCGAGCTGGGCGACCCGCAGATGCTCACCGTGCGCCTCAACGACACCATCTACGTGCCCACCGAGATGCTCAGTTGGGCCGGCCGCTCCACGGTCATCTGGTTCCTGGGCAGCCACTCGGTGGACCTGGTGCGCTGGCTGTTCGATGATGAGGTGTCGCGCGTCTACTCGGTGTCGCGCTCGCGCGTGCTCACCGGCATGGGCGTGGACACGCCGGACTTCTTCCTGACCATCGTCGAACTTGAGGGCGGCGGCGTGGCGCATATCGAGAACTGCTGGATCATGTCCACCTCCATGCCCACGGTCTTCGACTTCAAGCTCGAGATGATCGGCTCCGAAGGCACCTGCTTCGCCGACTGCAGCTCCCACCGGATGCTGCAGACCTTCACACCCGAGGGGCCGTCCTACCCGGATGTCGCGGTGCGCACCGAGGTCCAGGGCGTGCCGGCCGGCTTCGGCGTGCACAGCATCAGGCACTTTGCCGACTGCGTGATCCACGACCTTGAGCCGGCGGTGAGTGTTGCCGATGGCCTTGAGAACACACGCGTCCTTGTCGCCATCCACGAGTCCGCGCAGAGCGGGCAGCCGGTTGAGGTGCAGCGCTAGGCTGGTTGGTCCACGGTGACGAAGGGGCGCGGCCGATGGAGGCGGTCGCCGCCGCACAGACATCTCAGGGGCGCGGGGAGAAAGGTAGCCTGCAGGTGGCACGTGATAACCCACGACCGATGAAGACGGCGCTGTGCACCATCGCCTTCCGCGAACGCCTGCTCGAGTACAGCCTCGACATCGCGTGCGAGGCGGGGCTCGATGGCGTGGAGATCTGGGGCCGCGAGCCACACATCTCGGAGGAGTACGACGCCAACCGCGTGGCCGCCGCGCGCAAGATGGTGGTCGAGCGCGGGCTGCAGGTGGCGGTGTTCGGCTCGTACCTGCGCTTCGGCGCGGTGGAGAACGACAACATATCGCTGCGCGACGTGCTGCAGATCGCGGCCGGCCTGGAGGCGCCCGTGGTGCGCGTGTGGGCCGGTGACGTAGGCTCGGACGAGGCCGACGACGAGCTGTGGAAGCGCACCGTGCACGAGTGTCACGAGGCCGCGGTGGCCGCCGCCAAGATGGGCATGAAGCTGGCCGCCGAGATGCACTCCAATACCCTCGCCGACACAGGCCCGTGCGCCCGCCGCCTCGTTGAGGACGTCGGCCACGAGAGCTTCGGCCTCAACTACCAGGCCTCCTCGAAGCTTGACGATGACGATCCTCTCGAACGTCTCGAGTTCGCCCTGCCCCATGTCTTCCATCTGCACGCACAGAACTACGCCCCGCTCAACGGCGACCCCGAGCGCATCGAGCGCGTTGGCCTTGCAGATGGCGTCATCGACTACGCGCCGCTGGTGAGCCGCCTGCGCGAGGTCGGCTACGATGGCTACCTGGCGATCGAGTTCAGCCCGTCCAACTGTGAGAGCAAGCGCGACGCCATCATCCGCGACGCTCATTACCTGCGAAGCCTGTGACCGTGAGAGCGATGCGCTGGCTCTGGCTGCCACTGGCCCTGCTGGGCATCGCACTGCTGGTCTACGGTGCGTGGACCGGTCAGATCGATGCGGTGATCAGGCACGCGAAGACCCTGTGCACCGCCTGCATCGGCCTGGGGTGAGGCGTGGCCATGGCAGAGGGCAAGCGTCCGGCCTTCCCCGGCTATTTGCGTTTCCGCCGCTACGTGCAACTCGCCCTGGTCTTCCTGCTCAACGCCCGCTTCAGCGGCGGCTTCCTCTATGACCTGCGTGGCGTGTGCTTCCCGGCGCTGAACTGCTGGGCCTGCCCCACCGCCGCGGTGGGGTGCCCGATGGGCGCGCTCCAGAACGCCATCGGGGATATGCGGGCGGTGTTCATCCTGCCGCTCTACATCCTCGGCTCGCTCATTGCCGTGAGCGCCGTGATCGGCCGGTCGATGTGCGGTTGGCTGTGCCCGTTCGGGCTTCTGCAGGACCTGCTGGCGCGCGCGCGCCGCCGCCACGCCGAGCTGCCCCCGTGGACCGGATACATCAAGTACGCGCTGCTGGTGGGCCTGGGCATCATCCTGCCCTGGCTGACGGGCGTGCCGTGGTTCTGCAAGTTCTGTCCGCAGGGCGCGCTGCAGGGGGGCATCTTCCAGCCGCTGCTCTACCCCGACCTGCGCCCACTGATCCACGAGTGGTGGTTCCTCAAGATCGGCATCCTGGTCGCCTTCGTGGTCGCCTCGGTGTTCATTCGCCGCCCGTTCTGCCGCTCGTTCTGCGCGCTGGGCGCGCTGTTCTCGCTCTTCAGCCGCGTCAGCCTGGTGCGCATGTACTACGACCGCGAGGCCTGCACCGACTGCATGTGGTGTGTCCGCGCCTGTCCGGCCGGCATCGACCCGCGCCGCGAGCTGTCGGGCATGAACTGTGTGAGCTGCATGGAGTGCGCGAAGTGCCCGTTCGGCGCGATCCACGTCGAGACCGCGTTCTCGCGGCGGGTCGCCGCGCCCGGCGATGAGGGGGAGGGCGCATGAGCGGCCCGGGATGGGACGATCTCACCGCGGAGGACGTGGATCGGCTGACCACGCAGGTGCTGCGCCACGGCTCGCGTGCGCGGCCCGAGCTGCGCCGCATCCGCCTCGGCGGCGTGGACGCGGTGGTCAAGGACTACGGCCGACGCGGTACGATCTTCAAGCGCCTGCTGGGCGCGTGGCTGGCGCGCCGCGAGGCGGCGGCGCTGCGCCGCGCCGAGGGGGTGTCCTGCGTCCCGCGCATCCTGGGCCGACCTCAGCCGTGGACGATCATCACCGAGTTCGTGGACGCCACGCCCGTAGCCAGGCTGCAGGCCCCGCAGCTCGACGCGGCCTTCTTCGCGTGCCTCACCGACCTCATAGTCGCCCTGCACGAGCGCGGCATCGCCCACGGCGACCTCGAGCACCTCGACAACATCCTGGTCACGCCCGAAATGCAGCCGGCGGTGGTTGACTTCGCCGCCGCCGTCATGACCGGCAGTAATCCGCTCGCCGCCTTCGCCTGGCCCTACGTGGCCGACAACGACTTCCGCGCCATCTGCAAGCTCAAGGCTCAGCACGCCCCCGAGCTGCTCAGCGAGGACGACCGCTGCACGCTGGAGCGCCGCAGCGCCGCCGAGACGTGGTTCCGGCGCGCCCGGCGCTATGTCCGCGGGCCGGTCAAGGCGCTCGCCACCGATTCCGACGAGGACGCGCGATCATGACCCTCTCCGAGTGCCTCGGGAACCGCGCCGCCGCCGCGGGACGTTATCACCATCGACGGCGCGCGCGCGCCGTCCACGGGGAGCCCCCCCGATGACGCTCAGGTTGATCGGCTCAGCTCGGGATGGCGGCACGCGCCGCCGCGAGTTCGAGGAACTCGCCCGCAAGCACGAGCGCGACATCTTCAACGCCGCCCTGCGCATGGCCGGCAACTACGCCGACGCCGAGGACGTGGCGCAGGAGGCGCTGGTCAAGGCGTACAACGCCTTCGATCAGTTCGAGCTGGGCACGAACTTCCGGGCGTGGATCCTGCGCATCGTGACCAACACGTACATCAACGAGTTCCGCAGGCGGCGGCGCGCGCCTGACACGACTACGTGGGATGACCTGCCGCGCGAGGAGCTGGGCAAGCTTGCGCGCGACGAGGAGGACAGTCCTGAGCTGGCGGCGCTGGCCGGAGCCATCGACGCCGAGGTCGAGCAGGCACTGAGCGAGATCCCGGAGGTGTTCCGCGAGGCCGTGGTGTTGTGCGACATGCACGGGATGGCCTACGGCGACATCGCCGATGCGCTGGGCGTGCCGATCGGCACGGTACGCTCACGCATCGCGCGGGGCAGGGGGCTCCTGCAGGGCAAGCTCGAAGCGTACGCACGGTCGCGAGGGTTGATCTGACCATGGCAACGGGTTGCGAGCAGACGACCGAGGCGCTGTCCGCGCTGGTGGACGGCGAACTGGACGACGACCGCCGCAAGGTGCTCGCCGCGCACATCCTCACCTGCCCGGAGTGCAGCCGCATGACGGGCGCGCTGATGGCCGCCAAGCGCGTCACCCAGCGCGCGTCCGCGTCCGTCGAGGTGCCCGCCGGCTTCCACGCGCGACTGCGCGCGCGCCTGGATCAGGTCGATGGCGTACGCTCGCGCGTCGCCGCCTCCCGGCCCGCCCGCCGGCTGGTGGGCATCGCCGCCATGGGCGCGATCGCCGTCAGCATCGCCATCATCTTCAGCACGGTCTACCTCATCAACGCCGACCGCGCGCTGGCGCTGGCGCAGGCGCATCAGCAGTTCGCAGCGATCATCGCCGGTCCGCCCTCTCCGGGCTCACTCTCCATGGTCTCCTGTGATCCCGACACGCAATCCTGGATCCCCGTGCGCCATGCGCTGGTGCGCCTTGACGGCACGGTCGTGCAGTACACCCTCTACCAGGTCGGCGGCTGCGCGGTCTCGATCTTTGAGGGACCGGCGGAGTGGCACCCCTACCGCACCGGCTGGCTGGTCAGCGAGCGCGTCGGCGAGTTTGACGTGCGCCGCGTCGGCGATCAGGCTATGACCACGGTGCGCAGGGGCGCGTCGCGAGACGTCATCGTCGCCGCCGTGCCTCCCGAGCATCTCGTCGCCTTCGCCCGCGCCTGGCGCCTCCAGCCGGGAAGGTCTTCGGGGCTCTGAGGCGAACCTGCCCCGCGCGGGACCATCCTGAGCCGGAGGTGGTGCTGGTGAGAGCTGTGGCCGTCATCCTCGCACTGCTGGTCGTCGGGTCGGCGGCCTGTCCGCAGGACGAAGGCGTGCGCCGGCCGCTCGCGCCGGGCGTGGCCGCCCCCGACTTCACCGCCAACACCCTCGATGGCGCCACCATCAAGCTCACCGACTGGCGCGGCAAGGTGGTCGTGCTCAACTTCTTCGTCACCTGGTACCGCGATGCCGCGCAGCACCTCAAGATGCTTGAGGACCTGAGCACCGCCTTCAGCGAGCAGGGCATGCGCCTGGTCTCCATCTCGCTCGACGAGGGACAGGTCGGCCTGGACGCGGTGCGCGCGGTCATCGCCGACCAGGGCATCGCCCACCCGGTGATCATGGACCCGGCCCAGCAGATCGCCGCCCCCTACGGCGTGCGCGTCCTGCCCGCGATCTTCATTATCGGGCGCGACGGGGTCATCGCCAACTACCACGAGGGCTACGCCGAGGGCGATGACGAGCGCCTGGGTGAGCTGATCGCCGCGGCGCTGCAGGTCGGGACCGAAGCCGGGCCATCGGCCGAGACGGAGGCCGAAGCCGAGCCGGCGGCCGGGCCGGAGGAGCCCGCGCCGCCCGAGGAGCCGGTATGCAAGTGCTTCCGGCAGGAGGCCGAGTAACGACGCGGCACCGGCGGGCGGGTACGGAGACCACGCCGGCGGCGGCCCCGGCAGCACGGGAACGCCGCCGCTTCGACTTGCGGGCGCGCCGTGCGCCCGGAGAGGAGCATTGAGGTGCGGCCACTGGCCTGTGTGATCCTGGCGGCCGGGCAGGGCACGCGCATGAAGTCCGAGCTGCCCAAGCCGCTGCACGAGGTGTGCGGGCGGCCGATGATCGACCACGTGCTCGCCACCATCGAGCAGCTCGGGGCCGAGCGCACCGTGGTGGTTGTCGGCGCGGGAGCCGAGCGGCTGGTCGCAGCGCTGGGCGAGGGCGTCGTCGCCTGCGAGCAGCCCGAGCAGCTCGGTACCGGCCACGCCGCCATCTGCGCCCGCCCCGGCCTTGACGGCTTCACGGGCGATGTCCTCATCACCTACGCCGACATCCCGCTCGTGACCACCGACACTCTGCGCCGGCTCACCGAGCACCACCGCGCCGAGGGCGCCGCCGCCACCGTGCTGACCACCGAGCTGCCCGACCCCACCGGCTACGGGCGCATCATCCGCGACGGCACGGGCGCGGTGGCCGCCATCGTGGAGCAGCGCGACGCCAGCGCCGAGCAGCGCGCCATCCGGGAGATCAACACGGGCATCTACCTCTTCGACTCCGAGGCGCTGCTCTCGGCCCTCGACCGCATCAGCCCCGACAATGACCAGGGCGAGTACTATCTGACCGATGCCATCGCCATCCTGGTGGGCGACGGCCGGCCGGTGCGCGCACTCATCACCGATGATCCCGACGAGGTCATGGGCATCAACACCCGCGTGCAGCTCGCGCAGGCCGAGCGCATCGCCCGCGATCGCATCCGCGAGCAGGTCATGCTGGCGGGCGCCACGCTCATCGACCCGCCCTCGACCCTCATCGACGCGGGCGTGACCATCGGCCCGGACACGATCATCGGCCACGGCTGCCAGCTCCTGGGCGCCACCGCCATCGGCGCGGGCTGCGAGATCCGCTCCGGCGTGGTGCTGCGCTCGGCGACCATCGGCGATCGCGTGCTGCTGCGCGATCACACGGTCATCGACGAGGGCACCGTGCTCGACGGCTCGGAGGTCGGGCCGTTCGCGCTGGTGCGGGGGGGCAGCGTGGTTGGCCGCGACTGCAAGATGGGCAGCTCGGCGGAGATCAACCGCACGCGCATGGGCGATGGTACCAAGATGCAGCACTTCTCCTACCTGGGCGACACCACCACCGGCCGCGACTGCAACATCGGCGCGGGCGTCATCACCTGCAACTATGACGGCTACGACAAGCACCCGACGGTCATCGAGGACAACGTCTTCATCGGCAGCGACAGCATCCTCATCGCGCCGGTCACCATCGGCGCAGGTGCGTACACCGGCGCGGGCTCGGTGATCACCGGGGACGTGCCCGCGGGTGCGCTGGCCGTGGCGCGGGCCAGGCAGAAGAACATCGAGGGCTGGGCGGAGCGGCGGCGCAGGCAAATCGAGAGGCGTGAGCGGCAGTGATCAGGCTGGGCATCGTCGCGCTGGAGTCAACGCACGTGGACGCCTTCTGCCGCATCTTCAACTCCGACTCGTCCGAGCCGACCCGCCTCGAGGGCGCGACCGTCGTCGCGCTGTGCAACCAGGACAACACCCCCGAGCGCATCGCGGAGCTTCAGCACGAGTGGAAGATCGAGATCGTGGTGGCCGAGCCGCGCGACCTGCTGGGCATGGTGGACGCCGCGCTGATCTGCTCGCGCGACGGCTCCCAGCACCTGCGCCAGGCCGAGCCCTTCCTGGAAGAGGGCCTGCCCGTGTTCGTGGACAAGCCTTTCGCGCTCGACCTCGACGACGCCAACGACATGATAGCGCTGGCCCTGGACTCGGGCGCGCCGGTCATGTCCGCCTCGGGCCTGCGCTACGCCGACGAGTTCACCGCGGCGCTCGAGCAGATCGGCGACGCCGAGGTGGTGCACGCGGACCTGGTGGGCCCCGGCGAACTCTACTTCTACGGCATCCACCTCTCGGACATGCTCAACACCGCCATGGGTCCGGGTGTGCAGGCGGTGAGCAACCTCGCTGAAGTCGAGTTCGACCTGATCTCGGTGAGCTTCGGTGACGGGCGCTCGGCGTCGCTGCAACTGCTGCGCGAGGCCCACGCCCGCCATCACGGCGAGCTGTTCACCGCCGAAGGCTCGGTGCGCTTCGAGATCATCGAGCACACCTTCTACCAGCGCACCATGCAGCAGTTCCTGGCGATGATCGAGACCGGCGAGCCGCCGATCCTCTACGAGGACATGCTGGAGGCGCTGGCGGTGCTGGTGGCGGCCGATCGCTCCCAGCGCCAGGGCGGCCGCGCCGTGCGCCTCGCCGAGCTGCGCTCCGACCGCGAGTCGTTGCAGCCGACCATACATTGAACGCAAGTCGACAGAGGCCGGAGCGCCGACGTGCGGGCCTCCCCCGCCGGCGCAAACGACGCGCCGGCACCCCGTCCGTTCCGGAGGGGGTCTGCGGTGCCCTTGCGGCGGGCGAGGCCGGCCCTCCCGCCTCCGGGCGGGACCTGTGCCGTCGGCCGCTCCCGCCACCCTTCCTGGACGGCGGGCGCCCTCGCCCGCCCTGAGGGGGTATCGCCATGGCGGACGACCAGCCTACTTCGC
Organism: Candidatus Zipacnadia bacterium; assembly: GCA_029820295.1. Taxonomy (GTDB): domain Bacteria; phylum Armatimonadota; class Zipacnadia; order Zipacnadales; family UBA5352; genus JALGVA01. The sequence goes on from JALGVA010000014.1 coordinate 40,345, forward strand.
CGCCTCACCCTCAGCCTCACCCGCCCAATGCGGGGAAGGACTGGCGTCAGCACTTGCGCTCCTGCCTCATCATGCTCGGCCTGACCCTCGTCGTGCTGGTGGGCCTCGGCGTCGGCGCGCGCCTGTGGGCAGACTGGGTGTGGTCGCAGCATCGCGCGGAGATCCGCGAGAGCCTCCCCCGGGTCGAGCCGCTGCTGACCGCGCTGGAGATGTACCGCAAGGACTACGACGCGTATCCGGCCACCCTCACGCAGCTCACGCCGAAGTACATGGACGTGATCCCGGAGCCGCCGTTCGAGTTCAAGGCGCAGTGGGGGTGGGAGTACAGCGCCGACCCAGAGATGGTCACAGGCTGGATAGACGCCGCCCTCGCGAATGAGGGGTTCGTGACGCCTCCGGGCATCTACCACCTCTACGTGACCGTGCCCAGCCACTACTCCCCGCTCCGCGGCCTATTCCAGGACCGCCTCGTCTACCGTCCGGATGAGCGCTATCCTGCGGTCGCCTACGGCGGCGTCCTCGAGCGCATCGACGGCTGGGGCTACTACCATGAGTGAGCCGAGGCAGAGCGGGCGGCGGCAGCGGCTGGCGACCGCCGCAACGATGGTCTTCCTGGCGGCGCTGCTGCTGGTGGGCCTGCCCTGGCTCATCTGGTGGCAGATGACCGCGAAGTTCGTGCGCGCGTGGGAGCAGGAGAAGCGGCCGGCGCTCGCCGCCGCCGCCGAGGCCGCGCAGCCGCTCATCGATGCCCTCGGGCGCTACCGGGCCGACCACGGCCGCTACCCCGATGAGCTTGAGGCGCTGGTGCCGGAGTACCTCGGTCGCGTGCCCGCGCCTCAACGTCCGCTCCGTGATCCGTGGTGGTACGGGCCGCTGGAGGAGGGGCGCGAGTTCTACCTCTTCGCCCATCCCCCCCAGAACTACTACGGCGTGCCCATCCAGGCGCCGACCGATGCCGAGCAGCTTGTCTACCAGTCCGACGGGCGCTACGAGCACGATCCGTGGGATCTCGCCGCCGGCGCGCGGAGAGAGCGCGAGCCCCTCGATCGCATCGGCGCGTGGGCCTACTACGCCCACTCGTCCACTCCGCCGCGAAGGGATTGACCGGTCCGCCGGCCAACCTGCCGGCGCACGCCAGGTCGTCCGCCACGGAGGTCCGCCATGCGCCCGCTTACCGCGCTGATGCTGCTGTTCCTCGCAGTCCCGGCGTCTGCTGCACCGATGGCCCCCGTGCCCATTGCCACCGCCGGCCTGACCGACGCCCCGCCCGCGATCGATGGCGCCCTCGATGACGCCTGCTGGGCCGCCGACGCTGCGGCGCTGGAGGGCTTCGTGACCCTCGACTTCTCGGGCCCGGCGCCGGTGCCGACGACCGCCTGGGTCTGCCGCGACGCCGAGCGCCTCTACCTGGCAGCGCGCTGCGTCGAGCCGAACACCGGAGCCATCGTCGCCAACGCGGTCGAGCATGATGACGCGGTCTGGCGCGATGACTGCGTCGAGTTCTTCATCGACACCAACCGCGACCGGCAGAGCTACGCGCACATCATCGCCAACACGCGCGGCACGACCTACGATGACATCACGCCCGGCGACTCGACCTGGGAGTCGGGCGCCGAGGCGGCGGCCACGGTTGGCGACGGCGAGTGGTCCGTGGAGCTGGCGATCCCGCTGGCGTCGCTCGGCGGGGCGCCGCAGCCGGGCGATGTCTGGGGCTTCAACGTCGGCCGCGAGCGCCAGGCGGGCGGCGCCAACGAGCTGAGCGCATGGTCGCCAACCTACGGCAAGTTCCTCGAGCCCGGGCGCTTCGGCGACCTGCGCTTCGAGGCCGAGCCCGCGTGGCTGAGCGCGTCGCTGGCGGATGAGGGCACCTTCGGCCCGCGTGCGCTGACCATCATCGCTCCGCGCGCCATCAAGCCGGCGGTGAGCCTCATGCGCGAGTGGCCCGAGGGCCTCGCGCGCGACTGGCCGACGCCCGAGCCGACCGTGGCGGATAGCGACCAGCCGGGGCAGTGGAGCGCCGAGGTGCGCATCGTCGATGGCAGCGAGACCGGCGTCGTGGTCGCGCAGACGACCGACGAGGTCACCCTCGCGCGCCGGGCGATCCCCATCGTCATCTCGCCGCGGCCGCGCACCGCGCTACTGGCGCGCGAGGCGTTGAGCGTGCGCGGCCGCCTGGCCGACCTGCCTGCGCTGGGGGAGGCCACCGCCGAGCTGGTCGCGCAGGTGACCGAGCTGCTCGACGGCTTCGTGCAGGGCAATCTGACGCGCACCGAACCGATGTCGGCCCAGGAGTGGGCCGCGCAGGCAGGCGCCCAGCAGACGCTACTGGTGCGCATCTCCGGCCTCTCGTGCGTGGTCTGGACGCAGTCGCCACTGCTCGACCTCGCCCGCGACCAGGCGCCGCCGTCGCTGCAGCCCGACCCGACCATCAGCCTGCGCGCCTGCGGCAACGAGGTCGAGTGTGGCGCCTTCATCGTCAGCAACCTGTCCGCGGAGATGTTCGAGGGGCGCGTGACCATCGACGACCTGCGCTTCATCAGCGGAGAGGCCCTCGCCGCGACGGATGAGGGCAACCTGCTGACCAACGGTGACTTCCGCGCCGACGAGGACCAGGACGGCATCCCTGACGGCTGGAATGCCGTCGGGCGCGATGGCTCGTGGGCGCTCGAGCGCCTGCCCGACGGCTCGGCGGCGTTCGCACTCTCGGGAGATGGCCGCACGCAGGTGAACTTCCGTCAGGACGTGGCGCTCGAAGCCGGAGAGCGCTACACGCTGGTCGCCGAGATCTCGGCCGAGAACCTGCCCGGGGCCTCCGGCTACGTGCATGTGATCAACCGCGGCTGGACCTGGTCGAGTGGCGTTACGCCGATCACGCCCAACTCCGCGTCCTCGGAGTACACCGCCTCGTTCGTCGCGCCCGACTCCCCGGGCTTCCAGGTGGTGCTGCGCCTCGACAGCGCCGCCGGCGGGACGATCCGCTACCATCACGTGCGCCTCGTCGAGGGCGGCGTCGAGCAGACCACCTTCGCGCCCGACTGCCTCACGCTGCACGAGGCGCAGTACCAGGACCTGCGCGTGGGACGCACCGTCGCCGACCCCCTGCCGGTGATGGATGAGGCGCAGGTGCTGCGCGTGGCTCCGGGTGAGAGCCGCCAGGTCTTCCTCACCGCCGACACCTCGGCGCTGCCGCCGGGCGACTACGCCACCAGCATCCGCCTGCGCCCGCTCGACCACGAGCAGCCGCAGAAGGTCATCCCGCTGCGCCTGAGCGTGCTGCCGGTGCGCCTGCCCGAGCGCATGCCCATCGCGGTCTTCAACTGGGACTACGCGCGCGACGAGCACTACGTGCAGGACCTGGCGGCCCATCACACCAACACCTTCCTGCTGTCCACCGGCTTCCCCATGCGCTTCGATGACGAGGGCGAGCTGCGGGCTCCGGCCGACTGGTCGAGCTACGACCGGCTGCTGCAGGTCAAGCTGCGCTACGCCCGCGAGTGCGGCGGGATCATCATGTTCTCGTACGGGATCATCCGCGACTTCAACACGCGCATGAGCGCCGCCCACGGCTGGGAGTTCATGTCCGAGCCGTGGCGGCGCGCCTTCCGCACCTGGGTGCTCGAGTTCGAGCGCCACCTGCGCGACGACATCGGCATGGGCTACGAGGAGTACGCGGTCCAGCTCTGGGACGAGGCGACGGGCGAGAACGCGCGCCTGACCGCGCAGGCCGGCGAGTTCATGCGCGGCTTCGCGCCGGGCATCCGCACCTGCATGGACGGCGCGCAGACGCCGGAGGAGGTGCGCATGCTCGACCCCGTCATCGACCTGTGGATCCCGCATCAGACGGCGCTCTACGCGCGCCCCTACTCGCCCGAGCTGCGCGCGCTCTACGCCGAACTGGCGGCGCGCGGCGAGCCGGTCTGGACCTACACCTGCTCGACCAACATGAAGGCGCTCTCGCCGCTGGACTACTACCGGCTCAAGGAGTGGCGCGTCTGGGACCTGGGCGTCGGGGGCTCGTGCTTCTGGGCGTACAACTCATGGCGCGGCGATCCGTGGAACGACTTCGACGGTGAGATCGCCGACTGCGGCACCATCTACGACGGCCCCGCGGGCCCCATCACCTCGCGCCGGTGGGAGGCCACGCGCGACGGCCGCGAGGACTACCAGGCCCTGCACCTGCTGCGTGAGGCCGCCCGCGCACGGGGCCCCGAGACCGCCGCCAGGGCGCAGGCGCTCATCGACAGCCTGGTGGCCGAGGCGCTCGCTAACCCGACCGACATCGAGGTCTTCGACCGGGCGCGCGGGCGGCTGCTGGACGTGCTCGCGCAGTACTGCGGCGCGGATGTGCCGGCGCTGACCGAGGGGCTCAGCTTCGCCTGGGATGATAGCGCGGCACGGGTGGCGTGGGAGACCGACCGCCCGACCGAGGGCGTACTGCATTACCGCGTGCCGGGGGATGAGCAGTGGCGCGTGCTGGCCTTCGACACCGGCACCGCGCATGAGGCCACCATCACCGACCTGCCGGCGCAGCGCGATGTCGAGTGGTATCTGCTGTGGTGGGACGAGCGCGGCGCCACCGGCGGCGACCTGTCCGGCCTGCGCACCGACGGGTGGTTCGAGACGCGGTAGGCAGAACGCGAACCTGCCCGGTCCGGGGGCCGGGCAGGTTCGCATCGTCAGGGTCGTGGCCGGTTACCGCCGCCGCACCTGGGCCGCTCAGGGATGGCTGCCGGGCTGCGAAGTCCACCCCGACCAGTTGCGGTCGATCAGGTTGGAGACCGAGATCCACTTCGCGTGCCCGTCGCAGAAACCGACGTTGTTGCCGCCGTTGTGCCTGCCGGGATACGCGACGCAGTTGTACGGCTGGCCGGAGATGCCGAGCGAGTAGAGGCGCAGGGAGTAGACGTAGTAGCGATAGGAGCCGGTGTTGTTGTCCTCGGTCTCGGTGAACATCAGGGCATCGGCCGGCTCCTGGATGCTGGCGAGGGCGGCGCCCTTGCCCGGCGTGCCGAAGCCATCATCCTCCGCGATGTTGTAGAAGCTCAGACCGTAACCCATCTGGAATGCCTTGCTCGGGCATCGGAGGACCTGCGCATTCTTGATATAGGGGTCGATCAGTTCGTACCACTGGTAGGTGTAGTTCCCGTTGGCCAGCGGTATGAGCACCTCGTCGTAGTCCTGGGCGTACATCATGAAGGCGAGCGACAACTGCTTGACGTTGCTCAGACACGAGGTCTGCCGTGCCTTCTCACGTGCCTTGGCAAAAACGGGGAACAAGATTGCGGCAAGAATCGCAATGATCGCAATGACCACCAACAACTCGATGAGCGTGAAACCCTTGCGCATCTCAGGCATCTCCCTGTCGGTTTGCACGTTGCATCCTCGTTCGACCTCACGATCCACCTGCTACCTCAACCGGCCCCCTTTCCCTTCAGTCCATTGCCTCTCAGTTGGTCGCGCTCCATCGGGCTCCAACTGTGCGTGCGTGGGTGGGCGACGCTCCGCGGCTGCGCCTCGCGGCCATGCCCGCCGCCGGTAGCCCCCCCCACCGCCGATGAAGCAATGACCCGGCGCGCGCGCGCCCGGCGAGTGCGTCCCGCTGATGCGTGAGGCGGCTACTTCATGGTCTTGTACACCTCCAGGTCCGCCATGAATCCGGGCCCGACGCTCTTGACGTGCCCGTCCGCGAACAGCACGTTCATCTGGCCGTTGTGCCGGAAATGCTGCACGCCGCGCCTGCCATCTGCGGTGATCGCCACCAAGTTCCCGCTGGCGTCGCGCCCGTAGCCGCTGACCTGCTGCGTCCAACTGGTGGTGGCCTCGAACAGCATCACCGTCTCGGCGGGCCTGGTCACCTGCGCCAGAGCTACGCCGGGCGGGTAGTAGTTCCACATCGTGTACAGGGTGCCCAGGGAGGCGCGGCAATTCGCGTCCTGGGCCGGGACGCCGTAGCTGCCCTTGAACGAGTTGTACCCGAAGCCTTCGCCGACCGGCAGGGCCGTGCGGGCGTAGGTGGCTACGTACGAGTACGAGGGGCATCGCCCGATCTGCTCGTTCCTGGTGTACGGCTCCATCACGTCGTACCAGCCCTCGCCGCGCGTGTTCGAGTTCCCGGGCACCAGGTAGTGCTTGAACCCCGGCATCAGCTCCTCGTAGTCCTGCACGTACATCATGATCGCCGTGCCGATCTGCTTCTCGTTGCTCTGACAACTCGTCTGGCGCGCCTTCTCCCGGGCCTTCGCGAACACCGGGAACAGGATCGCGGCCAGGATCGCGATGATTGCAATGACCACCAACAACTCGATGAGCGTGAATCCCTTTCTCATGTCCATCCTCCCCTGTCGTCAGATTCGTTCGTCACGAATGCCCTGCGGCGCTCGTCACCAGCCAGGCATCAGTCCTTCCGGAGCGTCACTTGTAGTAGTATCCGAAGTACGTGTCCTGACCGCCGTCGTAGAGAACGCTGTAGCTCATCGCCTTGGCATGGCCGTCGCAGAAGGCCACGTTGCCCATGTCGTTGTGTCGTGCGCAGAAGTTGAAGACGTAGTCTCCCCAGACATCGTGCGGGCAGTAGGAGTTGTGCTCTGAGCCATCGGTGGGATCGGGACGATGTCCACGGCTGGGTGCAAGGAGAGCGCCGGGTGTCCACGAGTCGAGGGTGGTGTCGCCACATAGGACGATGCTCGCCGGGTTCGTGATCCTGGCCAGCTTGACGCTGTACCAGCACTGCATGACAAACCAGTTCCACCCGTAGCTGCGATCTCCACCAAAGGTGATGGTGCTCTCGAGGTCGGCGCTCGGGCAGTTGAACACCTGAGCGTTCTTCACGTACGGATACATGACCTGGATCCCACTCCAGCGGGGTGAGCCAGCGGTGTAGGCCAGGGGGAAGGTGTCGTCGTAGTCCTGGACATACATCATCATGGCCGTGCCGATCTGTTTGAGGTTGCTCAAGCACGAGGTCTGGCGGGCCTTCTCTCTGGCGCGCGCGAACACCGGGAACAGGATCGCCGCCAGGATAGCGATGATCGCGATGACGACCAACAACTCGATGAGCGTGAAACCCTTGCTGCGCATCTGTATCCTCCTGTCATCAGATTGCACGTTGCACGTCTCGCGGCTCAGTCGCCGGCTAATACCGTCCACATCCCCGGTTGGCTCGCCTTCAGCCACTTCGCGTGCCCATCGGCGAAACACGCGTTGAAGCCCCCGTTGTGGCGTAGCTTCGGCTCGGCGTACCGTCCGCCATCAATGATGTCAATCAGATGGTAGTCTGGCGTGCCGCCGGTGTACATCTCTGTGTCCTTGGAGTCGATGATCATAATCGTGTTGGCCGGCTCCCGCACGAGAGCCATCTTCTCTCCCGGCAGCTTGGGGATCGAATTGTGGTTGACGTCATGCGCGATGTTGGGCAGCGCGTAGGAAATGGTACCCAACCGGGGCAGTCCTGGCGGGCGATAGGGCGGGTCGTTGTAAGGGTAGTCCCATCCTCCTGAAGGGCACTCCATGAGCTGATAGTTATTGACGTAGGGCTGCAGCAGGTCGCACCACCAGTACAGCAGCGGGTAGGGCATGTACTGGTAGTAATACACGTAACGCTCGTCGTAGTCCTGGGCATACATCAAATCCGCCAGTCCAAGTTGTTTGAGATTGCTCAGACAGCTCGCCTGCCGAGCCTTCTCGCGAGCGCGAGCGAAGACGGGGAACAGGATGGCCGCCAGAATCGCGATGATCGCGATGACCACCAACAGTTCGATAAGCGTGAATCCCCTGCGCATCTTCATGGCTTCCTCCTATCGGTTGCTGCCAGCTATAGACCTTCGTACGGACCACGGTGGGGCAACTCAGCCACCTACCGAAGGGTCGAACCACCTGTCGATGGGGGTCTGGCCATAGAAAAAAGCACCCAGGCCCATTGCCTTGGCGTGTCCGTCGGCGAATATGAGGTTCGCCATCTCGTTGTGGCGCGCCGCCGGGGCCGTATAGCCGGCGTAGGGCTCGTGATAACCGGCCTGGCCTGGCGCGCGACTGGGCCTGAACACGCGGAAGTAGCTTCCGCCCAGCTCATTGCCGTCCCAGTCGTGTCCGATCTCACAGAGCATCACGGTTGTGGCTGGCTTGCTTATCGCTGCCATCTTCAGGGTCGGATTGGCACCGTACCAGTTGTCTGCGAAGAACCAGTTCGTCCCGCCATAGCTTGAATACGTGTCCTCGCCACTGGGGCAAAAGAACACCTGCCGATTCTTCACGTAGGGCTCGATGCAGTCCACCCAGTACCAGTGCTGATTGGTGCTGAGATCACGCGCAACATTGGGCGGGAACCGCTCGGAGTAGTCCTGGCAGTACATCATCACTCCCAGGCCGATCTGCTTGCAGTTGCTCAGACAGGCCGTTTGCCGCGCCTTTTCTCTGGCGCGCGCGAAGACGGGGAACAGGATCGCGGCGAGGATCGCGATGATCGCGATGACGACCAGTAACTCGATAAGCGTGAATCCCTTTCGCATCTTCGTCCTCTCCTCTTTAGTGTGGGCACCATCTTCACTTCGGCCGGTGGTGACCGGCGAAGGCCACCAGCAGCCCTGCGCCATACTACTCCCTGCCGTCGCCGCAGCAGAGACCTCTGTCAGGCGCTCACCAGAGTGAGGCTGCGGGCTGCTTCTGCCAGCCGTCCCAACTGCGGTCCAGCATCGTCGTCGTGGATATCCACTTGGCATGTCCGTCGCAGAAGGCGACGTTATTGCCCCCATTATGCCGACCGGGATTCGGAATGCCATTGTTCGGGTATCCGGAGACGACCCCAACTGCGTACATCTTGAGCGAGTAGACCCAGTAGATTTGAGCGCCGTCGGCCCGCTCCGCCTCAGTGAACATCAGCGCGTCGGCAGGGGCCTCAATCGCCGCGAGCTTTGCCCCACAGCCGAGCTTGCCTGTAGAGGTATCGTCACACGCGATGTTGTTGAAGCTCAGACCATAGGCGATGGCTCTCTTCGTCGCGCTGGGACAGACGAAGACCTGGCTGTTCTTCACGTACGGCTCGATGATCGTGTACCAGCCGTAGCGTGCAACGCCATACCCACCGTTCGCCAGCGGTACAAGTGTTTCGTCGTAGTCCTGTGCGTACATCATGAATGCCAGTCCGAGCTGCTTCACATTATTGAGACAGCTCGTCTGCCGCGCCTTTTCTCTGGCGCGCGCGAACACCGGGAACAGGATCGCGGCGAGGATCGCGATGATCGCGATGACGACCAGTAACTCGATGAGCGTGAATCCCTTTCGCATCCTGAACATCCCTTTCTGTCCGACGTGGGCACTCAGCACTCAGCGACGGGAACTCGATCCCTGCCGCAAGGCATACGCTTGGGTCGTCCCCCACCTGTGGCGGCGTCACGGCGGCGCGCCGGCGCGCGGGGCCCGGGAGGGCGCAGACACGATAGTCTCGCGCGCCCACCTGGCGGCAGCGATGGGAGGCGGCGTATACGGCCGGTGAGCGACTGTCTGAGGGTGGGAGAGGTGGGAATGGGGCACAACGCCTCCGCCGCCGGGCCGGCGACGGACGCGTCGAAGGGTACAGCGAAGTGCATCACAGCAGCGCCCCCGATGCGGCCGGACATTGTGTGTCCCCCCGGCCCCCTGTGGCCTGACATGGCGTCGGGGATCCGGAGCGATTCCTTGGCAGCGCCCCGCACTGCCGCTCACTCACAAGAGTATAGCGAGTGTGCACCGGCTGTCACGTTAAATCTCTATGACACGGGCTGATCGGCGGGGATACTGGTCAATAAGGAACCACAGGAGAGGAGTAGACATGCGTCCTGCGCCGGCGCTGCCCAAGTACGGAGCACCGACCTGCGGGCGACCTGTGCGGCCTGCGCACCCGGGGCTGGTTCGCAGGGCGGCAGGGCGTGGGCGGCCCCCTCAGATCCCCAGCCCGCTGCGCAGCTTGATCAGGCGCACGATGTCGCTGTGGCTGATGATGCCGATGACGTTGCCCGCGCGGTCGGTGACCAGCAGCCGGCCCAGGTCGTTCTGGGCCATCTGCATGAGCGCCTCGACCGCCTCGTCATCGGAGTTGATGGTCATGCGCTCGGGGTCCAGCTCGCTCATCACGCCGCGCACGGTGGTGAACTGCCACTGCTCGCGCGGCACGCGCTGCAGGTCCTCCATGCGCACCATGCCCACGATGGTGCCGTCGTCCTCCACGCCGAAGCCGGTGAAGCGCGCGGCCATGAAGTAGTCGTGTGCGGCCGCGTCCAGGTTCGCGTCGGCGGGGATGGTGGCCACCGGGCTGCTCATCAGGTCGTGGACGTAGACGCTGCCCAGCGCCTGCTGCAGTTGCAGCCGCTGGTAGCTCGCCGCCGCCGCGCTCGACAGCAGCCAACCCAGGGCCACCAGCCACAGGCCCGACACGGGGCCACCGAACAGCGCTACGAGGAAGCCGAAGACGATCATGGTGTAGCCGAAGGCGCGGCCGAAGCCGGAGGCCACGCGCGTCGCCCGGTCCAGGCTGCGCCAGATGGCCCACAGGGCCGCTCGCAGCACCCGACCGCCATCGAGCGGGAAGGCCGGCAGCATGTTGAACGCCGCCAGCAGCAGGTTGATGTAGCCCACCCATTGGCTCGCCGCCCACCACAGCCGCGGCGCGTCGGCAGCCCTCAGCCAGTAGAATAGGCCGTAGAACAAGCCGCCGAGCACGACGCTGGTGAGCGGGCCTACGATGGCGATGGCGAACTCGGTCCTGGGCTTGTCGGGCTCGCGGCTCATCTGCGACACGCCGCCGAAGACGAAGAGGGTGATGCGCGACACGTCCGCGCCCAGGCGGTTGGCCACCACCGAGTGAGCCAGCTCGTGCAGCACCAGCGAGCCGAAGAACATCAGCGTAGTGATCAGGCCGATGCCCCACAGTTCAGAGGGGGATGCGTCGGGCACCTCAGTGGGCAGGATGTTGCCGGTGACCATCCACAGAATCAGCCCCAGGATGATCAGCCAGGTGAAGTGAATCTCGATGCTGATGCCGAACAGCTTGCCGATGCGCCAGCCGTGCATGGGCCGTCACCTCATCGTCCACCACGTCGCGGGTCAGTCGGGAATCAGCACCCACGTGGGGCTCGACCACGCCATCCCGCCGCCCTCCTGGAACACGCGCGCGTAATAGTAGCCCAGACCGGGCGCCGCGGGCAAGTGCGCGATCGGTTCATCGTGCTCGTACTCGACGCCCAGCTCCCACTTCCCGCCGCCCTCGAAGCTTGTGAGCGTCGCGCCATTGTGAATCAGGTCCACGCGCTCGATGGGCGCGGTGCCCGCCACCGCGATGGCGATCTCGCGCGGCTCATCCCGCTCCCCGAGCAGCAGCTCCTGGCCCATCATCTGCCCGTTGACCGCGGTGTGCAGCAGGATGCGCTCGCCGCGGGTGGCGTAGGTGCGGCGGTGCCAGAGGGCGTCGAAGATCGCGTCGCGCGTCAGCTCAGTCGCCCACACGGCGGTGAGCCCGGGGATCCTGCCGTGGCCGAAGCTGGTCTCGCGATACGCCGCGGGCGCGCCCATGTGTGAGTCGGTGCCCGCGGTGAAGCCCACCATGCGCCCACGGTCGAGCCCGGCCCGCGCGGTGCACTCCTCGGCAATGCGCCCCGCGCCGACCGGCACCGGCACGTCCCGCGCCTCCGAGCAGCCGAAGAATGAGTAGACCTCCACCAGCCGCGTGCAGCCCGACACGAAGCGCCCCCAGTCGGTCTGCATGTGGCTGGTGTGATCGACCAGCATGAAGTTCGAGCGCGTGCGCTGCAGCAGCTCGACGAGTTCCTCGATGTGCACGTAGTCCAGCTTCGTGCGCCCGCCGCCGTAGGGGCTGGAGTTGAAGAACGGCGGCTCGTCATCGACGAAGTAGACGTTCTTGTGCCCGTAGGTCTGCCCGTCGGCCATGCCCGCGTGGCTGATCTCCCAGCCGGGCAGGGTCACGAAGCGCCCGGCCTCGTTGAAGTCGCGGGCGGCGTCGAGGATCATCTGCCAGTGGGTCTCGGCGTCGTTGAGGGCGATGCCGAAGTCGTGGTCGGCGATGGCCGCGAAGTCGAGCAGGGCGGTGTCGCGCCCCCAGTGATAGAACTGGTCGGGGGTGCGCTGACCGCCGTCGGACAGGCAGGTGTGCCCGTGGATCTCGCCCCAGAAGAGCCGGTAGGGCGGGTCCTCGACGATCTCGATGGGGTTGCTCTCGCCCGCCAGCCCCACGCGCTCGTCCTCGATGCGCACGCGGTCGAGCACGTTCGAGCCCTCGGGGCAGTCGAAGGGCGCGGTCTCGTCCTGGGCGGGAGGGAACTGCACGCGCGCGCGCCGC
>JALGVA010000120.1 GCA_029820295.1 Candidatus Zipacnadia bacterium
CTCGCCGAGGTAGCGCGCCTTGAAACCCCTGGCCCAGCGCTTCACCGGCTCGATCACCCAGTGGCTCTGGTCCTCGTCGGGCGCGCCCCAGGCGGTGATGACGAAGAAGCCCGAACCCGCCATGCCTTCGCGCAGCCACGGGGCCATGTAGTAGGCGCTCTGACGGTCGATCAGGCACTTCATCTGCGCGGTGACGCCCTGCCAGTAGACGGGGCTGGCGAACACGATGATGTCGGCGGCGGCCATCTTCTCCAGGACCGCGCGGGCGTCGTCATCGGCGCGGATGTCCTCGCGCTCCTCGAAGACGTCCCCCACCGGGCCGATGGGGCGGATGTGCAGGTCGTCGAGGAAGATCATCTCGACCTGCGCGCCCTCGGAGCGCGCACCCTCCGCAAAGGCCTCAGCCATGAGATGAGTGTTGCCCCCGCGCCGCGGGCTGCCGAGCAGGATGACGACAGTAGTGTTAGACATGGCAGAGGCCCTCCTTTTCGTGAGCACAAGGGGCGAGCCGACATCAACACTTGACCGCTTCCACCATCCACGAGTGTGTCATGCCGCAGCATCCCGGGGTGCGCCACGCTCGCTTAACCACGAGGCCGCACGTCGCGAGAGTCTTCTCCAGTCGGCTGAGAGTGCTAAACACCTGGCACTTACGGCCAACTCGGACTTGGCACCCCGTCAGTGAGTGAAGACTGCCATTCGCCAGTACGGCCAGGTCGATGGCGGCGCGCCTTGCGTCGGCGGCCCTGACCGCGGCCGCGAACTGCCCCAGGTAGTAAGCAATCCCGTGCGTAATGACGCAGAGCCACCCCCCATACCTGAGCCGGGACGCGACCTCCCGAAGGGCTCGTCCGTGGGGCAGATACGGCAACACGTTGCGGACGAAGACGCCATCGAAGACGTCATGGCCAAACGGCAGGGCCAAGACATCGCCTCGTACGAACGCGGTGTTGCCCACCTTCTCCGAATCCGCGTAGGTCTTGGCGTACGTCAGATAGGCTTCGTTGACGTCCACACCGAACACGAAGCCGCCGCCTCTTCGGGCAAACTCGACCGCGTACGCTCCAGATCCGCAACCTAGGTCGAGGATCTCTTGTTGGCCCAAGTCCTCGTCCCACCCCAGCTTGAGGAAGAGTTCATCCGCAGCGTTCCTACACACCTCGATCTCACGCGCGCAGTAGGCCATGTCACGCCCGTCATCGGTGAGATGCAAGGCCCCCTCGCGCACCCAAGAGGGGTTCACCAGGTTCGCTGCAGCGAGTCTCTGGGCAATCTGAGCGCAGTCATGCACGGAAATGCTGACGAGTTCCGCAACGCCACCCACGGTCGCGCCGTGGCCGGTCCCGGGCGTTCTGACGTCGTCGAGGTGATGGATCGCTGACAGAACGGTCCGGAACTCTGGATCCGTGATCAACATCGAGGGTCTTGGCGGCGGCATACCCACCGACGGTGGCTCCGCTTCCTGGCGACGCAACAAGAGCGAGTCCCCTCCCAACAACAGCGCCGGCATCGGAAGACTACGCCGTGCGCGCGCCGCACTCGGGGCAGAACTTGGCCCCGGGCGGCACCGGGTGGCCGTTCGGGCAGGTCCCCGGCTCCTCGGGCATGCGCGCGCCGCACTCGGGGCAGAACTTGGCGCCCCTGGCGACCACGTGGCCGTTGGGGCAGGTCGTGGCGCCCTGCACGGGCGTGGCCACGCCCGGCTGGGCCGCCTGGTTCGGGTTCAGCGCCTGCGAGAAGAGCTGCGCCATGGTGACGCCCAGGCCCAGTCCCGCGCCGGTGGCCGCTGCACCACCACCGTCGCCACCGCCCTTGGCGAGGTCGCCGATGGCCTGCGCGGTGCGGTAGCGGGTGAACTTGTCCATGTCGCCCACGGCCGCCATGCGCGAGCGCTCGTCGATCATCTCGTTGACCTCATCGGGCGGGGTGACCGCGTCGATGAGGAAGTCCTCGAGCTGCATCCCGTAGTTGCGGAAGTCGTCGGTCAGGCGCGCCTTCGCCGCCGCGCCCAGCTCGTCGTAGCTCGACGCCAGGTCGAAGATCGAGTCCAGCGTGGTACCCATCAGGTCGGTGAAGCGCGCGACGATGAAGTCGCGCAGCCACGCCGCCACGCTCTCGGTGTCGCAGCGGTGTTCGGTGCCGACCACCTTGTTGACGAAGAGCTGCGGGTCATCCACGCGCATGGTGAACATGCCGTAGGCGCGCAGGCGCACGGCGCCCAGCTCGGAGTCACGGTAGATCACGGGCGAGGCGGTGCCCCACTTGAGGTTGGTGAAGGTCCGCATGTTGACGAAGTAGACCTCCGCCTGGAAGGGCGTGCGCCCGCCGAACGGGATGTTGATGATGCGCTCGAGCAGCGGCAGGTTGTTGGTGGTGAGCGTGTGTCGGCCCGGGCCGAAGACGTCGAGCGCCTTGCCGTCCCGGAAGAACACCGCCGCCTGGCTCTCGCGCACGGTGAGCTGTGCGCCCAGCGAGATGTCCGCCTGCCCGTACTGCGGCCAGCGATGCACGATCTCATCACCGGTTGCGTCCGTCCACTCAATGACATCTATAGCCATGGGCCACGACCTCCTCAGCGCAGACCTTCGGTGAAGCTCAGATCGATGCGGCCGGGCGCCAGCGGCACCCCGAGCAGTGCGTTCCGGTCATGCCTCTCGTCGATCAGCACGGCCACCGAGCCGTCGTCGGCCTCGAACCATCGGCAGCGCCCGCGCCGGAAGGTGGTGCGCGCCTCCAGCGCGGCCCGCTCAATGCGCACCTCCCCCTCCCAGCGCAGCGCGAACAGGCGATCGCCCACCAGTGCGCTGTCGGTGTCCAGCTCCTCGGGCGAGAGTTCCCGCGCCTCCAGCATCCCGTCCTCGAGCTGCAGGAGTCCGCACGGCTCCCCCCCCAGGGCCGGCTCAGCGGTCACGCGCTGGAAGCTCAACCGATCGGCCCGCCCGATCAGCACCGCCGTCACGCAATAGTCCTCACCGTCGAGCAGGAACTGGTCCTCGAGTTCCAGCCAGGGCATCGTCGCCACGGGCGAGGCCTCCTAAGGGACCAGGTCGGTCGCGACGCTCTCACGCTCGTCGATCATCTCCTGCAGGGCCGCGATGGCCTCGTCGAGGTCCGCCAGCGCGTCCTCGATGTCGTCGCCCGAGGCCTTGGCCAGGTCGTCGATGGAGTCGGCGATGTCGGCGATGAAGCTGCGCAGCGACATATCGTACTCGTAGAAGCGGTGCAGGTCCTCCTCCTGGATCTTCACCAGGTCGAAGAAGCCCGAGTAGCCGTAGTCGGCATAGCGCAGGTTGTCGCCCGCGCGCCGCAGGCGGCCGGCGATCTGGTCGAGGTCATCGAGGTAGTCGATCCCCTCGGCCTTCGACCACGCGGTCGCGACCTTCTCCAGCCGCTGGACTGCATCGTCGATCTCCTCGGCCAGGAACTCGCGCAGGAGCTTGTCGGCCCCACGCCGCTGCTCGCGGTCCAGGTACCCGGCGAACCCGGGGATGGCTCGCACCAGCCTGTCGAGCGGATTGGGGTCGCGCTGAATCCGATCCCGGAAATCCATCGATGGCACCTCCACCAGTGACTGCCGGCTGCACGCACCGGAGAACATTCCCTTCGGCTCGGAGTTTCTCCTGCCACGGGCCGCTGAGGGCAGGGAGGTATGCCCGCGGCGTGCGTCGAACTGGTCGTGCCAATGCGTTTGACAGTGTGCTGGACGGCTGGGTATACTCCAGCTACAACCCCGGCAACGACGCGGTTTCGCACGACCCGATTGCCGGGCACATCGGGGGATTGCATATAGATATCGGGGCAATCGGTGAAGCAGCGCCCCGAGGATGGGAAACAACCAACTTGAAAGCTGAGCTAGTTTCCGTTGGTACGGAGCTACTGCTCGGGGAGATAGTTGACACAAATGCCGCGTACATGTCCCAGAGGTTGGCCGAGATCGGTGTCGATGTGCACTACCGGCACACCGTCGGTGATAACCTCGGGCGAATAGTCCCGGTCCTCGAGCTGGCTCTGACGCGAAGCGATGTCGTCCTCATGTGCGGCGGACTCGGGCCGACGCAGGATGACCTGACGCGCGAAAGCATCGCCACGGTCACCGGCCGCCCCCTGCAGTCCGACGCCGAGGCCGAGCAGCGGTTGCGGGAGTTCTTCGCGCGCCGCGGTCTCACGGCCACGCCCAATAACCTCAAGCAGGCCACCGTCCCCGAGGGCGGGCGGCTGCTCGAGAACACCTGCGGCACCGCCCCCGGCCTGCTCGTCGAGCACGACGGCAAGGTGCTCATCGCCGTCCCCGGCCCACCCTCCGAGATGCGCGAGATGATGCGGCGTGAGGTCATCCCCTACCTGACCGAGCGCCTGGGCGGGCGGCCCATGGCGGTGCACGCCCGCGTGCTGCGCTTCGCCGACATCGGCGAGTCCACGCTGGTGGCACAGATCGACGACATCATTGCCGAGCAGACCGACCCCACCGTCGCCCCCTACGCCAAGCCCGGCGAGGTCACGTTGCGCCTGGCCACCAAGGCCGAAAGCGCGGCCGAGGCCGCGGTGCGCCTGGACGCGATGGAGGCGCGCCTGCGCGAGCGCGTGGGCGGGAACATCTACGGGGTCGATGACGAGACCATGGAGGTTGCGGTCGGGCTGGCGCTGCGCCAGCGGGGCGCGACCGTGGCGGTGGCCGAGAGCTGCACCGGCGGGCTGATCGCCTCGCGCATCACGGACGTGGCGGGCTCATCGGATTACTTCCTCGGCGGCGTGGTCGCCTACGCCAACGAAGTTAAGCAGCGCATCCTGGGCGTGCCTGAAGAGACGCTTGCCGACCACGGCGCGGTCAGCGAACCGACTGCGCTGGCGATGGCGGCCGGGGTGCGCGATCTCTACGGCGCCGACTACGCACTGGCCACCACGGGCATCGCCGGCCCCGGCGGCGGCAGCGAGGAGAAGCCGGTCGGGCTGATCTACCTGGCGGTGGCCGACGCCGCGGGCACGCTGTGCGTGCGGCACAACTGGCCCGGCACGCGCGAGCAGTTCAAGCATCGGGTCTCGCAGTATGCGCTCAACCTGCTGCGCAAGCGCGTGCTGGGCATCGAGATGGAGCGCTGACCATGGCCGGCGATGAGCGTCTGCGCCTGTTCTTCGCGCTGCCGCTCGATGACGCCCTGCGCGATGCCGTCTGCGAGCTGCAGGAGGAGCTGGACCGGGCGTGCGACCGGCGCACGCGCGTGAAGTGGGTCGAGCGGCCGAACCTGCATCTGACGCTCAAGTTCCTGGGCGACACGCCCTCGAGCGCGCTCGACGAGATCGCGCGGGTGGCGGAGGGTGTCGCGACCGGCGCGCGGCCGATGACGCTGGAGCTGGCCGGCGCGGGCTGCTTCCCGCCACGGGGCGCGCCGCGCACCATCTGGCTGGGGCTGGCGCGGGAATGTCCGGAACTGGCCGAGCTGGCGCAGTCGCTGGACGCCGCGCTGGCGGATGCCGGGCTGGCCGAGCCCGAGCGGCGGCCGTTCACCGCGCACTTCACGCTCGGACGCGTGAAGGACGGCGGCGGCCGCGGGCTGCGTGAGGCCATCGAGGAGCTGGCAGAGGCGCCGGTGGGGGAGATGAGCGCCGATCACTTTGTACTGCTGTCAAGCGATCTGACGCCGCGCGGGCCGGTGTACACGGAGCAAGACCGCTTCCGGCTGGGCGGCTGACCGCGGTGCAGCGGAGACATCGGCGCACAAGCACTGCCGCACGAGAGGGGACCGAAGCATGGGCACTTCGGAAGAGAAGCAGAAGAACCTGGAGCGGGCGATCTCGCAGGTCACGAAGCAGTTCGGTGAGGGCTCGGTGATGCGTCTGGGTGCGGAACAGTCGCACCTGGAGGTCTCGGCCATCCCCACGGGCGCGCTGACGCTGGACATCGCGCTGGGAGTGGGCGGGCTGCCGCGCGGCCGCATGATCGAGATCTACGGCCAGGAGGGGTCGGGGAAGACCACCATCGCCATGCACTGCCTGGCCGCCGCGCAGCAGGCCGGCGGCGTGGCGGCGCTCATCGACGCCGAGCACGCGTTCTCGCCCGAGTACGCGCGCGCGCTGGGCCTCAACCTCGACGAGCTGCTCATCTCGCAGCCCGACACCGCCGAGGAGGCGCTGGAGATCGTGGACGCGCTCATCGGCTCGGGCGCGCTGGACGTGATCGCCATCGACTCGGTGGCGGCGCTGGTGCCCTCGGCCGAGCTGCAGGGCGCGGTGGGCGATGCCCACGTGGGCCTGCAGGCTCGGCTGATGAGCCAGGCGCTGCGCAAGCTCTCGGGCCACGCCGCCGAGGCGGGCACGATCATCATCTTCATCAATCAGATCCGCGAGAAGATCGGCGTGATGTTCGGCAACCCCGAAACGACGCCGGGCGGGCGCGCCCTGAAGTTCTGGGCTTCGGTGCGCCTCGAGGTGCGCCGCCGTGACAGCATCAAGGACGGCACCGACATCATCGGCAGCCGCACCAGTGTGCGCGTGGTCAAGAACAAGGTGGCGCCGCCGTTCCGCACCTGCGAGTTCGACATCATCTTCGGCAAGGGCATCTCGCGCCTCGGCTGCATCCTCGACGAGGCGGTCGAGCTGGATATCATCGAGAAGGCCGGAAGCTGGTACTCCTACGGCGAGGAGCGGCTCGGACAGGGCCGCGAGAGCGCCCTCGAGTACCTGGAGGCCAACCCCGAACTGACGCTGGAGGTCGAGAACCGCATCCGCGACCACCACGGGCTGCCGCTGGTCGAGGCGGCGGCCCCTGACGAGGCCGCGGTACCTGACCCTGACGAGGACATCGAGGACGAATGAGGACGATGACGAGCAGTGAGCCGAGGGACGTGTGCACTCTCACCTTGACAAGAAGGAGCGTGACGCGGAAGGAGTGGCAGGATGTCTGACGCACACGCGCGCCACGCGCAGTATGCGCAGGCCAAGTCGGCGGCGGTGAGGCTGCTGGCGGGGCGGGCGCGCACGCGCGCCGATCTCGAGACGCGTCTGCGCAGCAAGGGGCTGGCGCCCGAGGCCATCGACGAGGCGCTGGGCGACCTGCAGCGGGCGGGGTACATCGATGACGAGCAGTACGCCCGCGAGCGCATCGAGATGCTGCTGCGCGGCTCGAGACGCGGGGCGGCCGCCCTGGTCCACGCGCTCACCGGCGACGGGCTGGCCGAGGATCTCGCCGAGCGCATCGTGGCCGAGCGGCTGGAGGACGAGGACTCCGGCGAGTGGGCCCTCGAGACCGCGATGCAGCGGGCCGAGGCCCTGCGGGGCCTGGATACTGACACGGCGCGCAGACGGCTGTACGGCTACCTGAAGCGGCGGGGCTTCGACGATGGAGAGGCGCTCAGGGCCGTGGATGAGGCATTGTCCGCACCTGACGACCAGTGATGGCGACGTGACACCACACCGGAGGTGAGAATCCGATCATGCATACATGGTTGATCCCGGCGATCGTGACCGTCGCGGCCGTGCTGATCGCCTGGCTGGCGTACCGCTCAAAGCTCGCGGCCGCGCAGGAGATCATCGAGCGAGACCGCGCCGAGGCCACAGCCATCCGCGCGAGCGCCCAGGAGCAGCTTGAGGCGGACCGCAGGGAACTCAGGCTGGCCGCCAAGGAGGAGGCGCTCAAGCTGCGTGAGCAGGTCGAGGCGGAGATCAAGGGCCAGCGTGACGAGCTGGAGAAGGCCAAGCGCCGCCTCGAAGAGCGCGAGGACCGGATCGAGCGCATGACCACCGAGCTGGACAACCGCGCCAAGAACCTGCGTAACCGCGAGAAGGAGATCGAGAACCAGGAGCAGCGCGTGCAGGAGCTGCTCGACGAGCAGGACCGCGAGTTGCAGCGCGTGTCGGGCATGACCCGGCAGGAGGCGCGCGAGATGCTGCTCGCGCAGGTCGAGGAGGAGATCGAGCAGGACGCCAACCAGATCGTGCGCCAGGCGGTGGCCAAGGCGCAGGAGGAGGGCGACCGCAAGGCCAACGAGATCATCGCCTGGGCCATCCAGCGCTGCGCCGTCGATCACACCGCCGAGAGCACGGTGTCGGTGGTGCCGCTGCCCAGCGACGACATGAAGGGCCGCATCATCGGCCGTGAGGGCCGCAACATTCGTGCCTTCGAGCAGGCCACCGGCGTGGACCTGATCGTGGATGACACGCCCGAGGCCGTGGTGCTCTCGGGCTTCGACCCGGTGCGCCGCGAGATCGCGCGCATCTCCCTGACCACGCTTATCTCCGACGGGCGCATCCACCCCGGACGCATCGAGGAGACGGTGGCGCGCGCCCGCGAGGAGATCGAGGAGAAGATGAAGGCCGCGGGCGAGCAGGCGACCTTTGAGACCGGCGTGTCGGGGCTGCACCCGGAGATGGTGCGGCTGCTGGGTAAGCTGCACTTCCGCACCAGCTACGGCCAGAACGTGCTCAAGCACTCGATCGAGGTGGCGCACCTGGCCGGCGCCATGGCCGGGGAGTGCGGCGCGCGCGTGGCCATCGCCCGACGCGCCGGGCTGCTGCACGACATCGGCAAGGCCGTGGACTACGAGCGCGACGGCTCGCACGCGCTCATCGGCATGGAGATCGCGCGCTCCCGCCAGGAGCCCGAAGCGGTGGTGCACGCCATCGCCGCGCACCACGAGGAGATCCCGATGGAGAGCGTCGAGGCCTTCCTGGTGCAGGCGGCCGACGCCATCTCCGCCGCCCGCCCCGGCGCACGGCGCGAGACCCTGGAATCCTACCTCAAGCGTCTGGAGGGCCTGGAGACGATCGCGCGCAGCTTCCAGGGCGTGGACAAGTGCTACGCCATCCAGGCGGGGCGCGAGCTGCGGGTGATGGTCAAGCCTGAGCGCGTCGATGATGTGACCGCGCACCGGCTGGCCAAGCAGATGGCCGAGCGCATCCAGAGCGAGATGGAGTACCCCGGGCAGATCCGGGTGACCGTGATCCGCGAGACGCGCGCCATCGAGTACGCGCAGTAGGGCGGGTATGACCGAGCCGACGGCGCCGCCCGCCCCGCACCGGGGCGGGCGGCGCACACCCGAACACGGAAAGCCGGAGCGACCCATGGTTGTGCTGCACATCGGCGATGTAGTGGGGCGGATCGGGCGCAGAACGCTCGCGCGCGTGCTGCCGGAGCTGATCGCGGAGCACACGCCGGGGTTCGTGATCGTCAACGGTGAGAACGCCGCGGGGGGAACGGGCATTACCGGCTCGACCGCCGAAGAGCTGTTCACCGGGGGCGCCGACTGCATCACTACCGGCAACCACGTGTGGGCGCAGCGCGAGGCCTTCGAGCTGCTGGACAAAGACTCGCGCATCCTGCGCCCGGCCAACTACCCGCCCGGCGTCCCCGGACGCGGCGCGGTGGTCATGCCCGCGCGCGAGGCGGGTCTGCAGGTGGGCGTGATCAACCTGTGCGGCCGGGTGTTCATGCGCGAGCTGGACTGCCCGTTCCGCGCCGCCGACGCGCTGCTGGAGTGGATGCGCGAGCAGACCCCGCTGGTGCTGGTTGACTTCCACGCCGAGGCCACCTCCGAGAAGGTGGCGTTCGGTCGCTACCTGGACGGGCGCGTGACGGCGGTGATCGGCACGCACACGCACGTGCAGACGGCCGACGAGCGCGTGTTGCCCGGCGGCACCGCCTACATCACCGACGTGGGCATGACCGGCGCCATCGACTCGATCATCGGCGTCGAGCCCGAGCCGGTGCTGCGCCGGTTCACCACGCAGGTGCCCTCGCGCTTCGACCCGCCCAAGTCCGGCCCGGCCATGCTGTGCGGCGTGGTGCTGGACGTGGATCCGTCCACCGGACGGGCGTGGAGCATCGAACGCATCCGCCGGGAGCTGCCCTGAACCTCCGCGTACGCTCCGGGATCTCTGCAGAGATTCGAACAGGGGCTTGCCTAATGACCGCGATATTGGTACCATAGAGCGGCGCCGCACCGTCCGCGGGGAGAACGCACTCATAGCAGACATCCGAGAACAGTCGATGGCGACATCGCACCAGGCCAGAAGCAAGGGGGCTATCCCACTGTGGATATCCTGCGGGTGAGTTCTAGTTCGGACCCGAACAAGGTCGCCGGCGCCCTGGCGGGCACCATCCGGGAGCATCAGGAAGCGGAGCTGCAGACGGTCGGCGCAGGGGCGCTCAACCAGGCCATCAAGGCCATCGCCATCTCCCGCGGCTTCCTGGCGCCTTCGGGCATTGAGCTGGTGTGTTGGCCCAGCTTCGTGGACATCGAGATCAACGGGAATGAGCGCACGGCGATCCGGCTGTCGGTGCGCATCCGCTGACCGTCGGCGGCGGCGTGCCGCCATCGTCCCGCGACCGTTCAGACCCGAACCGCACCCGACGCCCCGCGTCCGGGTGCGGCTTGCGTGTACGCACCGTGCAACGCCTGCTACGAGGAGATGACCCGCCATGACCACCGTGACCGCCGGAGTACTGGGGCTGGGCAGCATGGGCGTGGGCTGGCACTGCGAGCAGCTCGCGCGCGTCGAGGGCCTCGACCTGATCTGCGGCTGCGACCCCTCGCCGGAGCGGCGCGCGGTCGTCGCCGAGAAGTTCGGCATCGACACGCACGCCGACTATGAGGAGATGCTCGGGCGCGCGGACCTCGACCTGGTGGTGGTGGCAACGCCCTCGGCCATGCACCGCGACCATGTGGTGATGGCGCTTGAGGCCGGCAAGCACTGTGTGTGCGAGAAGCCACTGTGCATGGACCTGGCGGAGTGTGACGACATCATCGCCGCCGCCGAGCGCTCGGGCAGGATGGTGTCGGCCTACCAGAACCGGCGCTGGGACGCAGATCACCTGTCGGCGCTCGCCACAGTGCGCAGCGGCGTGCTGGGCGAGCTGCTGCTCACCAAGCAGATCTCCATGAGCTACTCGCGCATCATGCGCACCTACGGCGTGCCCGAGTTCCGCCCGCAGTGGCGCGCCGAGAAGCGCTACGGCGGCGGCCTGCTCTACGACTTCGGCCCCCACCGCATCGACCAGCTTCTGCAACTGCTCGACTACCCTCCGGTGTGTGACGTCTACGCCGACCTGCAGGGGCGGGTGTGGTCCGACGAGGTGGACGACTGCTGCCTGGTGGTCATCCGTTTCGGCAACGGCGTCACCTCGCAGGTCGAGACCACCACGGTCGCGCGCCTCGGCATCGGCGGCACACTGCTGGTGGGCCGGGATGGCGCCTACCGCGACGGCACCATCGCCACCGGGGAGGGCGACGACCTGGTCGAGCGCCCCGCCGAGAGTTTCGAGCGCGACTGGGACGCGTTCTACCGCAACATCCACGCGCACCTGATCGAGGGCGTGGAGCTGGAGGTGCCGCTGTGGCAGACCCGACGCATGATCGCCGTCATCGACGCGGCACTGCGCAGCGCGGCATCCGGTGAGGTGGTCACGACCGGCGAGGTCTGAAGGAGGTGTTCGCTTAAGGTGAGGTGAAATACTCCGAGTGTACAAGGGGACGACACGGCGATCGGTGGCGGGCGGCACGAACGGGGCGCAGGAAGCTGTGACGAGCGGGTGCGTCCTGAGATTGTCGGTAGACAGCGCGGCGTCGCGGTGGGACGATCTCCTCACCTCCGGGCGACGAACATCCGCAGGATGCGAGCGCACGTCAGACTGCTCCGCAGTCTGCGCGACGTGGGAGGAGGCTGTTACCGTCCGCCCCGCGCCAACCGTGGCTCATACCGACGTTCCGGATTCACACCCGTGACGAGCCGCCGATTTGCCCCGGTTGGCCCAATCTGATAGAATCCCCGGAGCCGACATCCCATGTCGGAGGTAGCGGTCGTGGGCGGCGACACTAACGAACTGCTGGAGACCTTCGAGCGCGCGTTGGAGGATCTCGTGAGTTCGTGCAGACATCCGGCCGAGAAGCGCATCCGCTACGGGAACCTCCGCAGCGAGATCTCATCGGGATCGGGCAACGGCGGCATCACCAACGCGGCCGTGGTGTACGAGACCCCGGGGGGCTCCACCACGCAGATCAACATCACCTACGACGAGGCCAAGGGCGTCTTCAGCTACCTCAGCGAGGATCTGGGCGAGACGGTCAGCTCGGAGGACCCGAACGAGGTCATCGCCATGGTGCGGCGGCATGCGCACTCGATCCCCGAGAAGCGCATGCGCGCGCTGTTCAACACCATCGACATCTGGCTGTCCGAGGGCAAGACGCGGCGCGAGATGTTCAGCGAGATGAACAAGCTCCTGCAGAACGAGTTCCTCGGCGGCCGCATCACCAACGATGAACTTAAGGCGGGCATCCAGCACATCGTCATGCGCTACAAGGACCAGCAGCCGAGCTAGGGCGACCACCTGACCGTCCAGACCCGTCCGGGAGCGACCGGACGGGTCGTTGCGCGTACGCCCCCGCGCGCTCCGCATCAGGGGAGGAACCGCGCGCTACGCGGCGAAGAGCTCAGATGCGACCGTGGTCAACGCGTGCCCGGCGGGCACGTGTGCCGAGACTGCAATGAGAGAGGGTACACGATGAGTGATGAGTTCCGACTGGTGAGCCCCACGACCGAGGCGCCGCTCGACCCGGGGTTCCGCCCGGCGGTGCTGGCCAACCGGGCCTTCATCGCCGAAGTTGACGAGTCGGGGGAGAGCGTGGATGTCAGGATCGCGCTCGAGCGCGGCGATGGCTCGGTGACCGTGTACGACACGATCGCCTTTGCGCCGGACTCGCCGCGCGCCGGGGCGAACCTGCAGTACGCAGAGCGGCTGGTGAAGTTCCTGCTGTGGCAACGCGGCGGCTACAGGGTCATCGTCGGCGGCCACGAGCAGATCGCCCGGCATCTCTCGGCGGCCTACGCGCCCGACGGCGCGCGCGCCTTCGACTACGACTTCATGAGCGGCGTGTACGAGAAGGAATTCACGGTCGAGAGCGTCGCCCTCGAGGACGTTCCCGACGAGCAGGACACCACCATGGCGCTGGGGCGACACCTCGACGGCAACCGCGTGGGCTTCGACCTGGGCGCCAGCGACCGCAAGACCTCTGCGGTCATCGACGGCAAGTCGGTGTTCGAGGAAGAGGTGCCATGGGACCCGCGCAACCAGAGCGACTGGCACTACCACTACGAGGGCATCAAGCACTCCATCGACCGCGCCATCGAGCACCTGCCCTCTGTCGATGCCATCGGCGGCTCGGCCGCGGGGGTATGGATCAACTCGCGCGTGCTGGTCGCCTCGCTGTTCCGCGGCATCCCCGAGGATGACTTCAACGCGCACGTCAAGGACATCATGGTCAACTTGGGCCGGGAGTATGGCGTGCCGCTGGTGGTCGCCAACGACGGCGAGGTCACGGCGCTGGCGGGCTCGATGTCGCTCGAGGAGAACGGGGTGCTGGGCGTCGCCATGGGCTCGTCGGAGGCCGCGGGCTACGTGACACTGGACGGCAACATCACCGGTTGGCTGAACGAGCTGGCCTTCGCGCCGGTGGACTACCAGCCCGACGGCCCGGTGGACGAGTGGTCGGGCGACATGGGCACCGGCGCGCTCTACTTCTCCCAGCAGGCGGTCGGGCGCCTGGCCCCGGTGGCGGGCATCGAGTTCGACGACGACCCCGACCTGCCCACGCTGCTCGAGCGGGTCCAGGAGCTGCATCTCGACGACGACGAGCGCGCGCACCAGATCTTCGTCACCATGGGCGTCTACCTGGGTTACACCATCGCCCACTATGCCGACTTCTACGACATCCGCAACATGCTCATCCTCGGCCGCTGCACCTCCGGCAAGGGCGGCCCGACCATGCTCGAGACCGCCCAGGACATCCTCGACCGCGAGTTCCCGGAGCTGGCCGCGCGAATCAACCTGATGCTGCCCAGCGAGCGACTGCGCCGCGTCGGCCAGGCCATCGCCGCCGCCAGCCTGCCGAAGATCGACTGAGGCGATCCGCAACACCGCACACACGGAGGGTCCTGCATGAACCCGCGCAAGGAAGGCGCTGAGATCTTCGTTCCCGATGGGCTTCCCGTCGCCGAGGCGCTGGCGCGCACCACGCACATGGGCATCGGCGCGCACCAGGACGACCTGGAGATCATGGCCTACGACGGCATCCTCAAGTGCTTCGGCCAGGACGACGCCTGGTTCCTGGGCGTCACCTGCACCAACGGCTCGGGCAGCCCGCGTGACGGGCTGTACGCCGACTACACCGACGAGATGATGATGGATGTGCGCCGCAAGGAGCAGAAGAAGGCCGCCGTCATCGGCGAGTACGCCGCCCAGGCGCTGCTCAACTGGTCGTCCAAGGAACTGCGCGACCCCGAGAATCCGGGCCCGCGCGCGGACCTGGTGGACCTGCTGCGCGCCGCGCAGCCGCGGGTGGTCTACACCCACAATTTCGCCGACAAGCACACCACGCACATCGGCGCGGTCAGCCGCACGCTCGAGGCCATCCGCGAGCTGGACGCAGACGAGCGGCCGCAGGCGCTCTACGGCTGCGAGGTCTGGCGCGACCTCGACTGGCTGCTCGACGACGAGAAGGTGCAGTTCGACGTCGAGGGCCACGAGAATCTGGAGATGTCGCTGCTGGGCGTGTTCGACTCGCAGGACCTGGGCGGCAAGCGCTACGACCTGGCGACGCTCGGCCGGCGCCGCGCACACGCCACCTACGCGGAATCGCATGAGACCGACGTGACCACGTCGATGATCTTCGCCATGGACCTGACTCCGCTGATCGAGGACGACGGCCTCGACCCCCGCGAGTTCGTCAGGGGCTACATCGACCGGTTCGCCGCGAACGTGGTCGAGGTCATGGACGGGATACTGCGCTGACAAACGGCGGGCCGGTCAGGCGACTGCGAGGGCCGTCGCTGCGCTCCGTCCCTCGCACCGCTC
>JALGVA010000121.1 GCA_029820295.1 Candidatus Zipacnadia bacterium
TGACGGTCAGGGCGTGCGCGCAGGCGGCCGATGCCAGCACGGCCGCGAGGGGCACGTGGGAGCGGCCACGGAACGTGCGTCTGCAGGTCGTCGGTGTGGGTTCGCGACCGGCCATGGCAGCCTCCGAGGGGCGTGCGGGAAGTCATGGCGCCGACCACGGTTCGCGTGTCATCGGGGCCACACCTCCCGTGCCGCCGGGTCTGCGGTCGAGATAATCGGGCGCGGGCAGGTCTGCCGCGATCCGCTGCGGAATAGGGGCGGACGCTCGGGGCGCGCGCCCCGGGACCGGGAGAACCTGACATGGCGCCGGCATCGGCGTCGAGGACGCAAGGAGGCCCACCCATGCGCGACAAGCTGCGCGTCGGATTCGTCGGTGCGGGCGCCATCGCCCGCGGCAGTCACATGCCCGGATGGCTCAGGCTTGAGGACTGTGAGACATGCGCGACAAGCTGCGCGTCGGATTCGTCGGTGCGGGCGCCATCGCCCGCGGCAGTCACATGCCCGGATGGCTCAGGCTTGAGGACTGTGAGATCGTGGCGCTGTGTGACGTGAGCGAGAAGGCCAACGCCGCCTCCGCCGAGGTCGCCAAGGTCGGCAAGCAGCACCTCTACTCGGACTATGAGAAGATGCTCGCGGCCGAGGACCTCGACATCGTGGACGTATGCACGCCCAACGCCTACCACGCCGCCCCGACCATCGCGGCCCTCGAGGCCGGCTGCCACGTCATCGTCGAGAAGCCCGTCGCGGCCTCCGCCGACGAGGTGCGCGCGATGATCGCGGCCCGCGACAGGTCGCAGAAGCTGCTGTGCGTGGTGCAGAACATGCGCTTCAGCAACGAGGCCATCGCCGCCAAGCGCTTCGTCGAGCAGGGCGGCATCGGCCGACCCTACTGGGCCAAGGCCGAGTACCTGCGCGCGCGCGGCGTGCCCGCGTGGGGCGCCTTCATCGTCAGGGAGCTGTCCACCGGCGGGCCGTGCTACGACATCGGCGTACACGTGCTCGACCTGGCGCTGCACCTGATGGGCTTCCCCGAGCCGGTCACGGTCAGCGCCAACACCTGGCTGGAGATCTCGGACAAGCCGTCGGTGATGGCCCATGACCCCAAGCGCTACACGGTGCCCGAGGAGCTGGCGGTCGGCTTCGTGCGCTTCGCCAACGGTGCCTGCGTCTCCGTCGGCGCGAGCTGGGCGCTCAACGCGCCGGGGAATCAGAACCAGGTGGCGATCTACGGCACCGAGGGCGGCGTGCAGATGTGGCCGTTCACGCTGGTGCGCGAGGAGTACGGGATGCTGCTCAACTGCACCCCGCAGGTCATCGGCGACGGTGGCGCCGGCGGACACTCGGAGGAGATCGCCCGGTTCGTGAACGCCATCCAGACCGGCGGCACGGCCCCGGTCCCGCCCGAGCAGGCGCTGATCACCCAGCGCATCCTTGACGGCATCTACGCCTCCGCCGAGGCCGGCGAAGAGGTCGAGGTGTAGCGAATCGAGAGCAGGCGGGAGCCGTCAGCGCCGCATCGCCAGCCAGAAGCCGGCGGCGAAGCCACCGGAGAAGGGCAGGTTGTAGGTGAGGACCTTCCACAGGCCGTAGCTGACGCTCTGCGCGGCGGAGGCGCCGGGGCCGGTGACGAACTGGCCGATCTTGTCCCAGTGCCACTCGGCGAGGCCGTAGTAGGCGAGCACCTGCATGAGGATGAAGAGCACGCCGATCATGCACCCGACCAGGCGCGTGACCGAGCGGATGGCCACGCCCGCGCCGTAGCCGAACAGGCCGCCGACGCCGAGCGTGCTGAGTATCGCGGGCAATGACAGCATTGCGGTATCGACCTTCCCGTGCGATGATGCGCTGAATCGTAGCGCCCGGCGGAGGATATGTCAACGCACCACCAGCGCGGCGAGGATGGGCGACCCGATCTCATCAAGGGCATCACGGCGGCTGTGCTCGCCCGGCCGGAGCATCGTGAGCTGGTCAGAGAGGCCCTGGGCTTCGCCGCGCGGATGGAGATCGCGGCGGACATCGAGGGCCTCCTGACCGCCGACGCGGAACTGATCGTCGTCGAGCATGCGCTCCTGGCCGACATGGAATTGGCCGACGACCCGTCCGGGCCGATCCGCGTGGTGATTGAGGCGCCCTACGAGGCGCGCGTGGCGCTGATGTCCCGGGGCGGGGCCGACCTGGCGGTTGAGCCGGGGATCGATGGGCCGGAGTTGAGGGCGCGGATCGAGGCGCTGCGGCGGCGTGCGTTGCTGGAGCGCGACCGCAGTCCGCTGACCGGGCTGCCGGGGAACCGCCGGCTGGTGCGCCATCTGCGCGAGGCGCTCGGCGGGGGCCGCGAGGTCGGCCTGCTCCTGCTGGACATCGATGACTTCAAAGGGTATAACGACCGGTGCGGCCATCTGCGCGGCGACGCGGCCATCGAGCTGCTCGGGCATGTCGCGGTGCGGGCCGCCGACGCGGTCGAGCGCGCCTTCGTGGCGCACATCGGCGGCGACGACTTCTGCATCGTGTGTGCGCCGATGGCGCTCGACACGGTCGCCGAGGCCTGCCGCGAGCAGTTTGACCGCGAGGCCGCAGATGAGCTGACGATCACGCTGGCGGGAATGGTGGTCGCGCCGGGCGAGGCCGACGCGCTCGAGGAGGTCTTCGAGCGCCTGGCGAGGCTCAAGAGCGACGGCAAGCTCCGCCCGGGGAGCAGCTACGTGCGAGGGGACTGATGGCGGGAGTCAGCGTCGAGCGACTGCGGCGGCCGTGGCCCGGGGACACATCCTTTGGCGCCAGCACACACCGGAACGCATGGCAGCACGCGGGATAGGGCGCGGTGCCGCAAAGTGCGTGCTTCTGGAAGGTGAGTTGATCGAGAGCTACCCGGGCGACAAGCCATGCCCGAGTGGCCTGTTGGCAGGCTGTGCGGAAGGGCGCCCTCTGCACGTAGTGGTCGCCTACGATAGTGTGGGCGCGGAGGCGTTGGTGGTCACTGCGTACGAACCAGACGAGGACCATGCGGCGAGGCGTGGCTGGACGACACCGTTGCCGAGCGGCTGGAGCACTACGTAGCGGACGCGCGCCAGAACAGGCAACAGGTCCCTGTGCTGGCGATGCAGTCCTGATCGGGCACCGGTCGCGGAGCCGAGACTCGACGGACCAGGTGCCGGCTGGACCCAACTCGAGGACACAACCGCGCCCTCGATTCCCGGACCATACGAGGCGATAGTCGATGGCCAAGCAAATCCTTCTCGTTGATGACGAGCGCGACCTGGTCTTCTACACCAAACTCTTCCTCGAGGAGCAGGGCTACGAGGTGCTCGAGGCCTACGACGGCAAGCAGGCCCTTGAGATGCTGGAGACTGTGCGCCCGGACCTGATCATCCTCGACGTCACCATGCCGCGCATGACCGGCTGGGACGTACTCAGGGAGATCCAGGCCGACCCCGAGAAGGTGGACATCCCCGTGCTCATGCTCACCGCACGCGCGGAGGACGCCGACAAGGCGCGCGGCTGGGAGCTGGGTGTAACCTGGTACCAGACCAAGCCCTTCGAGCTGGACGAGCTGGCGATGATCATCGAGCGCATCCTCGCCACCGTGGACGACGAGTGGTAGCGCCGACAGGGCCGATCGGCGTACGCGTTGCCGTCGCGATACGTTGTTGCCTTTGCCGTGCGGAGGGGTGGTGTGCCCACGCCGCCCGCCGTTGCCGTCGCCCTGCTTGCGCCGCCGGACCGGGGCGCCGCCTGCATCTCGACCGCACGGCCGAAGGCACCTTCGAGGGGTGCCGGGCAGTCCCCGGCCCGCAACTGCCACCGCATCCGGCGACCTCGCCCGAGGCGCCGCTGATACCGGCCGACTGACGTTGTCATCTCACGCCCGCTGCCAGGAGGGATTGACGTGGCCGACACCGGACAGGAGAAGAAGAGTGACTTCCGCTATGCGACGGGTGACGCGCGCGTGCCCTGGGCCGCCATAGGCGAGCACGTGTGGCACGAGGACCTGATGGGCCTGGTCAGGCTGCTGGTCAAGCCCGGCGGCGACGAGCAGGCCTTCCAGGGCGCGATGACCGGCGTGGAAGAGGCTCTGCAGGAGCTGTGCGCCTGCGGTCGGCC
This sequence comes from Candidatus Zipacnadia bacterium, assembly GCA_029820295.1. Lineage (GTDB taxonomy): Bacteria > Armatimonadota > Zipacnadia > Zipacnadales > UBA5352 > JALGVA01. Next base: position 4,099 of record JALGVA010000121.1, read on the forward strand.
GGCCGCCAAGCTCAGCCTCGGAGACACGGTGAAGGCGCTCGAGGAGGAGGTCGCGGCGTTCCTGGGCTGCAAGTACGCCTGCTTCGTGACCAACGCCACCGCCGGCTTCCAGATCGCGCACCAGTTCGCGGACCTCGGGCCCGGTGACGAGGTCATTCTCCCCGCCATCACCTTCATCGCCACCGGCATCTACCCGCCGCTGGTGGGCGCCAAGGTGATCTTCGCCGACATCGACCCGCGCACGGTGAACATGGACCCCGAGGACGTGGCGCGCAAGGTCACCGACAGGACCAAGGTGATCATGCCGGTGCACATCGGCGGGTACCCGGTGGACATGGACCCGATCATGGAGATCGCCGCCGAGCGTGACATCACGGTCATCGAGGATGCCGCACACGCCTTCGGCGGCAGGTACAAGGGGCGCATGACCGGCACCATCGGCCACTTCGGCTCCTTCAGCTTCCACGAGGTCAAGAACATCACCGCCTTCGGCGAGGGCGGCATCGTGTGCACCGATACGCAGTTCGGCGAGTACTTCAACCAGGCGCGGTTCTGCGGCGTGGACATGAGCCGGCAGATCGAGAACTGGCTCTACGACGTGGTGGCGCTGCCGACGAAGACCGGCGGCCTGCAGGTGCCGGGCAACCACTCCTCCACCGAGATCCAGGCCGCCTGCCTCCTCGGCCAGCTCAAGCGCCTCGAGGAGATCATCCGCGTGCGCCGCGAGCGCGCCGAGTACCTGGCCGAACGCTTCGAGTCGGTGCCCGGCCTGGTGCCCGCGCCGCTGAACACCGACGAGATCGAGAGCACCTTCCACCTCTATCTGCTGCAGGTCGAGCCCGAGGTCCTGGGTGGCGACATCCGCGAGTTCAAGCAGCGCCTCACCGACAAGGGCGTCACCAACATCCCGCACTTCGCGCCGCTGTATCATTTCACGCTCTACAAGCAGCTCGGCTACGACACCGCCGCGATCGCGCAGAGCTGCCCGAATGCCGAGGACGCCTTCTGGCACCGCTTCACCCACCTGCCGCTCTACCCGCTGGCGGACGAGCAGGTGGAGCTGATGGCCGACCTGGTCATCGAGGCCGCCGAGGAGATGCGGGCGGGGCGGTAGCGACAAGCGAACGACGCCGGCCGTTGCCATTCATGGAGAGGCCGGACGTTCCGCCCGCGGGCGGGACCCGTGGGAGCGTTCCATGTGCTGACGAGCGTCCGTACGGCGCGCGGGCAGGAGTGCCCGCGCCACGGAACGGCGGACGACAACGGCCGGGCGGTGCCGGAGCACCGCCCCTGACGGCATGGAAGCTGTTGCCGTTCCCGGTTGCCGGCTCCTGGTTCCCGGCCCCTTACCTCGGGAGGTGTCCCTGCATGCGTCCCGCGATTGTTGGCGCGTTGCTGATCGTCTGCGCGATGGCCCACGCCGCCGATCCCGCGCACATCCTCGTGCGGCCGTCGGCGGAGATCGCCCCTGTCAACCGCCTCGTCTTTGGCAACAACCAGCTTGCCTACCAGGACGCGCGCGAGCAGTACGGCAACCGCGGCGCGGGCATCTGGGACCCGGAGACACACGCGCCGGTGCCCGGATACGTCGACCTCGCCCGCCAGGCGGGCGTTTCCGTGAATCGCTGGCCGGGCGGCTGCGGCGCGCACTACTACAACTGGAAGCGCACCGTCGGCCCGCTCGCCGATCGCCCCGACCAGCAGTTCGGTCTGCCCGAGTTCCTCACGTTCTGCGAGGCCACCGGCTCGATCCCCATCCTGACCATAGCCTGCTACTGGGGCGAGGCGCAGGACGCCGCCGACCTCGTCGAGTACAGCAACGCGCCGAACGATGGCTCGAACCCGAACGGCGGCGCCGACTGGGCCGCGGTGCGCGCCGCAGACGGCCACCCCGAGCCCTGGGGCGTGATCTGGTTCGAGTATGGCAACGAGAGCTACCACGGCGGCCACCGGCGCAACGAGTCGGGCGAGCGCACCGACATCTTCACCGGCGAGCAGTACGCCCGCCGGTTCCTCGACTACCGCGCCGCTATGCAGGCCGTCGATCCGAACATCCTCCTCGGAGCGGTGCTGCACCCGGGCATGGACGAGTGGAACCGGCCGATCCTGGAGATCGCCGGCGCCGCCATCGACTTCGGCATCCTGCACACCTACGTCCCCGGCCAGCGCGATGACGTCGATCCGGAGAGACATCGCGCGCTGATGGAGGCCTGCGTCGCCTGCCCTGGAGAGATCGAGCGCCGCTACGACCTGATGAACGCGCTGGTCGAGGAGATCACCGGCCGCACCGACCTCCCGTGGGCCATCACCGAGTACAACGGCTGGTTCGTCGGCCAGCGCGAGAACCCGCCCTTACGCCAGTGCCTCGCCAACGCTCTGCGCAACGCCGAGCACCTGCGCGTCATGCTCGCCCCCCGCCACCGCATCGCGCTGGCCAACTTCTGGCAGTTCGCCAACGAGTACTGGGGCATGGTCCAGGGCTACGTGCACCGCGGCGAGCCGCTGGTGAAGCAGGCGAACTTCTACGTCTTCCAGCTCTACGCGCAGCACTTCGGCGACATGCTCGTGGAGAGCGAGGTCACCTGCGGGCGCTGGGACTTCGGGGGCGGCGGCTGGGTGCCCCCGCGCGCGGGCGAGCCCTCGACCTACCAGCTCTACGAGGAGAATCTGCTGCCCGAGGACTACGCCTGGCAGATCAGCGAGAGCCCGGTGGTCACCCAGCGCGTCGAGGGCGACACGCTCATAGCCGAGTTCCCGGGGCCGGACACGAACTACTATCACGGGAGCATCCGCCTGCCCGCCGAGCCCATGATGGGATACCGCGTCGTCGGCGAGATCCGCACCGAGGGCCTCGAGACCACGCGCGGGGTGGGCCTCCAGGTCGGCGACGCGCGCGGCTGGACGGTCACGCAGTCGGCGACCAGCGCCGGTGACGTGCGCGGCGACAGCGACTGGACGCCGGTGACGTTGGAGTACCTCACTCTCGAGGACACCTCAGAGATCGCTATCATGACGCGGCGCCTCGGCAACGATGGTGGGGCGAACCCCATCACCGGCACCGCGCGCTACCGCCTGCTCAGCGTGCAGCGCTTCCGGCCGTGGAACCCCGGAGCGGTGCCCGATGTGTCGGTCAACGCCGCGACGCGCGCCGACGGGTCGGTGACGCTGATGATCGTGAACACCAACCTGGACGAGCCGGTCGAGGCGACCATCGCCGTCGAGGGCCTGGCCGCCGGCGCCGCGCAGGCGTGGTCGCTGGTCGGCCCCGAGCCGTGGTCGCACAACTTCGCGCCCGAGACCCTCGCCGGCGGCGACCCGCCGGTGACGCTGGTCAGAACGCCCGTCGCCGCCGACGACGAGGGATGGGCGCTCACGCTGCCGAAGCACTCCCTGACCGCCGTCGAGATCCGCCCGTGAGGAATGCCATGGCCGCCGACGCGCCCTTCCTGAAGGTCTGCGGCCTCACCCGCGTCGCCGACATGCGCGGCGCCGAGGCCGCAGGCGCGCGCTTTTGCGGCCTGATCGTCGAGATCGCACGCTCCCCCCGCGCCCTCACCCGCGAGCAGGCAGCGCTGCTGGCGCGCGGCTGCCGCGCGCGGCCGGTGCCGGTGGTCGAGGGTATGCCGCCCGACGAGATCGCTGCGCTCGCCCAGGCCACCCGCGCCTACGCCGTCCAGCTTCACGGCGGCGATGCCGACTACGTGCACGCCGTGGCGCAGACCCTCGGTGCCGCGGCCGAGGTCTGGCGTCCGGTCGGCCTGCCCGAGAAGGCGGCCGACCGCGAGACCGCCATCGCCGAGGCACTCGCGGAGATCGGGGCAGCCCTCGAAGCCGGCGCGACGGCCATCGTCCTCGACACGCGCACCGCCGCGGGCACCGGCGGCTCGGGCCGCACCTGCGACTGGGAGGCGGCCGCCGAGATCGTGCGGCGCCGGGACTGCCCGGTTATCCTCGCCGGCGGCCTGACCCCCGAGAACCTCGGGGACGCCCTGGCCGCCACCGGCGCCGCCGGCCTCGACCTCTCCAGCGCCCTCGAGCGCGTGCCGGGACGCAAGTGCCCGCTGCGGCTACGCGACCTCGCCCGCGCGTGGGCGGCGATCGCCGGTCGCTGAGCGGCCGAGGCAGGTGTCCGCGGCTTGCCGGGGAATAGGCGATTGCTCCGTTGACAGCAACAGGTGGCATCAACCTGTAGGAGGAGATCTTCGATGTCAGACGAGAAGCTGGCAGTGGACGGCGGCACACCGGTGCGGACCGAGCCCTTCCCGCCGTGGCCCTGGTTCGAGGAGGACAGCATCGAGGCGGCCATGGAGCCGCTGCGCACCGGCCAGGTCAACTACTGGACCGGCAAGCTCGGCGTGGAGTTCGAGAAGCAGTTCGCCGCGTGGGAGGGCACGAAGTTCGCCATCTCGACCGCGAACGGCACTACCGCCCTGCACACCGCCCTCGGCGGCCTGGGCATCGGCCCCGGCGATGAGGTCATCGTCCCCAGCTACACCTTCATCGCCTCGTCGATGTGCGTGCCCCAGGCCGGCGCCGTCCCGGTCTTCGCCGACGTGGAGAAGCTCACCCACACCATCTCGCCCGAGTCGATCCGCGAGAAGATCTCCCCGCGCACCCGCGCGATCATCCCCGTGCACCTCTACGGCTGCATCGCCGACATGAGCGCGATCATGGAGATCGCCGAGGAGTTCGGGCTCTACGTCATCGAGGACACCGCGCAGGCGCACGGCGGGATGTACCGGGGCGTCAAAGCCGGCTCGGTCGGCCACGTCGGCGCCTTCAGCTTCTGCCAGTCCAAGCACTTCACCACCGGCGGCGAGGGCGGCATGGTGGTCACCGATGACGAGGACGTGGCCTGGAACTGCCGCTCGTTCCGCGATCACGGCTACGACGTCTCCGAGCGCATGCGCCTGCTCGAACTGGAGGAGAAGCTGCCCTACATCCACCAGCGTGTGGGCTACAACTTCCGCATGACCGAAATGCAGTCGGCCATCGGCATCGTGCAGCTCGGGAAGATGGACACCTGGAACTCGCCGACGCGCCGGCGCAACGCCAAGATCCTCGACGCGGCGCTGGAGGGCGAGGAGTACATTCTGGCGCTGCCCATCGACACCGAAGAGCGCCGGAACGCCTACTGGATGTACCCAATCATCCTCGACACCGACCACCTGAGCGTGGAGGCGCGCGACTTCTTCCAGGCGGTCGCCGCCGAGGGCGTGCCCGCCGGCCCGGTCATGTGGCCACAGAGCTACAAGGAGGCATGCTACCGCAACCACGTGGGCTTCGGGCGGCTGCAGTACCCGTTCCGCGACCCGAACGTGCGCGCGGAGGCGGTCGATTATCTGAACACCTTCTGCCCGAACGCGGCCTGGGTCGAGTCACGCACCTTCTTCGTCCCGGTGCACCCGACCTACAGCGAAGAGGACATGCACGACCTGGCGGCGGCGATCAAGAAGGTCGGCCGCGCCTATCTGAAGTAGGGGCGAGCCGTGCCGTCTGCAGGGGCGGGGTGCGGGGCCCCGCCCAGCCGTTGCCTTTGTCGTTCGGTCGTTGCCTTTGTGCCCCCGGCGCCCTCGCCGGGGGGGCGCCCGGAGGGCGACTGCCGTTCCCGTTCGCCGTTGCCGTCATGGAGAGGCCGGATTCCGCGCCGGCCTGTGCGGTTGATACGGTGCCTTCTCGACCGACGAACGACCCACGGGCGAGGCGCCCGCGGCCCGGAACGGCAACGGCGAACCACGCGCGGCCCGTACCTGACCGGGGCCTCGAGCGCACCCGATCGGAGGAGACCACACATGCCCGACACACTCGGCGTAGGCATCATCGGCCTGCACATGGGCGCCGGACAGCTCCGGCAGATCATCAATGTGCCCGGCCTCAAGGTCGTTGCCATCTGCGACCTCGACGAAGACCTGGTCAAGGGCCTCCAGCAGGAGCTGGATATCCCCTTCGGCACTACGAACTACGAGGAGCTGTGTGCCCACGAGGACGTGGACATCGTCTCGGTGGCAACCCCCGACTACCTGCACCTGGAGATGGCCGAGGCCGCCTTCGCCTCGGGCAAGCACGTGATGATGGAGAAGCCGCTGGCGCGCACCGTGGATGAATGCCGGCGGATGATCGACGCCCAGCGCGCCGCCGGCACCAAGCTCATGACCGCCCACGTCGCGCGCTTCTACGATGTGTTCCAGATGATCAAGCGCTGGACCCAGGACGGGACGCTGGGCGAGACCTACAACCTCTACACCAGCTACATCCACAACTACGAGACCATCCCGGGCTTCAACCGCTGGCGCTTCGACCCCGAACTGCGCCACCAGCTCATCGGCGGCGGCTGCCACGCGCTTGACCTCGCGCGCTGGATCGGCGGCGAGGTCGCGGAGGTTTCGTGCTACGCCAATCACTTCAACATCCCGCAGCTTCAGACCGACGATCACTTCAACATCAACGTGAAGTTCGAGTCCGGCGCGGTGGGCATCGTGGTCGGCTCCTTCGGCTGCGCCCACCCCTACAACATCGACCTGCACGTGTGGGGCACCAGGGGCTCGGTCATCGCCACCAACACCACGCCGACCGCCAAGGTCTGCCTGCGCACCATCGATCGCCACAAGTGGATGGAGCTGCCCGCGGGCGCGGCGCCCAAGGGCCTCGCCGCGGAGTTCCAGGTGCTCGCCAACGCCATCCGCAACGATGAGGAGCCCGACAGCGACGGCGTCTCCGGCGCGCGCACTGTGGCTCTGGGCTGGGCGGCGATCGAGTCCTCGCAGGGGGGCCGCCCGGTCGTCCCCAGGAAGGACTTCTGAGCCGCGCCGCACTCGAAGCGGACTCGCGCACGGCCTCCTCCCCCGGCCCGCGCTGCGCGCGGTCCATCCCCTCCTTGGCGATCCCGCTCCGCCCAGGGGGCGGGCGCGGGATCGCGAGTAGAAGGGGGCTTGCGTGCGGGCCGCGGTGTGTGTCCCGCCGGACTGTGTCCCGGGGAGTCCCTGCGCCTGCCAGCGATGACAGCCTCGGCGTGATGGGTGGCGCTGTGCCCCCCTCTCCCGCCTGTGCGCCGAAGGCGCACCAGGGAGAGGGGGAAAGAGACCGCGCAGCGCTCTCAGGGGGGGACGAGGTCGTGCGTCGTGCCGCGACGTCAGCGCGCTCACCTGACCGTTCCACGATTCCGGCGCCCATGGGAGGAGTGCGGCGGCCGCACGGTCAATTCTCCCACCACCGGGCCGCAACGCCGCTCAATCCGGAGCCACGGTCATGCCCTGCGAGCAAATGGACGTCCGCCAGCTCCTGCTGGCCGGGGTGGCGCTGCTGCTGATTCTCGCGCATCTGTTCTCCCCCGCCGCGGGCGTGGACGACACCTCGGTGCTGCTGCTGATCGTGCTCGCCATCGCGCTCTACGGCGGCGAGCTGACGGCGTGGCTGGCGACCATGCGCGAGCTGGCCGCCGAACCACCGCGCGCCCGCCCGCGAGCGAAGGCTGAGCAGCCCGCGCCCGTCAAGCCCGCGCCCGCGAATCCCGCGCGGCCCGCTCCCAAGCCCCGGCCGGATGCGCCCGAGCCCGAGGCCGCGAAGCCTGCGCCCGAGCAGCCGCCGTCGGAGCGGGCATCGCGCATCCGCCAGGTCTCGTACATGGTCGAGCACGCGCGCGTCGCGGCCGCCACCAACGACCTGCCTCCCGGGCAGGCGCGCTGGGAGACCATCACCACCATCATGGAGGCGTCGGCCGGTCAGCCGCGAGCGGCGCTGCTGATGATGTGGAGCGCGCTCGACGAACGTCTGCGCGCCAGCACCGGCGCCCGCGACGGCATCGCCGCCACCCGCAGGCTGGTGGAGGGCGGCGTGCTGCCCGACCAGTTCACCGAAGCCTTCGAGGCCTTCCGCAAGCTGCGCATGGAGATCGTGCAGGAGAGCGACGGGCAGGTCTCCGAGGCCTTCATCTGGAGCATGGTGGATATCGGCGCCTCGCTACTGGCGCTGATCCCGCCCCGGCCCGAGACGGCATGAACGCACCGCTACCGGAGAGGACGCCATGAATGCGCAGCAGGTCGAGGCCGTGGTGCTGGAGATCGCGCCGCTCGAGAACGGCTTCGAGGGCGACCCCAACGGGCTACTCTACGGCGACCCACAGACCGAGGTGACGGGCATCGCCGTCACCTGGACGCCGACGGTGCGCGTGCTGCGCGAGGCCGCCTGCGATGGCCTCAACTTCGTGCTCACCCACGAGATCCCGTTCTTCTCTACCGCGAACTCCAACTGGTTCCGCACGCTGCCCGAGGAGGAGAAGCCGCACAACATCGCGCGCCGGCGCATCCTCGACGCCCACGGCATGGTGGTATGCCGCTGCCACTCCAACTGGGACGGCACGCCCGGCGGCGTGATGGACTCATGTGCCGAGGCGCTCGGCTTCACCGACTACGCGCATCGGGGCGCACACTGCTGCACCTACGACATCGAGCCGGTCACCCTCGCCGAGCTGGCCGACCACGCCCGCCTGGCGCTGGGCGTCCCCTCCGTGCGCGTGGCCGGCGACACCGGCCGCATCGTCGAGCGCGTCACCGTCATGTACGGCGGGCTGATGCAGACATGGTACGCCGTGGACGAGGCGGTGATCGCCGGCGCCGACGTGATCATCTGCGGCGAGGCGCTCGACTATGGCTTTCGCGCCGCGGTTGATGCCGGCGTGGCCGTGATCGAGACCTCACACGTGAATTCGGAAAACCCCGGGATGCGCGAATTCGCCCGCCTGCTCGGCGAGCGCCTGCCCGACATCCCGGTTCGCTTCATCGACGCGGGCATGCCCTGGGTGCAGATGTAGCGCCCGCGCGGACCGACAACGATAATCGGAGGTGCTGATTGATGGCCATCAGATGGGGAGTCATCGGGTGCGGAGGCATCGCGGACCGGCGCACGATCCCGGAGGGGATCATCCCGGCCGCAGGCGCGGAGCTGGTGGCGGTGCAGGACATCGCCGAGGATCGTCTCGCTGAGGTCGCGGAGAAGTACGACGTGCCCGGCTACGCGACCGTCGAAGAGCTGCTGGCCGACGGCAACGTGGATGCAGTGTACATCGCAACGCCCACCTTCGTGCACCACGAGCAGACCGTGGCCGCCGCGCGGGCGGGCAAGCACGTGCTGTGCGAGAAGCCGCTCGCCATGACCGAGCAGGAGTGCGAGGACTCGATCGTGGTGTGCGAGGAGCAGGGCGTGAAGTTCGGCACCAACTTCATGATGCGCTTCCACGCCTGCCACGTGGCGATGCGTGAGATCATCGCGGCCGGCGACCTGGGCACACCGGTGTTCGGGCGCGCCGAGCTGACCTGCTGGTATCCGCCCATCGAGGGCGCCTTCCGCCAGAGCCAGAAGCTTGGTGGCGGCGGCGCGCTCATCGACATGGGCAACCACTGCATCGACCTGCTCGAGTTTCTCTTCGACGCGAAGGTCGAGCGGGTCGCCTGCTTCACCGGCCACCTGGTGCAGGACTACGAGACCGAGGACACCGCGGTCGCCACGCTGCACTTCGCGCACGGCGCGGTCGGCGTGGTGGACAACCTGTTCAACGTCCCCGACGCCGCCGCGCGCAACATGCTCGAGGTCTACGGTTCGCGCGGGAGCATGGTCACCCAAGGCACCATCGGCCAGGGCTCGACCGGATCGATCTCGGCGATCCTCGAGGGCGAGATGAAGGGCTACGACGCCCGGCAGGCGCGTGACGCCGGCGCCGCCGAGCAGATCATCGAGCCCGAGGTGGTCAACATGTACGAGGCGGCCATCCAGGGCTTCTGCGACGCCATCGTCAACGACACCGAGCCGCCGGTTTCGGGCGAGGATGGCCTGTGGAGTCACAAGGTCATCGAGGCCTGCTATGAGTCGGCGCGCACCGGCGAGGTCGTCCTCGTCGAGTAGCCGCCCGACGCGGCTGCCGGTACACGGCAAAGCGGCGGATCGCTCTCGGGCGATCCGCCGCTGTCAGTTTCTGCAGTGAGTTGCGTGGGACGGCTAGTCGTCGCCCTCTTCCTCTGCCGCTTCCTCGTCGCCCGACTCCTCGCCGACCAGCGCCTGCTCGAACTCGACGGCCTCCTCTTCCGCGGCCTTCTCGGCGGCCTGCTGAGCCTCGAGATCCTCCTGCTCGTAGGGGTCGACGATCGCGCGCCCGATCAGCTCCTCCACCGTCGTCTCGCGGCGCTGCGCCACGGTGTTGGGCTGGTAGAGCGACTTGAGCGCCTCGAAGCAGGCCATGGCGCGGTTAAAGACGTTGCCGCTGCCCAGCGACTTGGTGAGGATGTCGCGGATGCCGCTGACCTCGACGATCTGGCGCACCGCGCCGCCGGCAATGATGCCGGTGCCGCGCGAGGCGGGCTTGAGCAGGATGATGGCGCCGCCGACCTTCGCCTGCACGGTGTGCGGGATGGTGTAGCCGTCGAGCGGCACACGGATCATGTTGTCGCGCGCGTCCTTCATACCCTTCTCGATGGCCGCGGGGACATCGCGCGCCTTGCCGACGCCCACGCCCACGTTGCCGCGTCCGTCGCCGACGGCGCAGACCACGCGCGCGCTGGAGATGCGGCCACCCTTCACGGTCTTACGCGTGCGGTCCACGCGCACGACGCGCTCTTCGAGTTCCTCTGCTGTGTCATAGCGCGATCTTCTTGCCATCGGAACGGCTGTCCCTTCACCAGACGAGAATCACGCCCCCGACGGAGTGCCCGGGGGCTGGGCAGGTAAAGTAGCACAAACGCCCCACACTGTCAAGTTTGTGGACTCGCGAAATCGGGGCTCTCTGAGCCGCGCTGCGACGCCAACGGCCTCCTCCCCTGTCCCGATCTCTGGCGACCGCACACGACGCGGTCGCAGGCAGGAGGGAGCTGACGCCGCGTGGCGGATCCCACCGCCGGAGCGAAGGTCGATCAGGCCCTGCCGTCCCCCTTGTATGATAGCAGAGAGCAGTTTGGAGGAGGTGCAGGCGGGCTGAAGTGCGCACCCTCCCGGGCAGAGCGAAGTGGCCCCTTCTCTCGCTTGAGATGCGCAGCATCTCCAGGGAGATGGGGAGGAGGCCGCGCAGCGCCCGGAAGGGGTGAGGAGGCCGTTGCCCTTGCCCCCGTCGTTCCCCATGCCCCATCCCCCATGCCCCATCCCCCATGCCCCATCCCCCATGCCCCA
>JALGVA010000122.1 GCA_029820295.1 Candidatus Zipacnadia bacterium
TCGTCGCCGGAGACCGCAGCCCGGCGGGCGCGGCCAGCATCGTCGCGGCGGCGCAGCCGGGAGGAGGATGAGGCGGGCCGACGCCGGCGGCGGTAGCGCAGGCCGGGGGCAGCGTACACGAGGCGGCCGGGGCGCGCGCCCCGGCCGCCTGCACTTGTGCGGGCCGGCCGCGCATGGCCCCACAGACCTGACGCGCCGGGCAGAACCAGGCGGCCGCCGATGCCCCGGCAGCGAGTGACGCACTCGCTGCCGTGTCCTGATGCGTCCTGCAGGCAGGGAGCGGTGTGCCGCGCATGGATCGTGGCTGAAGTTGCCGTTGCCGTGGCGACCACGCGGTCTCGATCCACGCCCGCTCCCCCGAGACGGTTGGTCCTCTCCTCGCCTCCAGCGCCTGCGCGTGTGTTCACGCGCCGACCCACATCAGGCGCAGGTAAGCGCCGGGCGGCGGCGAAGACCCCGCCACACGTCGCCCCTGGAGGAGTTGCCATGCCTGAGGCCCGACGCGAGTTCATGGACATCTGGGGCTGCCACGGGGACGCGGTCGTCGTCGATACGCCGCGGCCGTGGCGGCTCATCCTGTGGGAGGCGGCGCAGTACGTCCCATGCTGGGACGTCGGCGGCGATGTGTGGTTCACGCCCGAGTGGATGGAGACCGCCTCCAGCGAGGACCACCAGTGCTGGGAGCCGATCATGGACAAGGAGTGCCGCTACACGCGCGCGGGCATCGTCGAGAGTGGGCCGGCCCGCGCGCGCGTGAGCTGGCACTACGCGCTGTGCGACAATCGCCACCGCGTGTTCAACGGCAACTCGACGGCCGATGAGCAGTACACCGTCTACCCGGACGGGGTCGCGGTGCGGCGGCTCACGGGCTGGCCGGGCAATGAGTCGGCGGTGGGCCTCAACCCGCTGTGCTGGGAGGTGGGGGAGTTCATCCTCATCACCGGCCCGGGTGTGGATCCGGTCGAGGCCATGGCGCCGGTGTGCTTCACCTTCACCAACACCGCCGGCGACGAGATGCGCTGTGAGTGGCCCGAGATGTTCGGCTACCGCCGGACCGCGCCCATGTGCGACGTTTTCCCCGAGATCGCGCAGTGGGATGACTACATCGGCGTGGTGCACCTGCGCGATCGGCCCGACGTCTTCATCGCCGTGCCGCACGATCACCGGCTGTTCCCGTACGCGCCCTGCCACGCCTGCGGCCAGCCGCACCCGGAGTTCCACGTCTTCCCGGGCGGCCGCAGCTTCGCGCACTGGCCCGCCAATCCGACTACCGACTTCGTAGCCTCCGCGGAGGCCACGCCCGAGGAGACGGTCGCGAAGCCGGCGCACACCAGCTTCGTCTCCTTCGGCTACCACTACGGCGGCCAGACGCCGCGGCGGCCGACCACCTGGCTCTACCTGACCGGCGCCTTCGAGGGCGATGACCTGGGACCGCTGCGCGAGAGCGTCAACGCGTGGCTGCGGCCGCCCTGGCTGCGCACCAACCACCTGTGGAACGGCTTCGCCTATTCCGAGCGCGCCTACAAGATCCTGACGCTGAGCGACGAGCCCTACGAGCTGCGCCTCGAGGCCGAGGCGCCGATCCCGCGCCCGGTCTTCAGCTTCGACCGACCCTTCCGCGTGGGCGAGGTGCGCTGGCAGGGGGCCATCCTGCCGGAGGATGCGTACCGCTGGCACACCTTCCACCGCGAGACGCTGTTGTGGATCGACCGCCGGGCGGAGGGGGACACCGACATCGTGGTTGTGCCCGGATAGTGCTCGGTTGCAGCAGTCGGGGCAGGACGGCTCGCGCCCCCTCTGTGTTCCCTATGCATTACCCACAAGTCGGGACGGCTGCGGCGATGACCAGGCGACACGCTGCTTTGTCGTATGCAGGAGCAACGGCCGGGCCGGCATGGAAGCTGAGGCGCTGGCGCGCCTCACCCTCGCGCGGACGCTGCACGTCCGACGCTCGGGCAGCCCCTCCGTACGAAAACGACGTACGGCCCAGACGTACCGACCGCCCACGAGATGTGGGTAATGCATAGCTGCGTTCCGGAGGGAGCCGGCGATCGGCTGCGGCGGCAGCCATGACACGGTGATCTGCGCGGATCGGCGCGTGAGCCGTCGCCGTCGGCGGCCTGTCGGGCGATTCCCGCTGGAACGTGGGCGAGCTGGTGCGCGGGAGGAGAGGAGAACTGCCATGAGCGTGCTGCTGGCGCTGGCTCTGGCCGCGACGGTCACGCGGGCGGATCTGACCGACCCGAGCCTGTCGGCCGATCCGGCGGACCTGATCGAGTTCACGCGGGTGGAGGATGCCGCGAAGTTCGGCTGGGACGCGCTGCCGGGCGCCGTGCTCTCGACGGTGGCGGAGGGGAAGATCGGCTCACACGGCCTGCGCGCCGACGCCGGCGCCGAGCCGCAGGAGTACATGGGCATCGGCCTGCGCCACGAGATCGACCTGACCGGCGCGGGCCCGGGCGACCGGATTGTGCTGTTCGTCGAGCAGAACTTCGGCTCCGGCCTGGCCATCAACCTGCGCACGGCCGAGGGGCACGCCTACCGGTTCTTCGACGTGAAACAAGGCCAGTGGACGCGCGTGGAGCTGGACCTCGACCTGGCGAGCTGGAGTCAGGACGAGGGCGCGCAGTTCGACGCCTGGGGGCCGGTGGAGTACCTGCACATCTACTCGAAGGGCTTCGACGCTGCGGGTGAGTACATGCTCCTGGACGGCTTCGCGGTGTTCGTGGGCGGGGAGCCGGTGCTGGTCCGACCGTAGCGACGATGACCGCAGTGGAGGGATGGAGCGTGGGTCTGATCCGCATTGCCGCGCTGGCAATCTGCGCCGGAGTGTGGCTCGCCGGCGCGGCGAGCGCGCAGGAAACGGGTCCTGGAGGGCTGCGTATGTGGGTGCTCCCGGACGAGGGCGATGACGTCTGGCGCCTGGGCAACGCCGATGCCGCCTGGGCGATCGCGAAGGCCACGGGTCAGGTCGTGGGCGGCTGGAACGCGCGCACGCGCGAGCGCTACCTGGTCTCGCTCACGGGCCGCTACCACCTCGAGGACCGCGAGTCGCTGGTCACCGGCGTCGAGAGCGAGGACGAGGTGCTCAACGCGCAGTTCGACGGGGACGGCCGGCACCTGGAGGTGACCTGCGCCAATCCGACGGTGCCGGACCTGATCATCACCAAGCGCTACTGGATCGACGGTAACAAGCTCTACCAGCGCGTCGGTCTGACCACGCGCGGCGACGCGCTGCAGTTCGTCACCTACAACTCGCAGGCGAGCTTCGTACAGGAGTACCGGGATGCGGGCTACTATATGGGCGGCGCCGACGGCGGCGGGCCGCTGATGCCCGCGCCCGACCTCGACGAGTGGTTCAAGGTCACCGCCTACCAGAACACCGCCAAGGGCATGGTCCTGCACCAGCCGGAGGCGGGCTACAGCGTCGCGCACATCCGCACGCGGCTGGACGACCGGTTCGTCTGGCCGTGGTTCACCGGGGCCATCGAGGGCTACGTGGAGCCCGGCAACATGCTGCACTACACGCCCGATGGCTGGGACATGTCCCTGGGCACCTCGCGGCTGTCCACCACGCAGGAGACCTCGTTCGAGCAGTACCTGAGCATCTTCGCGGGCGGCTGGCAGCGCTTCCTGAGAGAGGAGTACCCGGCGCTGCGGGCGGTGCAGGAGGCGTGGGCCGAGATACCGCCCACGCCTGAGTGGGTGGCCGATGTCAAGCTCTACACCGGCTGCGACGCGCGCGGGCTGGAGCGGCTGCGGCGCCTGGTAGAGATGACCGACGAGGGCATCATCATGGTGCTGGTCGACATGGGCGGCGGCAGCCTGGGGGACTACTACGTGGACCAGGGCCTGGAGGGGGGCCTGGGCGGGCAGATCACCGGCGAGGAGCTGCGCGACGTGATCGGGCGGATCAAGGCGCTGTCACCGCGCGTGAAGGTCGGCCTGTACATGTGGACGCTGTCGGCCTTCGAGCGCAGCCGGATCTACACGCAGCACCCCGAGTGGTTCCGCACACACAACAAGGACGGCGAGCCTTTCAGCACCTTCCCGGGCATGGCGACCAACTTCGCGCATCTGCTGTCGGTGCGGGAGTGCTACGACGAGCTGCTGTCGCAGTTCGAGCTGGTGCTGGATTACCTGGACACCGACTTCATCTACCTCGATGACCCGAAGGCGATCAACCTGATCGACTGGGACTCGGGCGAGTTCACGCGCGACGACCTGGAGTTCCAGTTCTTCCTGGACGTGAAGCGTATCGCGGCGGCGCATGGCCCGGACAGGGTGGTGTTCTTCAACAACCGTGGCAACCCGTACGGGGACATCAACTTCATCGAGGCGCGCTCGCAGCTCCGGGAGGGCTACTGGCGGCACTTCGCCGGTATCGCGAGTGTGGTCGAGGGCTTCCTGACCGCCCGGCCGTCGGCACGCATCATTCCGCTCTACTACACCGAACCGTTCGCGCGTGACTACGTCAACCGTGTGCTCGCGCTGGGCTGGATCCCGTCACTGACCTACGGCGATGAGGTCGCGCGCCGGCCGTACGCGCAGGCGGCCTACGAGGTGGGCAACTGCACTATCGCGGACGTCCGCTACAGCCCGGACTGGAAGCGCGACAAGGATACGAACGTCGAGTCCTACGCCATGCGGCGGCAGGGCGACGAGGGCTATCTGCTGTCCTTCATCAACCACGCGGACGCGCCGGAGACCGTGCCCGTCAGCCTGGACCTGGGCAGCTTCGAGCTGGACCGCGACGGCCGCGTGTTCGTGTGGGAGTACGTGGTGCAGGACGCCGGGGAGTACGACGGCTGCGCCACCGAGCGGTTCGGGCGCAGCGCGTACAGGTCCACCGGCTGGCAGCTCGACCGGGTGACGCGGCGACGGCTGGTCTACGTCGGGCCGTGGCGCGAGCAGCTTGACCTCGACCTCGAGATGACGCCGCTGCTGCTGCATCAGCTCTACGTCACCACGCAACCCGCGGCCGTCTACTCGGAGGACGACCTTCCGGCGAACTACCTCTTCGGCCGGATGCCGCACGTGCAACTGACGGGGGCCGTGGGCGCTGAGGCCGGGTCGGCGGAGATCGACATCGACTGCGAGCGCGAGCAGGCTGAGGTCATCGCGTTCGTGCCGCTGATGCGCCACCAGCTCGACCGCATCACGCTCGACGGCGCGCCGGTCGAGCCCCAGGTCGTGTGGGAGGGCGATGATGCCTTCCCGGTGGTCGGCGTGAGCCGCGGGCGGCATCGGCTGTCGCTCGCGTACACGCCACGGGCGGCGCAGGAGCCGGTGGCGGCGCCGGCGATGGCGGCGGCGGAGGCGCTCACGGGCCTGCGCGTGCGCCTGCCGGGCTTCGACCGCGCGCTGTTCACGGTCGAGCAGGATGGCCGGCCGATGTTCAACCGCATGTCCGCACGCGCGGGGGAGCACTTCGAGCTGCCGCTGCCCGCGGCGCGCAGTGAGGCCGGCGAGTACACGGTCGCGGTCAGGGCCGTGGTAGGTGAGGACGGGCAACTCCAGCCCGTGCGGGGAGCGGCGGCGGTGCACCTGGCGGCGGCCCTGCCCGACCTCGGCCTGGGCCCGGCGCGCCCCCCGTTCCTGCCGGGCGAGCGCGAGGTCGTGGCGGTAGATCGCATCATCGGCGGCCTGCGCGTGCTGAGTTCGGGCACAGTCACCACGCCGACGGAGCGCGGCTGCTACCAGCCGGACCTGCCGGCACTGATGGCGCGCGCGGAGCCGGACGAGCTGCTGCTCGAGGCAGGGACTACGCGGAGGCTGGGCGGGGCGGGCGCGGCGTTCGCGGGGCTGGAGATCGAGGGCCTGCGCCGCGTGCAGGTGAGGCTGAGCAACACCTTCCACGACGCCTTCCACTACCGCGGCGAGGGGCACCACGTCCCGTCGAGGCCGAACTCGCGCAACTTCGCGGGCATCGTGGTGGACTACCACACGCCCGAGGGCTACGTGAAGCGCGTCCGGTTCGCGGTGGGCGTGATGCACCCCGAGTGTTCCTCCACCTGGCCCGACTGGGGCGCCGCTGCGCTCGCCGACGAGGCGCGCGACCTGGGCTCGGCGCTGATCGAGGTCCCGGAGGCGAACTTCGCGCTGGACCTGGAGCAGTTCGCGCCGGAGGGCTGGGACGGGCGCGTGTGGCTGAGCGCAGGCAGCGACTGGGTCGCGGCCAACCGCCGGCTGACGCTGCAGATAGTCGCGGCCAACGAAGCGGTCACCGGGGAGTTCCTCACGGGCACGGACCCGGGCGCGATCCGGGCGGCCTACAACACGCCGCGCACGCTCGAGGCGCCGCGCGCGACGGGCGAGATCACGATCGACGGCTCGCCCGACGAGCCGGCGTGGGAGGAGGCGGCGGCAACCGATGAGTTCTTCATCATGGGTGGCACCGGGCTCTCGGAGGCGGCCACCAGGGCGATGCTGCTCTACGATGACGCGAACCTCTATGTCGCCTTCGTCTGCGCCGAGCCCGGCCGGACCAAGCCGCTCATCAAGGGCGGCGCGCCCTGGGGCGACGATGAGATCGAGGTCTGGATCGACATGAACGGCGACGGCGAGACCTTCCGGCAGGTCATCGTCAACGCCGCCAACGACCGGGCGGAGTACAGCGACAGCGGGCCGACGCCGATCGGCGCGACCACCGGCACGCACATCATCGAGGGCGAGTCGTGGAGCGTGGAGATGGCGATCCCGTTCGCGGGACTGGGCGTCGATCCGCCACAGGCGGGGGAGAGCTGGCGCCTGAGCCTGTGCCGGAGCCGGCCGGCGGGGCGTGGTTTCGGCGATGAGCTGATCGTGTGGGCGCCGCTGCAGCAGCGGGGCTTCTTCGACCTGGCGAACTTCGGGACGTTGCGCTTCCGCTGATGGTGCCGCAATGCGGCGCCCCGCCGCGCCGTTGCTGAGAGGATGCTCGCTCTGATCTGACACATCGACACCGTCTGGAGGGTTCGCAGTGATGCTGTGTGTCGCGATGCTGCTCGGGGCCGTGCCCGCCGCGCCGGAGCTGCCGCATGTGCCGCCGCTGCCCGAGGTCGAGCGCTACGCCATGACCGACGAGGAGCTGATGGCCGCGCTGGACCCGGAGCATCCGGCGGCGGCCGAGGTGCTGCGCGTGCTCGACGAGCGCGGCATGGCGGCGGCCAAACAGACGCTGGCCGATCACTTCCGCACGCGCACCGAGCCGCGCTGGTTCATCTCTGTGGGCGAGCCGATCGAGAGCTTCGACCGCCAGGTCGCGGATGACGCGCTGCGGCAGGGCGCATAGGGCGGAGCCCGCCGGGCCGACTCCTGGCGGGCTCCGCGTCAAACCGCGCTCCGGCCACTATCGCGAGCGCGCGGCCAGCTACTGATTCGGACGTCCCCGCGCACGCCGCGCCAACTGAACTCTCTTCATGGATGCGTTCCGTAGGTCTCTCCCGCTACGTCAGCGTACACAAGTTCCCATGTACGGACCCGACCCGTAGTAAAATCATGGTATGTTCGCTTGACAATACCAACTCCCCTGGCCCACCACGCCGTGCCTATCTGATGATCACCCGGGTCGCGCGTCTCCTCGAAGGTCGTCCTCAAGCAGTTCGCGAACGTACCGGCTGGCACGGTCACGTCGTCAAGGCCAAGGATGGACACAATGAAGGTCGATGTGCCGTAGGGCACGTCTGCCCCCCATTCGCTCATTTGGGACGTATCTGTGAACTGATCACCCACCTGGGCTGCTGCTGGGAGGAAGAGCGCAGGGGGGTCGAGGTTGGCATTGTGAGTGTTCGCGCCCCCACCAAGTGCCTCTACACCCGCGAGCTTCAAACCCACCTCATCGGTGAACATGTAGTTGTTCTCTGCTGGGTCGCCTTGGGCCGACTGCATCTGGATGATGCGACATAGCACTCCATCGATGTCCTGAGCCCCGACTACCCGCAGCCACGCGCCGGTGCCCTCGCTCTCCATGTAGAACTCCGACCCAACCAAGTCCCAGCCGCCGACGAACTCGGTCAGGTCCATGACACTCGTGACCGTCACCTCCACGGTTGCGGTCGCCTGCCCCGAGGGGCCCTGCACCGTGATGGTGTAGCTGGTGGTGGCCGTAGGCGCCACGTCCTTAGTCCCGCTGACCGCGGTCGCGCCGAAGTTGGAGGAGACCACGCTGGTGGCGTTGGTGGAGGACCACGTCAGGGTCACCGTCTGACCTGGTGCGACCGAGGTGCTGCTCGCGGCGAGTGTGACCGTCGTCTCGCCAGCCCCGACGACCGACACCACGACGCTGGCGTTGGCCTGGCCCCCCGGCCCGGAGACGACCAGCATGTAGCTGGTCGTCGTTGTGGGGGCGACCTCCAGGTTTCCGCTGACTCCGACCGCCCCGAAGTTGGAGGACGCCACGCTGGTGGCGTTCGAGGACGTCCAGGTCAGGGTGACGACCTCGCCGGGCGTGATCGCCGTCTTGCTGGCGATTAGTGTTACAGTGGGTGCCGACGCGGGGTCGTGACCACCACCTCCGCCACAGCCCCCGACAATGCACCCCACCAGCACCACGGCTAACGTAAGGCTCAACGCTCTCCAAGTCGTCATGAGTCGGCCCGCCTCCCGCTGCAGCGTAGTATTCCCACCTGGCTCGGTACCGCCACGCGCGACGCGCCTTCCGCCCGAGCGCAGTCCTGTCCGTCGCGGTGAATTCGCCGCCACCTTGCAGAGACCTTCATCACCAGGGACGTTTTGGTCAACTTCGTCAGGAATGTTGGCACACACCAGGGCGGCGCTGCCGCACACGGGTGCACAGGGCCAGCGGAAGGATGTGAGGCTCAGCCCGCTTTGGGCCGCCAACAGCGGCCCCGGCGCGCCACGGTCCCAGAGAACCGGGCGCGTCATGAGCGTGAGCCTGGGCTCGTCGAAGCGCAACCACGCGGTCGAGGCACCCTCTGATGACCGCGCCCCCCCATGCGCATCACCCATGGCTACTCGAGACCGACCTCCCGCCCGGCGATGGTGAGCGTGCGGGTGACGCTGCCCGATGGCGGCGAGCAGGTGCTGCTGGACGCCCTGCCCGGGTGACGGGCGGGCCGGTACCAGGCTGTGGAGTCGCCCGCAGGCTGGTCGGCGCGTTCAGCCTCTCGCCCCGCCCCCCTCTGCGGTCCGGCCATGCATCACGAACAACTGCCAGCGGGCGCGGCGTGCCTTATCCTCTTCGGCTGCCTGCGGCGGCCTCCTCCCCTCTCCCCGGCTCCACTACGGGCGTGCAGGCCCTCGCGGCGCTGCAGGAGAGGGGTGGCGTGATCCCGCGCCCTGCGCGGGATCGCGACGGGGGCGAGGCGCGTGGGGACGCGTCAGGCGACTCCTGCACCGGTGCGCTGCCTCCTGCGAAGGGCGTGAGGCCCGCAGCGGCGCAGGTGCGGCCCGCGCCGCGGCGAAGACACCGGGCAGGGCCAGACCGAACCCGGAGGTGCGCGCGATGGTCATCGGGGCCACGGCCGGCTACACCTACGCCTTCCGCGGAACGGGCATCTCCCTGCAGGACTACGTCGACAGCCTCGAGTCGCTGGGCCGCATGGGCATCCGCAGCTTCGACCTCGAGGTGCTGCAGGCGGAGCACCTCGACCTGTATGCCACCGAGGAGAACCTCGCGCGCCTGCACCAGGCCTGCGCGGACAGTGGCGTCGAGATCGTGGGCTTCACCGCGTGGGCCTGCCTGGAGCTGCTGCACTCACTGCGCGCGCAGGACGAGCAGGCCTGCCTCAACCTGTTCGATCGCCTGGCGGGCCTCGCGAGCCGGCTCGGCGCCAGGTATATCCATCTCGGCTCGGACATGATCGCCGCGTTCATCGTGGAGCGCGACCCGACCTACGTGACCGCCCCCGCCACGCGCGTCAGCATCCCGCCGGACGTTGATCTGCGCGACGTGATGATGATGTACGCCCGCCGCGTCGGTGCGCTCGCCGAGATCGCCGGCCGCCACGGGCTGAAGTTCGCCCTGGAGCCGCGCGCGAACGCGCTGGTGCACAACGCCGACGGCTTCCTGCGGCTGGTGGAGCACGCCGACCACGCCAACCTCTACTGCTGCCTCGACATCGTGCACTTCGCCTGGCATCGCGAGGATGTACCCATGGTGATCGAGACGCTGGGCGACCGCCTCCTGGTCGTGCAACTCTGCGACTGCATCCCCGGCGAGATGGTCCACCTGCCGCTCGGTGAGGGCGAGGTGCCGCTCGAGCCGATCCTGGCGGCGCTGCGCAAGGTCGGGTTCGACGGCTTCCTGATGCTGGAGATCTACCGCGGCGGCGATGACCCGAAGGACGTGGTAGACTGCTGGTACGAGAGCGCGTTCCGCACGGTCAGCGACAGGCTGCAGTGACCGGCGCGCGTACACGGAAGCCCGGAGTGATGCCGGATGGTGAGGGCAGTGCTGATCGCGGGGATGATAGTCGGGGCCGGCCTCGGCGCGTGGGGGCAGGAGGGCGCGCCGCTGCGGCAGGAGATCGACCTGGGCGGACAGTGGGAGATGGTGCGCGTCGCCGAGGTGGACCGGCCGCCGGTGGAGGGCTGGGAGCCCTTCGAGGTGCCGGGAATGCTCACCGGCGTGGACTACCAGCGCGCGTGGTTCCGGCGGCAGTTCGAGGTGCGGGAGGGCATGCGCGGCCGGCGCATCATGCTGCACTTCGGCGGCGTGAAGTTCAACAGCACGGTGCGCGTCAACGGGCAGACGGTTGGCGGACATTTCGGCGGCCACGAGGCCTTCGAGGTGGACATCACCGACGCGGCGCGCGTGGGCGCGACCAACGTGCTCGAGCTGGGCTGCCACGACTGGACGGGCGTGTTCAGCGACGACGAGACCGACTTCTCCGTGATGCGCGAGCGGTCGATGCGCTCGCGCTCGGTCCCTCGCGACAAGATTCTCGCGCCCATCGGCGGGCTCAACGAGCTGTTCGGGCCATGGGACGACGTCTCGCTGCGCTCGCACCCGCAGGTGTGGGTGAGCGACGTGTTCGTCCGGCCCTCGGTGCGCGAGCAGCTCCTGCGCGTGGACCTGACCGTGCACAACGCCACCGACGCGGAGGCAACCGCCGCCCTGGAGATGGACGTCGAGGACGGTGAGGCCATCGCGCTGCGGCTGCCGGAGCGGACGGTGTCGGTGGGCGCGGGGCAATCGGTCGAGCTGACCGTCGAGGCGCCGTGGAGCGATGCGCGCTACTGGTCGCCCGAGGACCCCTACCTCTACCATCTGCGCACGCGGCTGGTCGCGGGGGACGAGACGCTCGACGACCTGCGCACGCGCTTTGGGTTCCGCGAGTTCTGGATTGACGGCCCGCGCTACTACCTCAACGGGGTGCGGGTGAACCTGCGGGCGACCTCGTGGTGGCCATCGCGCACACCGCTGGCGAAGGCCGCAATCGAGGAGCAACTGCGGGCCATCCGGGCGTGCAACTGCATCATCTTCCGCACGCACACCCAGCCGTGGCGGCAGATCTGGTACGACACCGCCGACGAGATCGGCGTGATGATGGTCCCTGAGGGCGCAATCTGGAACGATGACACCGCCTACCGCATCGAAGATCCGCGCTTCTGGGCCAACTACGCCGAGCACCTGCGCGCCATGGCCGCGCGCACACGCAACAACCCCTCGGTGGTGATGTACAGCCTCGAGAACGAGATGCGCGGCTCGCGGCTGACCGACGACCACCCGGCGGTGCGCGACCTGGCACGCATGGGCGAGCTGCTGCGCGGCTGGGACCCGACGCGGCCCATCTACTACGAGTCCGACGGCGATCCGCTGGGCGTGGCCGACGCCATCGGTATCCACTACCCACACGAGTACCCCGCGTTCACGCAGTGGCCCAACACCGCCTACTGGCTGGATGCGCCGGCCGACATCCGCAGCATGTTCGGCGGTGAGGGCTGGCGGTGGCGGCGCGACAAGCCGCTCTACATCGGCGAGTACCTGTGGATCCCCGCCTCCGATCCCTCGTGGCACACCGTCTTCTTCGGCGATGACGCCTACCTCGACTACGCCGGCTACGCGGCGCGCGCCAAGGCGATGTCGTGGCGCATGGCGACGCAGGCCTACCGCTACTACGAGGTGGGAGCGATGTCGCCGTGGACGATCAACTCCACGGGCGCGCTGCGCGGGCCCGAGGACCCGCTCTTCGCCGCCCAGCAGTGGGCGATGGCGCCCTTCGGCTGCTACCTGCGCGAGTACGACCAGAACTTCTACGGAGGCGAGCGCGTTACGCGGACTGCGGATGTGTACAACGATGTGCTCGAGCCCTCGGACCTGATCGTGCGCTGGTCACTGGTCGCGGGAGATGCGCCGGTGGATGCCGGGCAGAGCGAGTTGCGGGGGATGGAGCCGGGCGAGCGTCGGCCGGTGGAGTTCACGCCGACCATGCCCGCGGTCGAGGAGCGCACCGACCTGACGCTGCGCCTGGCGGTGGAGCGCGACGGGGCCGAGGTGTTCAGCGACGAGCACGCGTACTCGGTCTTCCCGCCGCCGGCGCTGCGCGCGCCCGAGGGCGTCCGGCTGGGCCTGTGGGACCCGGCGGGCGCCACCGCGGACGCGCTCGCCGCGGCGGGGCTGCAGGTCGCGAGCGTCGCCGACCCGGCGCAGGCCGACTGCGACGTGCTCGTGGTCGGAGCCGGGGCGTGGGCGCCGGACGAGGACGCTGTGCCCATGATCGGCGGCGACACTCCCGAGGCCGCGCTGACCGACTTCGTAGCCCGCGGCGGCCGCGTGCTGGTGCTTCAGCAGAGCCACTACCCGCCCGGCGCGGTGCCCGCCGACCTGACCGACCACGCCTCCACCATGACCTTCGCGCAGATGCCCGAGCACCCGGTACTGGCGGGTGTGCGGCCGGGCGACCTGAGGTGGTGGCGCCCCGACAACATGGTCACCACCGCCGAGCCGGTGCGGCCGACGCGCGGCGCCTTCGAGGCCATCGTGGTCTCGGGCAGCAGCGAGGGCATCGCGCACGCGCCGCTGCTGGAGCTGCCCCAGGGGCGGGGGACGATGCTGCTGTGCCAGATGAAGCTGGTGGAGCGGCTGGGCGTGGAGCCCGCGGCGGATGTGCTGCTGCAGAACGCGCTGGACTACCTGGCGGGCTTCGAGCCTGCGGTGCGCGCGACCGCGCTGTTCTGCCCCGCCCCGGAGACGCGGGACTACCTGCGTGGCATCGGTCTGGAGGCGGTGGACATCACGGCCGACCCCGCGGCGGCCGACTGGGAGCGCATCGAGCTGCTGATCGCGTGCAGTCCTCTCAACGGGCTGCGCGGCGCGTCGCGGGAGATGGCCGACCTGCTGGCGCGCGGCGGCACGGTGCTGCTGCACGGCATCACCGCCGAGGAGTTCGGCGCGCTGCAGCCGATGCCTGGCGTGGGGCTTGAGCTGATACCCTACGAGGGCCCGACGCTGCGCGTCCCGGGCGCCCATCCGCTGTCGGCCTACTTCGCCAACGAGGACCTCTACTGGCTCGACGACGTGCGCGCGGCCTACTCGTGGGCCACGAAGCCGCTGTCGGCCGAGATGACCGACCGCGTCTTCGCCCGAACGATCGATGAGGCGCGAGCGACGCGCTATCCGAGCGAGGAGATGGTGCTGGCGGGGACGGTCGCGAGTAGGCGCGACGACTCGGTGGTGCTGGCCAGCGGCGGGGCGACCGCGTCGGTGACGATCGATGTGCCGACCGACGGCCAGTACACCGTCGGCGTGGTGGCGGGCGGCACGCAGGCGCAGGGGGTGTGGCCGGCGGGCGCCATCGTCGTGGACGGCGAGCAGTTCGGCCAGTTCGCCTGCCAGCGGGGGGAGTTCCACGTGTGCACGGCCTTCGGCGCACTCACCGCCGGTGAGCACACGCTGACCGTGCGCTTCACCAACGACCTCTACAGCCCGCCGGATGAGGACCGCAATCTGTTCGTGCACAGCATCCTGATCGCGCCCGATGAGCCCATGCCCGGGGTGAGCTTCCTGACCAGCCCGCCGGCGCTGGCGGTCTTCGAGCAGGGCGCCGGGCGCGTGGTCGTGGACACCATCGACTGGGTGGGCACCGATCGCAACACGCGCAAGGGGGCGCGCTACATCTGCGGCCTGCTGACGGGCCTGGGGGCGCAGTTCGGCGCGGCCGCGCGCACGGTGATTGAGGCGGAGAACTTCGAGCCCGACCCGCAGATGACCTGGTACCGGCGGGAGGCGGGCCACGCGTATCTGGGCAGCAACGGCTACATCGAGGGCCCGGTGCGCTGCGCGCGGGCGGGCACGTATCTGCTGCGCATCGTGGCCTCGGGGACGCCCGCCGAAGGCGAATTCCCGCTCATCGTGCTCAGCATCGACGGCCGCGAGGTCGGGCAGATCGAGCTGCAGGGCGAGGGCTGGCGGGCGTATCCGCTGGAGCTGACGATGGCGGCCGGGCCGCACATGCTGCGCCTGGCCTTCATCAACGACCGCCACGCGCCGCCCGAGGACCGGAACCTGCGCATTGACCGCATCGAGGCGCTGCCGGTGGACTGAGCGCAGCCGACGCGCGACGCGCGCCTGCGAGGGATGGTGCGAGAGCCCGGCGTCACCCTACCAGCGAAAGAAGCGGTAAGGGTCGTCCATCTCCACAAGCTCGTCGAGGTAGAGGCCGCTCAGCCGGCGCCCGTGCGTGGGCGGGTCGATGGCGACCATGCGCACGTTGGAGATCCACACGGCGCCGACGCTGCCGTACCAGATCTGCAGGCGCGCGCGGGT
>JALGVA010000276.1 GCA_029820295.1 Candidatus Zipacnadia bacterium
GGCGTCAATGACGTCGTACTCGGGCAGCACGTTGCTGCCGGTGTGCATCCCGACGGCGCTCACGCAGCGCGTGTCCATGATCTCGAGGATCGGCCCCAGGTCGTGGGTGCAGTAATGGATGGGCGGCAGCGCCGCGCGCCAGGTGGCTCCGGACTCGGAGCCGGGGGTGACGCCGTCGTAGCGGTCGTGCATCAGGTGGCGACAGTCGTGCACGTACTCGCCCTCGGCGTAGATGGGCCGGCCGATCTCGCCGCGGTGCACGATCTGCTCGTAGGTCTGAATGTAGGCGAAGTAGCACATGTTCTCGGCGAACATGTACTTGAGGCCGCTGCGCTCGACGCCGCGGGCGAGCTGCTCGGCCTGCTGCAGGTCCCAGGCCGCGGGCACCTCGCTGAGCACGTGCTTGCCCTCGGCGAGCGCCTCCAGCGCGTGCGGGACGTGCACCGGCGCGGGCGTGGCGACCACGATGGCGTCGATGTCGGCGCGGCACAGCTCGGAGTAGTCGTCGAAGTGTATGGGCACGTTCATCTCATCGGCGACCTGCGCGGCGCGGCCCGGCTCGACATCGCACACCGCGGCCAGCTCACACTCCCGGTGATGCGCGAACACGCGCACGAAGCCCATCCCCCGGCGCAGCCCGGCAACGCCTACCCTCAGTGCCATGGTGTTTCCTCCATCGATGCGCGGCGACGACGGCGCCGGCACCTTTCGCGGGCGGGAGGGCGATTCCTGCGGCGGCCGTCAGCGCGGCGTCAGCAGGCCGACCGTGCTGGTGTCGATGGCGCGGAAGCCCAGCGCGAACGCCGGTGAGTCGGCCTGCAGCGTGTAGTCATCGCGTTCGGGGGCGACGAAGCGCGGATCGGCGAAAAGCGAATGGGTGTCGTAGCCCCGCTCCTGCCACTGCGCGAAGCTGTCGGCGCTGCGCGCGGCGATGGGCGGCGCCTCGAGGCCCGGGCAGAAGTACAGGTTGTAGTCCACGCGGATGGTATTGGGCTCGAGGGTGCCGGCGTAAAGCGCCACGGCCTCGGGGTCGGTCCAGTAGACGATGTTGCGCTCGAGCACCTCGCCGGTGGAGTTGCCGCGGAAGTTCGAGACGTGCATCTGGCGCAGCGTCGAGCCCACGAAGATGTTGTTGGTGACCACGTTGTCCTTGCCGCCCTGGAGCATGATGCCGCCGTGGGAGTTGCGGTAGGTGATATTGTCGGTGACGGTGTAGCCCCCGGCGTAGGAGTCGAGGTAGATCCCCCACGACAGGTAGACCGACTGGTCGGGGCCCTGAGCGTACCAGCCGAGGGTGTCGCCAACGATGTTGTTGCGGATGACGCTGCCCGAGCGCAGGTCGGGGTCGTGCTGGGTGACCTCGATGCCGCCGGTGTCGTAGGTCTCGAGGTTGGTGTGATGCACGTGGTTGAACTCGATGATGTTGCGCAGGCCCGCGTTCTTGAGGGTGATGCCGTAGCGCGACATGTGGTGGATAAGATTGTGCGCGACCGTGTTGTCATCGCTGCCTGCCCCGGACAGCACGACGCCGCCGATGTGCTTGTAGATGGCGCCGCAGTCGTGGATGTAGTTGTCGGAGATGACGTTGCGTGCGGAGCCGACAACCAGGATCCCGCCCTCGGCGCTCTGGGAGATGTCGCAGGTCTCGACGCGGTTGCCCTCGCCACCGGTGAAGCAGACCGCGTACTTGCCGATGGCCGTGAAGGTGCAGCGCTCGACCGCGCAGCCGACGGCGTCCTCGAAGTGCAGCACGCCGGAGTTGCCCATGCCGTAGCCGCCGCAGCCGTCCTCGGGAGAGTAGTCGGTGCAGCGGATGGTCAGCCCGGACAGACTGATGTGCGCCACCGGCGCCTCCGGCTCGCCGATGAACTCGATCAGCCTGCCCACCGCGGGCGCGATCACCTCCGAGTGCTCCGAAAAGTCCTCCGTCGGCAGGTAGTAGAGGGCGCCGGCCTCGCGGTCGAGGTACCACTCCCCGGGCGCGTCGAGTTCCTCGCGGATGTTCTCGACGAAGTAGCGGTCGCCGGTGCCGATGCCCGCCGCGCATTCGGGGCCGGAGAGCGTCACGATGTGCCGCTCCGGGTCCACCGACTCGATGGACACGATCTCCTTGAAGGCGCGGCACGAGCCCGACTGGAAGATATGCAGCTCCGCCTCCGGCGCCTGCGCCCACTCGGGCTTGAACTCACCGGGAGCATAACGGAACTGCGTGCGGCTGCCGCCGCCCGAGCTGGAGAGCTGGGGCGCCTCGTAGCCCTCGAAGTCCTCGGCCTGCAGGACGATGACGTGCCGGCCCTCGGCGGGTGGCGGCAGTTCGGTGGTCTCGGGCGTCCAGCCCGGGTCATCGCTGAACGCGAAGGCATCGAGGTTGAGGCCGCCGCCCTGCACGTTCTGCCAGCTCAGGCGGTGGCGGCCGCGGGTGAGGTGGAGCATGGCCGTCCGCGACCAGCTCGAGGGCGCCCAGCCGCCAGTATCGGGCAGGTTCATCAGGGGCACGGGCTCTCCATCGTCGAGAATGAAGACCGTGCGCCCGGCCATGTCGGTACGGCCGAACGGCTCATTGTGGGCGCCGTAGCGCACCCAGGCCGCGTAGTCGCCGTCGGCGGGCACGTCCAGCAGGTAGTCGATCCGGTCCCCGGCGTTGTGGATGTTCCCCACGCCGACGCCGAAGCCGCCCATGGCGCGATGCACGTAGAGAAAGCCGCCACGGTAGGGGTCGGCGGGGTCGAAGTTCGGGTAGCGGGCACGCACCTGTCGCTGGCCATCGACGAAGAGCTGGCGGAAGTGCCACTGCCCCGCCTGGACCTCGGGCAGGTCGGCCCGGAGCAGGCCACCCTCGACGGGCTTGAAGCCGCTGATGCGGCGGCCGCCGACCAGTTCGGGGGTCTCGCCCGGGTAGGCCTCGTAGGCAACCGGTGCGGCCTCGGCGCCCGAGTCCTCAGGGCCGAAGCGGATGGTCTCATCGATGAGGTAGATGCCGCTGCGGATCTGCACGGTCACCGGGCCATCGAGGTCGCCGGCGGCGCGCAGCTCGCGGATGGCGTC
>JALGVA010000015.1 GCA_029820295.1 Candidatus Zipacnadia bacterium
GGTCGGCGCCGAGGAGCTTGCCGACTACCAGGCGATCGTGGTGCCCTTCCCGTTCGCGGTGAGCGAGGGGCAGGCGGCGATGCTCGAGAGCCTGGTCGGCGCGGGCAAGATGCTGGTCGTCATCTCGGAATTCGGCAGCGTGGACGACCACGGCGTGCCGCACGAGCGCCCGGTGCTGCTGGACCTGCTGGGGCTGGCGGAGGCGCCGAGCGGGGAGAAGGTGGCGGGCCTGTCGGGTCTCGAGGTCCGCGAGCCGATCCCCGGTGAGTTCACCGTCTACGCGTCGGTGACGCCGACGGAGGGCACCGAGGTGCTGGCGCGGGCCGGCGACACCCCCGCCATCCTCCGCCATCAGGTGGGCGACGGCTCGGTGCTGTTCCTCGCGGGCGAGTTCGGGATCGATCTGCCCGCGAACTACGACAACGAGGCGCGCGACCGCACTGTCCGCATCCTGCCCTCGGAGCTTTCACCGGGACACGCGCGGTTGCTGGGCGAAATCCGGACAGTCCCGGAAGATGACGTCGAGCTGGCCCTGATGCGCAATGCGGCCGGCGACCTGCTGCTCTTTGCGATCAACTGGGAGGAGCGCGCCGCGAGCGTGACCGTCTCCCTGCCGGAGGACGCGCCGGCCGACGGCTCGGGGTTCGCGGTCCTGCCTGACGGTAGCGTATCGGGGGCCTCGGCGGCGGCTGCCGACCACGCGGTCGCTCTCGACCTCGCCCCGCAGGAGGCCCTGGTGCTGCGCTTCGCGGGCGGGTAGGCCGACGGTGTCGGGGTGGAAGCGCGACCTGCGCGGCTGCGACCCAGGCGGTAGCGACCGGTGCACAGGGAGCGAGCGTCGTCGCCGGCTTGCGGCCCACGGCCTGCGGCTTGAAGCTTGCGACCGGCGACCTGTATCCCTTGCAGGAGAGACCGGTCGGGTGGCGAAATGGCGTCGTCGGCGGAGCAGCCGCGCTCGGGCGCCGCGTTGACACGTGCGCGAGTGGTGTCATATAATGACGCACGCACGGGCGACCGTGGCTCTGAAGGGAGCATGGCGCATGACGAGGACTAGCCGGGCCCGGGGACTTATCGCCGTGTACGGCCTGCTGGCAGGCCTGATGCTGTGCTCGGTGGCGGTCGCGCAGGAAGTGGACAGCGACTTCGCCGAGGCCGTCAGCCTGTTCCAGGAGCGGTCGTACCAGGCCGCCATCCGCCAGCTTGAGGCGGTGACGGCGGCATCGCCCGACAACGAGGCGGCATGGTACTACCTCGGTGTTGCCAGATTCCGCACCGGCGAACTCGAGGACGCCCTCACCGCGCTGCAGCAGGCGCAGCAGCTCCGGCCGGGACGGCCGGGCATCTCGCTCTACATCGGCCAGATCTACGAGCAGCTCGGCGCCTTCGACGAGGCCGTCCGTGCCTATCAGGATGAGCTGCGCAACCGCCAGTTCAAGAACCTGGCGGAGGTCTTCAACGCTCTCGGCCGGGTCTACTATCTGGCGGGGCGGTACTTCGATGCCATCGAGGCCACCACCGAGGCGCTCGAGCACAACCCCAACTACGTCGAGGCGCTGTTCTACCGCGGCCTGGCTCACCACCAGGAGGAGGACTACGAGGACGCGCTCGATGACTTCGTGCGCGCCGAGGAGATCCTCGACGAGTGGAACGCGCTCAGCCGCCGCCTCGATCGACTGATCGAGCGCGAGGCCCAGGGCACCCTCTCCACTGAGGTGCAGCGGCAGAAGCAGCAGGTGCAGGAGGACCTGGCTCAGAAGTATGAGCGCGCGGCCGAGTTCGCGCAGGAGCTGGTCATGCGCCCGCTGCTCTACCTGGCGATGGGCGAGAGCGCGGACGCCAACAAGGAATGGGCGCGTGCGCGCAACAGCTACCGCAAGGCGCTGGACCAGGACCGCGGCGGTAACCCCGCCGATCCGCTGCCCCACGTCATGATCGGTCTGGCCTCCTTCCACGAGGCCCAGGATACCTTCTACCAGGGCGGCGTGCTCTACACCGCGATCGCCGACGTGGACGAGGCCAT
Organism: Candidatus Zipacnadia bacterium; assembly: GCA_029820295.1. GTDB lineage: Bacteria > Armatimonadota > Zipacnadia > Zipacnadales > UBA5352 > JALGVA01. Next base: position 2,021 of record JALGVA010000015.1, read on the forward strand.
CCGCAACATCGACGAGGCGGTCAAGCTCGACGAGACCTTCCCGCCGGCCCACAACGCGCTGGGCGATATCTTCTCGTTTCAGGCGGCCACCTACATCTCCGATCCCGAGCGCAACATCGTCTCACACAGCTACGAGGACGCCATCGCGCGCTACGACGACGCCATCGCCGCCGACCCCGAGTACGTGGACGCCTACCACGGGCGGGCGCAGGCCTGCCTGGCCACCGGCGACGCCGACGCGGCCATCGCCGACCTGACCACGGCGCTGGAGTTGGCGCCACGCCGGGCCGACCTCTACGCGGGCCTCGCCGAAGCCTACATGATGAACGAGGACTACGACCGCGCGATCAACGCTTCGCAGCTCGCGCTGGGGCTGGACCCCGACAACGCTCAGGCGCACAACGCCGCCGGCCTCGCCTACTACTACCAGGGCGAGCTGGGACGCGCCAGCGAGGCGTTCACCGCGGCCATCGCCGGCGACCCGACGCTGCACCAGTCCTACACCAATCTGGGCAACACCTTCTTCCAGATGGGCTCGTGGCACCGCGCGCGCGTGCAGTACGAGCAGGCGCTGGAGCGCATTCCCGAACTGGCCATCGCCAACACTGCCTTCCAGCGCAGCTACCTCTACTATCTGATCGCCCGGACCTACCACTACACCGGCCAGTACGACCGCGAAGTCATCGCGCTCAACCAGGCGCTGGGCCTGGACGCGGCCTACCTGGAGGCGCTGACCCAGCTTGCCGCCGCCTACGGCGAACTCGGCGAGTACCAGGCGGCCGAGCAGGCGCTGCGCACGGCGCTGGGGGTGTCGCCCGGGGCCGAGGAGGATGCGGCCATCTACGTGCAGATGGGCCGGCTGTACGAGCGTGAGGGCAAGCCCTACGAGGCGATCACCGCCTACGGGGCGGCGGTCGCGGCCCAGAGCGACAACCTTGAGGCCAGGGAGGCCCTGAAGCGACTCACCTCGAGCTAACCGGATACGGTGGCGGGCGGGGAGTGCGCCGCGCGCGCCTGCCCGTCCGGCGGATCATACCGCTGATGGCGGTCGCCGCCGCGCTGCTCGCGCGCAGCCCCGCCGCGCCCGACTCGACTACGCGCCAGCGCCATCTGCCCAACGGGATGCGCGTGGTCGTGCAGGACAATGACCACACGGCCACGCTGGTGATGTGCGCGCTGGTACACGTGACGGCGTTGCACGAGCCGCGCGGGAAGGCGGGCATGCGCCACCTGGTGCAGAACCTGGTGGCGCGGGCGGACTGCTGCGCCGGCGAGGTAGCCGCGGCCGCCGCGCGTATCAGCGTCTCGGTCGCGCCCGATTACGTGGAGCTGAACCTGTCCGCGCCCGCCGAATCGCTGGCGGCCTGCCCGGACCTGATGCGCCGGATGCTCTTCGCCCCCGCCTTCACACCGGAGGCGCTGGCCGCCGAGCGTGCCGCGCTGACTCGCAGCCTGGCGGCGCGCGACGAGGTGCCGGCGCCGCGCGCGCTGGGGCGCTTCTATGAGTGCCTCTATCCGGGCGTGGGCGCCGGGGACCTGGGGGCGGGCGATCCGGCGACGGTGGCCGCGATCGAGCTTGACGATGTGCGCCGCTTTCACAGCGAAAGCTACCTGCCCAACGCCACCGTGATGGCGCTCAGCGGAGGCGTGGACGGCGCGGTGGCGATGCAGGCGATCACCGACGCCATGTCGGGACTGCTGCCCGGCGCCATGCCGCAGCAGGCGCCGGAGCCGCTGCCCACGGTGCCGGGCGTGACCCGGATCACCGGCAATCGTGATACGAGCATCTACGTGGTCGGCGGACGCGCGCTGCCACTGGCGGCACCGGAGTACCCGGCGGCGGCAGTCGGCATCACCGCGCTGTCGTCAGGCATGGACAGCCGGCTGTACCGGGCGCTGCGACTGGAGCGCGCGCTGGCCTACACGATCATCGGTGAGCTGACGCCGTCGGCTACGACGCCTTCGGCGTTCGTGCTGGTCGCGTGCGATCCGGCGCGGCTGGACGAGGTCGTTGGGGTGGTGGATGACGAGATCGCGCGCATCGTGTCCGAGCCGCTGTCGGCGGCCGAACTGCGGCGCGCCAAGCGCTATCTGATCGGCCGGCACGCGCTGCGCAAGCAGCGCAATCAGGACGTCGCGCACTACCTGGCGCTGTTCGAGCTGCTCGGCGGGCCGCAGGGGTTCCGACGTGATCCGCAGCTCGCCGGGGAGATTGCGGCCGTGGACGCCACGGCCGTCACCGCGGCGATGCGCCGGGTCTTCGAGCCGACGTGGGCGGTGCGGCTGGAGGGTCGTCAGACCGCACAGGCGGACTGACGCCGCGCCTATCTGTGCGACATGGAGGTAGGGCAATGCGAGCCACTGTCATCATCCTGCTGCTTGCGTGCACGGCCGGCGCGGTGCTGGCACAGGACGCGACCTGGCTGGTGCGCTATGACGAGAGCAGCACGGGCGTGTCCAGCGCCAGCCTCGAGGTGCCCGTCAGCCTGATCTGGAAGCACACTACGGGGGAGGAGGAGTCCTCACCGGTCGCCACCGCGGCGGTCGGCGACGACATGGTCTACGCCCCGGTAGGCGACAGCATCTATGCCATCGACCGCACCACCGGCGAGCTGGTGTGGAAGCAGGCCACCGGCGGCGAGGTGTACTCCAGCCCATCCCTGGCGGACGGCATCCTCTACTTCGGCTCGCGCGACGGCAACCTGTGGGCGCTCGACGCCGAGGACGGCTCGATCGTGTGGCGCTACCCCGCGGGCGGGGCCGTGGACTGCTCGCCCGTGATCTCCTACGGGGTGTGCTACTTCGGCTCCGACGGCAACCGCCTGATCGCCCTGGACCTCGAGACCCGCACCCCGCGCTGGCAGTTCGAGGCGGGCGGCGACATCAAGGCCCCGCCGCTGGTCTATCGCGACGTGATCGTCTTCGGCGCACTGGACCGGCGCATCTACTGCCTCAACGCCGACGGCCAGCTCATCTGGTCACGCGGCGTCGAGCGCAGGGCGTTCTTCGGCTCTCCCGTGGGCGAGCGCACCAAGGTCATCTACGCCTCGGGCCGCGAGCTTGAGGCGCGCGATATCTACACCGGGCGCACCGCCTGGCCCCAACCCTTCCAGGCCGCCGACCTGATCGTCGGCTCGCCGTGCGTGCAGGGCCGCAACGTCTACGTGGGCACCAGCGCGGGGGCGGTCTACTGCATCGACGCCAACCGCGGCCGCGCCATCTGGCGCTGGCCCGCGGACGGCGTGGCTCAGCCCATCACCAGCTCGCCGGTGATCGTGGAGGACATGCTGGTGTTCAAGTCCGGCGAGCGCGACCTGATAGCCCTCAGCCTTGACGGCAGCGAAGTGCGCTGGCGCTACACGTTGCCCAAGGCCCCCGAGAAGACCACGGCACCGACCGGTCCGGGCGGTGTCGGCCCCGGCGGCATCGAGCCGGGCATGATGCCCATGGAGCCGGGGATGGAGGGTCCTGTGCCCGGCGCCGAGCCGGGGATGGGCCCGGGGGCCGGGCCGGGCGGGCAGGTCGGCCCGGGCGGCGTCGCAGGTGGCACCCGGGAGCGCGAGATCACCTTCGAGGATGAGGTCGACCCGTCGGTGTCCGTGGTCGATGGCGCGCTCTACACCATCGGCGAGGACAACGTGATCTACGCCTTCGAGACCGCCGCGCCCGACAACGTGCCGCCGATGTTCGCCGATCCGGTGCTCGAGGTGCCGGGCCGGCAGCGCACGCGCGTGCAGTTCCTGCCCTCCATGGCCACCGAGGACGACTTCCCCGACCGCTATGCTGAGGAGATCGAGATCCCCGGCTCGCCGCCCCTCTTCCTGTCGCTGATGCTCACGGACGAGGGCTCGGGCGTGGACCCCGACACCGTGGCGGTGACCGTGAACGGGGAGGCCGCCGACTTCACCTACGACGCGACTGAGGGCCTGCTGTGGTACATCTACGACCCGCGCGGCGCGGCGGCGAACCTGAGCAACGGCGTCAAGGAGATCCTGTTCGAGGCCACCGACTGGCGGGGCAACCGCGCCGCACGCGTGATCTCGATGACCATCGACAACCGGCTGGAGCCGCCCGAGCCGCCCAGGCAGCAGCAGCAGATGGGCCCGGGTATGCTCGAGCCGGGCATGGAGCCGGGCATGATGGAGCCGGGGATGGAGCCGGGCATGATGCCGCCTGGTGGCTTCCCACCCGCGCCCTAGCGGGCTGCCCCGGCCCAACACAGCCGGCCACCGGAGGTCATAGCATGGCACAGGCCATCGTGACGGTGCTGCTTATCATCCTGCTCCTGGCGTACGCGGTCTTTTTCGCCTTCTGGAACCAGGGAGCGGTCACGGTCATGGGGTTCTCGCTGGACCCCACGGGCCAGTCCGGCTGGACGTCATCGGTGCAGTTGTTCGTGGTGCCGATCGTGGGCATGGCCGTGGGGGCGGCGCTGATGGCCCTGATCATGTCGCTGCCGTGGGCGGCGATGAGGCGCAACCTGGCGACCATGCGTGAGCGCCTGAGCATCGAGCAGGCGCGCAACAAGGACCTGACCGCCAAGCTCAGGGCCGCCGGCGCGCGCCTCAAGAAGCAGGCAGGCGGCGCGGTGGCGGATGAGCCGGCCGAGGGCGAGGCGTCCGAGCTGCCCGCCGACGCCTGAGCCAACCGGCCGCACAGGCACAGACCATCAGCCAAGGGGCCTCACCGGCCTCTTGGCCGCGTTTCTCGACGAGTACTTCGCGCATCGCTCACGGGCGATCGCCGGGTGAGTGAACCATGGGCGCCGGCGGCACGTCACAATCGGAGGCGTGGCTGACGCTCAGCCTCAGCGCGATTGCCCCGCGCCATCAACGCGCCCTGGTGGAGGCCCTGGGCTCCCCCGAGGCGGTCCTGGGCGCGGACAACGCGGCGCTCACCGCCGTGGACGGCGTCACCGCCGCGCACGTGAGCAGGCTGCGCGCCGCACAGGCTGAGGCCGACGTCCCGGCCATGCTCGATTCGCTGGGTGAGTTGGGGGTGGAGCTGCTCCCCTACACCGACGAGCGCTACCCGGCACTGCTGCTCGAGACCGCCGACCCGCCGGCGCTGCTGTATGTGCGCGGGGAGATCAGCGCGCGGGACGATCTGTCGGTCGCGCTGGTGGGCACGCGCCGCCGCTCGCCCTACGGCGAGATGGTAGCGCAACGGCTCACCGCCGACCTGGTGCGGCGCGGCTTCACCATCGTCAGCGGGCTCGCGGTCGGCATCGACGCCGACGCGCACGCCGCGGCGGTCGAGGCCGGCGGGCGCACCATTGCGGTGCTCGCGTGCGGGATCGACGTGGACTACCCGAGCCATAACCTGGAGCTGCGCGAGCGCATCGTCGGCGCGGGCGCGGTGGTGACCGAGCTGGCGCCGGGCACGCCGCCCACGCGTGATCGCTTCCCCCAACGCAACCGCATCCTCAGCGGCCTGGCGCTGGGCACGGTGGTCATCGAGGCGCCGGTCAAGAGCGGCGCGCTCATCACCGCCCGGCTGGCCGCCGAGGAGGGCCGCGAGGTCTTCGCCGTGCCGGGGAACATCACCAGCCCGGTCAGCCGCGGCTGCCACGCGCTGCTGCGCGAGGGCGCGACGCTGGTGGAGACCGCCGAGGACGTCGTCGAGGGGCTGGGCATCATGCTCGAGGCCGTGCCCGAGCGCGAGCCCGAGCAGGAGCGCCGGCGCAAGCTCGAGGACCTGCCCGGGGATCAGCAGCAGGTGCTGGACGCGCTCAGCCACCAGCCGCGCAACATTGACGACGTGACCGCGGAGTCCGACCTGCCCGCCTCGCAGGTGTCGGCGGCGCTGATGCTGCTGGAGGTCAAGGGTCTGGTGCGGCGCTTCCCCGGCAACCAATTCGTGCGCATCTGACGGCTGAATCCGCCTACGCGATTGCAGGGATGGTTCTGTGGCTGGCAAGAAGGCAATAATCGTCGAGTCGCCTACCAAGACGCGGACGCTGTCGAGCTTCCTCGGCGACGACTACCAGCTTCTCGCCTCGATGGGCCATGTGCGTGACCTGCCCGAGGACGAGATGGCGGTGGACGTCGAGGGCGACTTCGAGCCGCACTACATCGTGCCCCAGAGTGCGAAGAAGACCATCAACGCGCTGAGGAAGGCGGTCCGGGCCGCCGACGAGGTCTACCTCGCCACCGACCCGGACCGCGAGGGCGAGGCCATCGCCTGGCACATCATGGACGAGCTGGGCCTCGAACGCGCCCACCGTATCCAGTTCAACGAGATCACCCGCGAGGCCGTCCTGGAGGCGCTCGAGCACCCCGGCGAGATCGACATCTCGCGCGTCGAGGCCCAGCAGGCGCGGCGCATCCTCGATCGCCTGGTGGGCTACTCCATCAGCCCCGTGCTGTGGAAGCGCATCGGCCGCGGCCAGAGCCTGAGCGCCGGGCGCGTGCAGTCGGTCGCGCTGCGCCTGATCACCGACCGCGAGCGCGAGCGCATGGCCTTCGAGCCCGAGGAGTACTGGTCGATCACCGCCCTGCTCACCCCCGGCGACGAGGGCGAGCAGTTTGAGGCCGAGCTGAAGACCATCGACGGCGCGGACGCCGAGCTGTCCTCCGAGGAGCAGGTCACGCCCATCGTGGCGGAGCTGCGCGAGGCGCAGTACCGCGTGGCCGAGGTGGAGAAGACCCAGCAGCGGCGCAACCCGCGCCCGCCCTTCATCACCAGCACGCTGCAGCGCGCGGCCGCCAACCGCCTGGGCTTCCCGGCGCGCAAGACCATGGCCGTCGCCCAGCAGCTCTACGAGGGCGTGCAGATGGCCGACGACGCGCACGGCCTGATAACCTACATGCGCACGGACTCGACCAACATCGCCGCCGCCGCGCGCAAAGCCGCGACCGGCTACATCGAGGAGCACTGGGGCAAGCGGTTCGTGGGCCCCGGAGCCGCCGGCAAGAAGGCCAAGGGCGCCCAGGAGGCACACGAGGCCATCCGCCCCACCGACGTGACCCACACGCCCGAGAGTCTGAAGGGCATCCTCAGCGACGACCAGCTCGCCCTCTACGAGCTGATCTGGCGGCAGTTCGTGGCCTCGCAGATGGCGCCCGCGGTGGTCGATCAGACCGGCGTGGACGTCGAGGCGGGGCGCTATGGGCTGCGCGCCACCGGCCAGATCGTGATCTTCCCCGGCTGGTACGCGGTCATGGAACGCGAGGACGAGGACAAGTCGCTGCCCGAGCTGGAGGAGGGCCAGGAACTGACGCTGGTCGATCTCGACCCGCAGCAGCACTTCACGCAGCCGCCGCCGCGCTACACCGAGGCGTCGCTGGTGCGCGAGCTGGAGGCCAACGGCATCGGCCGGCCCAGCACCTACGCGGACATCATCGAGACCCTGCGCCGGCGCAAGTACGTGCACATGGAGAAGCGCCAGTTCGCGCCCACCGAGCTGGGTTTCACCGTGGCCGACTACCTGGTGGACAACTTCCCGGAGATCATGGACATCGAGTTCACCGCCAACGTGGAGGAGGAACTCGACACCGTCGAGAGCGGCGAGCGCGACTGGCGCCAGGTGCTGCGCGACTTCTACGGGCCCTTCGTGGAGCGCGTGCGCCGGGCCGAGGAGGCGCCGCCCGAAGTTCTCGAAGGTGAGAAGTGCCCCGAGTGCGGTGGCCGGCTGCTGGTGCGCTACTCTCGCCACGGCAAGTTCGCGGGCTGTGAGAACTACCCCGACTGCGAGTACACTCGCGACCTGAGCGTCAACGGCGGCGCGCCCGCCGAGCCCGAGGAGACCGAGTACGCCTGCCCGAAGTGCGAGGCGCCGCTGGTGATCCGCACCGGGCGGCGCGGGCGGTTCTTCGGTTGCAGCAATTACCCGGAGTGCGACTTCACCGCCGACGTGGGCGAGGACGGTGCGCCGCAGGAACGCCAGGCGCCGATGGTCACCGACGAGGCCTGCCCGGAGTGCGGCAAGCCGCTGATCCTGCGCAGTGGCCGGCGCGGCAAATTCCTGGGCTGCTCGGGCTACCCGAAGTGCCGCTACACGCGCGACTACCAGGGCGAGGACGTGGTCGGCGAGGCGGCCGACGTCATCGGGGATGACGGGTCGGCCGCGCCCGCCGACGACAACCGCGTGCCGGTGGTGTGCGAGAAGTGTGGCGCGCCGATGGTGGTGCGCAGCGGCTCGCGCGGGCGCTTCCTGGGCTGCAGCGCCTACCCGCAGTGCAGGAGCACACAGCCCATCAGCGTGGCCATTGCCGCCGGCTGGGAGCCACCCGCGCCCGAGAAGCTCGGCGAGCAGTGCCCCGAGTGCGGCAAGGACCTGGTGCTGCGTGAGGGCAAGCGCGGCAAGTTCGTCGCCTGCACCGGCTACCCCAAGTGCCGCTACACGCGCGACTACAAGGGCGGCGAGGAGCCGAAGGCTGACTGAACAGCGGTCGGATGCCACCGCGCGGGCGCCCGCCACCGTCCTGGCGGGGGTCTTTCTCATTGCCCTGTCCGTCCTGGCCTTCGAGGTCGCCCTCACCCGCGCCTTCAGCGTGCTGCTGCGCTACCACTTCGTCTTCCTGGCGATTGCGCTGGCCACGTGCGGGCTGGGGGTGGGCGGGCTGCTCGACTTCCTGTGGCTGCGCGGGCGCGCGGCCGAGCGCGCCACCACCGTGCCCAGCCTGCTCGCCGCCGCCACCGCGGTGACCTTCGCCGGTTCGGTCGCCCTGCTGTTCTCCGAGCCGATGGCCGCACACCTGACCTCGCTGACGGTCGTCGGCGGCATCTGCATCGTGCCCTTCGTCTTCGCCGGGGCCTTTCTCAGCCACGCCTTCGCCGCCTGGTCGCACCAGGGCGGGCGCATGTACTTCTACGACCTCACCGGCGCCGCGCTGGGGAGCTGTGCGGTGATCATCGCCCTGCAACTGCTCGGCGCCACGGGCGTGCCCTTCCTGTGCGCGGCGCTGGCGGGTGTCGCGGCGGCGGTGGTCGCGCCGGCGCCGGCCCTGCGCGCGGTCGCAGGGACGCTGGCGATCGCCGGCGCCGTTGCGGTCGGCCTGTCCGCGCGCGCGCCGCTGATAGAGCTGCCCGCCGTGCCGCCCGGCGCGGGCGAGCAGGCCAAGCCGCTCTTCCAGGAGCTGGGCGACCCGACCATCAAGGCGCGCATTGAGTACACCGACTGGAACGCTTTCGCGCGCACAGACGTTGTTGCCTATGCCCGGCCCGACGGCACCTGGCATCCCGAGGATGACCTCTTCGTCTACACCGACGGCGAGGTGCCGACCAACCTGATCCACTTCGACGGCGATCTGGCCGACGTCGCCCGGCGCTACCGGGGCTTCATCGGCTTCTTCCCCTTCCGCACCGTGCGCCCTGAGCGTGTGCTGCTGATCGGCCCGGGCGCCGGGCTGGACGTGCTGCTGGCGCTGGCCGCGGGGGCGTCCGAGATCGAGGGCGCCGAGCTGAACCCGTCGATGCTGCCGATCGTGCGGCGCTACCGCGACTTCGTCGGGCCGCTCTACGACTACCAGAACGTCAGGGTGCAGCAGGCCGAGGGTCGCAGCTACGTGCGCCGCTCGCCGCGCAAGTACGATCTGATCTACATGGCGCTGACCAAGACCGCAACCACCGCGGCCAGCTCGCTGGCGCTGGTGGAGAGCTACGTGCACACCGTCGAGGGCTTCGAGGACTACCTGGCGCACCTGACCGACCGCGGCCAGCTCGCGATCGTCTGCCAGCATCCGCTGGTGCTCACGCGCCTGGTGCTCACCGGGCTGGAGGCCCTCGAGCGCGAGGGCATGCCGCGCGCGGAGGCGCTGCGGCACATCGGCATCATCAGCGTGCCGCCTGACCGGTACGCCTGGGGCCCCTACCGGCACCTGGTGATGGTCACTCGCAGCCCCCTGCCGCCCGAGGAGTCGCTCGCCTTAACGCGCCGGGCCATCGCGCTGGGCCTGGAGCCGGTCTTCCTGCCCGGCGGCTTCGAGCAGATGCCGTTCAAGGCGCTGACCTCGGAGATCACGACCGACGATTTTCTGGCGGCCTTCAACCGGTGGTGGCCGGCGGGCGATGTCAACGTGGCGCCGTGCACCGATGACCGGCCCTTCGTCATCGACTTCGCGCCGGGCATCCCGCCCGGCATGTCGCGCTTCGTGGCGGAGATCGCGCTGAGCGTGGTGCTGTTCTCGGCCCTCACCATCGTGGCGCTGGTGCGCGCGGGCACGGGCGGCGCGGCGCCGCTCACCGGCGCCGTGGTGTACTTCATGCTGCTGGGCGCGGGCTACATGCTGGTCGAGGTCTGTCTGGCGCAGAAGCTGATCCTGTACCTGGGCTACCCGGCGCTGACGCTCTCGGTCATTTTGTTCTCGCTCCTGGTGGGCAGCGGCGCGGGCAGCCTGTTCAGTCAGGGCTGGCCGCGGGAGCGCATGCTGCGCTCGGCCGCGCTGGCGGCGCTGACCGTGACCGGCGCGGTCATCGTGCTGCTGGGGGCGCTCCCGCCCATCCTGGACGCCACGCTCGCCTGGCCCATCGGCCTGCGCACGCTGGTGACCATGCTGCTGCTGGCGCCGCTGGGCTTCGCCATGGGCATGCCCTTCCCGACCGGCCTGCGCGAGGTCGGAGCGTGGGGCGGCGGTATCGTGCCGTGGGCGTGGGGCGTCAACGGTGTGGCCTCGGTGCTGGGGTCGGTCAGCGCCATGCTGGCGGCGAAGCTGTGGGGCTTCCAGACCGTGCTGCTCGGGGGAGCGACGGTCTATGCCGTGGCCTTCGCCCTGCTGGCGGCCGCTCACGCCTGGCGCGCCTCACTACCGGGCAGGACGTGATGCCGCCGTGGCGAACGTTCGTGGCGGCACAGCAGCGCACCGGTCCGCCTGAGGGCGCAGCGGCCACGGAATCAAGCGGGGAACGACAGTCGGCGGCAGGCCGCGGGGGACACCTACCGTCTTCCCCATGGAGCGTCGATCACACTTACAGATAAGGACATCCGTCATGGCCCGAACGACCCGACTCGAGATCCGCAACGATCGCACCCGACAGGTCATCGAGCAGCTCAACGAGCGCATGGAGCAGTGGACCATGGCCCAGCTCACCAAGCTGAAGGCCACCCACCGCACCCGCGTGGCCGCTGAGCACGCCTTCGAGAAGGTCGGGCTCGGGCGCAGGTACCTGCTGGTGCCCAAGCACACCGAGGAGGAACGCTTCTTCCTGCGGCTGCTGATCCTGCACGCCATCGCCCTGCGCCCCGCGCTCCAGGCTCGAGCGAACGAGGTGGCCGAGTACTTCTCGACCAACTACGCTTACGAGTGGACGCAGTCGCCCATCAGCATCCCCGGACGGCAGCGCGCCCGCGATATGATCCTGTCCTCGGCCGAGTCGGAGTTCGGCGAGACCCCCATGGCCGGGCCGCTGGGCTACGTCTACCACCACCACGAGACGCTGCGCGTCAACAACGTGTCGGACTACGGAGAGTGCTACGCGCGCGCCGCCGGGCTGGTGCGCACCCGGCACTTCGCCAACATGCACCAGCCGTGGCGTGAGAAGCTGGGCCTGCACACGCTGCACCTCAAGGGCTAGCCCGCCGCCGCGCGAATCACCGCCGCCAGCCGCTCCCGACTGCGCGTCAGCGCCTCGACGGCGTCCGGCTCCTCCAACTCGAAGTTCGCCAGGCCCGCGTAATCCATCGCCAGCAATCGGCGGAAGATCGGCGTCAGGTCGAGGATGCCGCTGCCGAACTCGCGGTGGTCGCGGAAGTCACGGGCGCGAATGTCGTGCAAGTGCAGATGGTAGATCTTCGCGCCGAGCGACTCCACGTGGCCCATGAGCAGGTCGGCGTAGAGCGCGGGGGCCTCCGCCGAGCGCTGCTGCTCCGGGGTGAGCAGCCCGCGTAGATGCCCCACGTCGATGTTGGCGCCCACCGCCGGGTGGTCGATGTCGTGGATGAGCGCCGCGAACTCCTCGATCCCGCGGGGGAAGCCCGTTTCGATGGTGGCCGTCACCCCGCAATCCGCCGCGACCGCGCCCAGCTCGCGGTAGAAGGCGATCACCTCGTCGCGGTACTCGGCAAACTCGTAGCTCGGGCGCGGCGTCACGTGTGTGGTGATGGTGGAAGCGCCCAGCGATGCCCCGACCTGCACGGCGGCCACGAGCTGCCGGCGCGACTCCTCGCGAATCCCCGGGTTGGGCGAGAACGCCGCGATCTCCCAGAAGGGCGCATGGACGCTCACGTGCTCGAAGCTCGCGGCCACCTCCTCGAGCAGCGCGCGTTCGGCGGCCGTCAGCCGGTCGAAGTAAGCCCCCGCCAGGTCGCCCTGCGAGTGCCGGTAGTCGGCGAAGGCCAGCAGCTCAATGCCCGCGAAGCCCAGCTCGCGGCCGATGTGCGCCGCTTCGGCCAGCGGGCGGTTGGGCAGGCTGGCGGTGTTGAAGCCCACGCGCGCGATCAGCGCCTCGGCACGCGTCGTCGTGTCCCCGGTGCTCATGGTGCGCCCTCCTGCATCAGATGCTCGACGAGCCAGTCGCGCGTCACGCCGATGACCTCGCGCTCGAAGTCGGGCGTGCTGAAGGTGTGATCGCCGCCCTGCACGATGTACTTCGTCGCGTCCGCGTGGTTGAGGGCATTGAAGTACCTGTCCGCGTGCTCGAGCGGCACCGCCTGGTCGTCGGTGCCGTGCACCACGAGCACCGGTCCGGCGTAGTCGCGCAGCTCGCGCACCGGGCTGATGGTGAGCGCATCGGCGACGAAGCCCGAGCCGATCTCGAAGGCGCCGCGCTCGTAGTAGCCGCGCAGCCCCACGCGCCCGGGATCGGTGGGCATGTCGAAGCGCTCGCGCATCAGCTCGGCGAGGTCGGCGACCGCCGACCACAGTACCAGCGCCTGCACGCCGCCGTCGCGCGCGGCGGCGCAGGCGGCGACCAGTCCGCCCAGGCTCAGGCCCAGCAGCGCGACGCGCTCGGCGTCCACAGTGGGCTCGGCGCGCATCGCCTCGAGCGCCGCCAGCGCGTCGGCGATCTCGCTCTCGATGGTCATGTCGCGGAAGCGCCCTTCGCTCTCGCCCGAGCCGCGGAAGTCGAAGCGCAGCACGTTCAGGCCCGCCGCGCACAGCTCGCGCGCGGCCTTGACGAAGAGGAAGTGCGCCTCGATGCGGTGTCCGGTGAAGCCGTGGCACATGACTACGCCCGGCGCGGGGGTTGCGTCAGGCACGTGCAGCGACGCGGCGATGCGCGCGCCGTCCACGGTGAACTCGCGGCACTGCTGCATGGCGGGGGATCACCTCGTGGTGGTACACCTCACGGCGTCTCGACGCCTTCAGACTCGTGGGCCGCGGCATTGGCGCCCGGTGGGGCGTCTGCGCGAGTGCCCTCAGCCGGCGCGGTTGCGGACGGATCATCGGCCGCCGCGGGAGCGTCCTCCTCCTCGAGATCCACTTCGGCGGCGCTCAGGTCGGCGGCGCGCTGGCCCCCCACGACTGCGCCGATGATGGCCAGGGCGATGCCGGCCATCAGTGGCGCCCGCATCCACGCGGTGCCGATCTCGAACAGGTGGAAGAACAACTCGAGGATCAGCCAAGCGAGCAGTGAGGCCAGTACGGCGATCACGATGCCCGCGGGCCCGTAGCGGCGGCCCTGGATGTTGCCCACGGCCAGGGCGAGCAGGGCGTAGATGACCGTGATCGACCAGAGGGCGATGTTCACCAGCCGCATGTTGGCTTCTGCGCCGAGCAGTATGCCCAGGAGGACGACCCAGCCGCCGAAACTGGCCGCCGCCAGGAAGGCCATCGTCGCCTTGAGCGTCCCCCGCACCAGTTGACCCGTCTCGATCGGCTCGATCTGCGACCACCGTCCCCGTGTAGGTTGAGCCCGGCGGACCTGCGGCTATCGTCGGCGCCTCGCCGCGATCAGCTTGACCATCAGCACCTGGCAGGCCAGGCGCAGGTTGGCGTGATGCACCGTCAGTTCCCGGCGTGCTTCCTCGATGACCTGCGACGCCCACACCAGCCCCGCCGGGCTGTAGAGGGGCGCGAGTGCCGCGAGCTGCTCGCCGCGGTCGGCGTTGATGACCAGCTCTGAGCCGGGCGCGCTGCGCAGCAGCGTCAGGTCGCGGTACCACGTCTGCAGCACGTCCAGGATCTCCTGCATCTGGATGCGGCTGATGCGGTCGGGACTGCTCTTCGCCAGGGCCTCGAGGGCCTCCAGCTTCATCCGTCGCTCGGACTCCGAGTCGCCCCCGCCGGCCTCGGCCTCCTCGGTGGCCGCCCACCACGCCTCGGGCATGGCCATCAGCCGCTCGCCCAGCGCCAGGCACTCGACAAGCTGGGCATCGCCTGTCCGGGCCGCAAGGTCGAGCAGCTCGCCGCGCAGCTCTGCCAGCTCGGGGGCATCCATGATCCGCCAGGCGCGGCCGTAGCGGCCGCCTGCCAGCGCGGTCGCCGCGTCCAGGGCGCCCGGGTCGGCGTCGGGGAAGCGCTCCCCCAGCGCCGCGCGCAGCGCCGCGTGCGACAGGGCATGGAAGCGCACCACCTGGCAGCGCGAGACGATGGTGGGGAGCAGGCGATCGGGGCGCGCGGTGGTGAGCACGAGGGTGGTATCCCGCGGCGGCTCCTCAAGGGTCTTCAGCAGCCGGTTGGCCGCCTCGTCGTCCATGGTATCGGCGGAGACCACGATGACGATCTTGCGCCGGCCCAGCGCCGGCCTGGCGTAGGCGTACTGAATGGTCTCCAGCACCCGCTCGGTCTGGATCAGCGCATCGGGCAGCTCGATGTAGACCCTCTGCTTCCGGGTGCGCATCCGGCCGGCATCCTCTTCGTCTTCCTCTGCGGACTCCGCATCGATCGCCCGCGCGTCGGTGTCACTCACCTTCTCGGCGCCGGCCTGCTTGACGTCGATGGCCACCGCCGGCCGCAGCACGTGCAGGTCCGGATGGTTCTCCTGGCCGATGCGCACGCAGTTGTGGCACTCGTCGCACGCCTCGACCTGCTCGGGCGTGGCGTCGGCGGGCAGGCGCTCGCAGTTGAGCGCGCGCGCGAACTCAGTCGCCACCAGCGTCTTGCCCACATTCGGCGGCCCGACGAAGAGGTATGCAGTCGCCACGCGACCTGCGGCGATGGCCCGGCGCAGGATGTCGATGGGCTGGTTGTGTCCGACCACGGTGGCGAAGGACATGGCGCGCTGCAATTCGCGACCAACCGCCCGCATACCTGCCCGCCAGCGGCGCGAGACTCGGCACCGGGGAAGACGCGGCACCATGCGGGGCGAACAGCGGAAGGGCAGCGCCTGAGCTGAAGACCCCATGTGAGGGAGATGTGGCCCATGAAGCTGGGCGTGTATTCGATCGTGCTGCCCGACTACCGCCGGGAGGAGGCGGCCGCCAAGGTCGCCGAGATCGGCTACACGGGTATCGAGTGGACCGTCGGCTACCCCGACCGGGTGTTCGACTCGGGCGAACAGTGGCACGTGAGCCTCGACCGTCTCGAGGAGGACGCCCCGCGCGCGAAGCAGGTGGCCGAGCGCTACGGGCTGGAGATCCCGTCGCTGGGCACCAGCGCCGACACCGGCGACTTCGAGAAGATCGAGCGGCTCATGGCCGGGGCGGTCGCGATGGGCGCGCCCATGCTGCGCATCGGCTCGGCCGGCTATGACGGCAGCGTCCACTATGACGAACTGCGCGCGATGGTCATCGACAACTACCGCACCATCGAGAGTCTGGCCGCCCGCTACGGTGTGAAGGCGCTCATCGAGCTGCACTCGCGCACCATCTGCCCGTCGGCGTCCTCGGCCATGCGCATCCTCGAGCAGTTCGACCCCGCGCACGTGGGCGCGATCTTCGACCCGGGCAACATGGTGATCGAGGGCATGGAGCGCTGGCGCATGGGCGTCGAGATCCTGGGCCCCTACCTCGCGCACGTGCACGCCAAGAACATGGCCTGGGTGCGCGGCGACGACGGGACGTGGCAGTGGGAGAACACATCGCTGGAGGCCGGCATCGCCGACTTCCGCGAGATCGTGCATGCCCTGGCGGAGTACGGCTACGATGGCTACCTGTGCCTCGAGGACTTCCGCGGCGGCTACTGCACGCGACCCGAGGGCATCACCACCGAGGAGAAGCTGGTGGAGGCCTGGGACTACCTGTCCACGCTGGTTGGCGAGGTGAGTTGACCCCGGGGTGGCGGACAGGACGGCATCATGACGGCCGCGGGCGCCGGCCCGGCATCCGCAGCGTCTGATTGCAGGCAGCGCCACGCTCCTACGCCTGCCGCTCGGCGGCGATGGTCAGCGTCTCCGGCGCACGCAGCAACGCGCTGGCGGTGGGCGGCTCCTGTGCATCGGCCGAGGCGTCCAGGGCGGGCGCCGCGGCCACCATGAGCGCGACGGCTGTCCATCGCATCGCGCGTCGCCTCCCGGAGCACGGCATCACGTCGTCACGACGCGCGGCCGTCTGACACCTGCTGCTCGTCCTCGGCCGGCGCGCGCCGGCGCAGGCTCACGACCAGGGCAGCGATCAACGGTGGCGCCAGCGCGCCCACCGAGCCGGCGGTCAGCAGGAGCACCAGGCGAGTCATCCCGGGCATCGCGGCGCCCCTGCACAGCGCGGGGCAGAAGGCGTAGAGCAGCATCACCACGACCTGCAGGCCCAGGACGTAGCTCAGGCACCCGCCTGCACCCGCGGTCAGGCAGACCTCCTCGGGCCCACGCGCCGCCAGCAGGCCGCCCAGGAAGGCCCCAAGCACCCCGCCCGCGAGCATACGCAGGAACAGGCCGATCTCGACGAGATCGCCACCCTCGCCCGGCTGCCAGCCCCGGGCGCTCCACAGCAGGCAGGTGCCGACGAGGACCAGCGCACTGCCGCCCACCGCGCTCAGCGCCGAGCACAGCCAGGCTCGCAGCCACACCTCGCCGATCCCGCCAGGCCGGGATGATCGCCGGCCGGCCGGTTTGGACTCAGCCCCCGCGTCTCGCATTTGCGCCGGTCGTCCCCCAACACCGGCAAGTGACTACAGCTCGAGAGCCGTACCCTCGTCGATGTCGTAGTGACGTACGTCGCCGTCCTCAAAGACGGCGCAGGTGCGGCGATGCAATCGCTCGTCCGCGGCCAGCGGGTAGGTCACCGTGCCCGGGTTGAGGTGCGTCAGGCCGTCCTGGCGGGCAACCATCGGCACGTGACTGTGCCCGGTCAGCAGCAGATCGACGCGCCATTTCCGGGCCAGCGTCACGAGTTCCTCCGCCGACTGGATATGCCCGTGACCGGCGAGGATGCGCAGGCCCTCGACCTGCGCGAACAGGTAGGGGCTCTGCAGCGGCACGTCCAGCACGAGCTGATCGACGTCCGAATCGCCGTTGCCGCGTGCGATCAGCACGGGCACGGGCATGGCGTTGATCGCCGCCGCCAGGTCACGCGGCGCGTAGCCTTCGACCGGATCAAACTTCGGCCCGTGGTAGAGCACGTCGCCGCAGTGCACGATCAGGTCAACGTCGCCGAACAGCTCGACCGCGCGCCGCCAGCCCGCCAGGTTCCCGTGCGTGTCCGCGATGATGCCGATCTTCATCGGTGCCTCGCCCTCCGTCTCGCTGCAGGCCGCAATTGCCATGCCGTCAGCCCTCACCCGACGCGGCCGATCGTGAAGGACCTGCGCCCCAGCACGGTGTCGCCGCCCATGATGGTCAGCGTGAGTGTGCTCGGATCGGCGCGTGACTTGTCGCGCTGCTCAGTCCAGCCAGAACGGATTCGTCCACGCGCGTCGCCCGGCCTCGTCGATAACCACGATGCGGATGGGGTCGGTGCCCGCGCGCAGCGGCAGGTCGAAGGCCGTCGCCGCCTCGCGGCCGCCGCCGATGCGCCAGTTGGTGGTGCCCCGGCCGGGCATGGGGCAGACCGCGAAGACCTCCACGCAGGGCGAGCACTCGACCCGCAACGTCTCGCCGTCGATGGCGACGTGCTCGATGGTCGGCCCGGAGCTGGCGTAGAAGTGGCCCGCTGCCAGCGCCGCGCAGATCGCCTCGCGCGTGTTCTCCTCGGCCCGGAGCATCACCCAGCCGCCGTAGAGGTCATCGTAGTGGCAGTGCGCGTCATCGACGGCCAGACCGAAGAATTCGCGCCCTCGCGCCAGACACTCGTCCCACTGCACCTCCGAGGTGCCGCGGCCGATGCCGCGCCGGCAGGTGGTGTTGAAGACCTCCACGCCGATGATGCCCTCAAGCGGCAGGATGTCGGCGAAGGTCAGGCTCGACCACGACGGGTGCGCCACGAAGCTCACCTGCGCCAGCGTATTCAGGCGGTCGAGGGCCTGCTGGGCCATCTCGCCCTCGACCTTCTCCGGCTCGCCGCTCATGCCGATGCCGACCATGTGGATGGTCTGCCCCAGCTCCGCTCCCGGTGGCGCAATTTCGATGCCATGCACCAGCGTCATGCCGCCGCCGTCGAGTTCGTCGACGTCCACGACGCGGTCGTGATCGGTGATCGACAGGAAGTCGTAGCCGTGCTCGCGGTAGCCATCCACCGCCTGCTGCGGGGTCTTCTCCCCGTCGGAGACGGTGGTGTGCAGGTGCAGGTTGCCCTTGAGCCAGTCGCCGGGCGCGTCGAAAGCACTCGTCATGATATCTCGCTCCTTCAGCCATGGGAACGGCGGTGTGGGGTCGTGGTGAGGCGCACGAGCGCCCTCCCGCTATTCGCCAGGCCACCGGGCAGTCCTCCGCACCCGTACCTCACAGTCGGGCAGGAGCAGCCGGCGTCCCGGCGAACTGAGTCGCGCCCCGGGACATTCTCGTCGCAGGAGGCCGCCAGCAATGCTCCTGACCGTGCAGCGCCATTGCGTCACACAGTGGACCCTCGGACCGTGTACGCCCCAGAACGCCGACCGACAGGTGGACGTGCTGGTGATCTCGCCCTCGGGCCGCGAGCTGCGCGTTCCGGCCTTCGTCGATGGCACCGGTGCGTGGCGGGTGCGCTTCTCATCCGGCGAGCCGGGCCGCCACGCCTGGCGTGCCGATGCCTACGAGGTCGCCCTGAGCGAGTGTGAGGGCGAGATCGAGGTCATTGACTACGAGGGCGATAACCCGCTCTACGCCCACGGGCCGCTGGGGGTATCGGACGACCGCCGCTACCTCCGGCACGCCGACGGCACGCCCTTCCTGTGGCTGGGCGACACCTGGTGGATGGCGCTGTGCCGGCGCCTGCACTGGCCGGGCGAGTTCGCCCGCCTGACCGCCGACCGCGTCGCCAAGGGCTTCAGCGTCATCCAGCTCGTCGCCGGGCTCTACCCCGACATGGGCGCCTTCGATCCGCGTGGCGACAACGAGGCCGGCTGGCCGTGGGAGCGCGATTGGGCGCGGCTCAACCCCGCGTGGTGGGACCTGGCCGACCTGCGCGTCGAGTACCTGGTCTCCAGGGGTCTGGTGCCCTGCATCCTGGGCTGCTGGGGCTACTACCTCCCGTGGCTGGGCGTCGAGCGCATGAAGACCCACTGGCGGCAGATCATCGCGCGCTGGGGCGCCTACCCGGTGGTCTGGTGCCTCGCGGGCGAAGGCGTCATGCCCTGGTACCTGCACAAGCAGACCGAGCAGGCCGAGAAGGACATGGCCATCCAGCGCGCCGGCTGGACCGAGGTCGGCCGCTACGTGCAGGAGACCGACCCGTGGGACCGGCCCGTCAGCATCCACCCGACGCGGCGTGGGCGCGAGCAGGTCGAGGACGACTCGGTGCTCGACTTCGAGATGCTGCAGACCGGCCACGGCGACCGCGCAAGCCTGCCCAACACGGTGCGCTCGGTGGTCGAAGCGCGGGCCCAGGAGCCGACCATGCCGGTCATCAACTCCGAGGTGTGCTATGAGGGCATCATGGAGAGCTGCCGCGAGGAAGTGGTACGCATGATGTTCTGGGCCTCGATCCTCAACGGCACCTGCGGCCACACCTACGGCGCCAACGGCATCTGGCAGTTCAACCGCCCCGAGGCGCGCTACGGCCCGTCGCCGCACGGCTACTCATGGGGCGACCGGCCGTGGGAGGAGGCGATGGCGCTGCCGGGCTCGGCGCAACTGGGCATGGCCAAGCGGCTGCTGGAGCGCTGGCAGTGGTGGCGCATCGAGCCGCACCCGGAGTGGGTCGAGCCGCGCTGGAGCGAGGACAACTTCATGCTGCCCTACGCGGCGGGCATCCCCGGCGAGCTGCGCCTGGTCTACCTGTTCAGCGCGATGCCCGCGCCGGTCATCCGCGAGCTGGAGCCGGGGGCGCGCTACCGGGCGTTCCTGTGGGACCCCTCGACCGGCGCCGAGCACGACATGGGCGTGGCCGAGGGCGACGCCGACGGCTCGTGGGCCGTCCCGCAGATCGAAATCCGCCG
Source organism: Candidatus Zipacnadia bacterium (assembly GCA_029820295.1). Classification (GTDB taxonomy): domain Bacteria; phylum Armatimonadota; class Zipacnadia; order Zipacnadales; family UBA5352; genus JALGVA01. The sequence continues at coordinate 22,288 of JALGVA010000015.1, forward strand.
CGACTGGCTGCTGGTGCTGGAGCGGGCGTAGACGGCGTCACGGCAGAGGCAACGGTGGACGGCAAGGAAGTGGGGGAGGGGCTTTCTTGGAAGAAAGCCCCTCCCCCGAGCGCTACGCGCTCTCCCCCTCCGCAAAGAACTGAGGAATGCGGAGTTCGTGCGGCGGTAGAGCCGGTAAGGTGATGGCGCGCGGATCGTGGACGGCTCGCGCGAGACCGGGGCGCTGGGGCGCGCCTTCGGCGCACTCCCCGCGCGCCCGGTTTCGCGCGATACCAGCCGAACGGCACGAAGGCTGCCGGCTGCTGGCCCGTGCCCGCGGCCTGCTTGCGCGCTCCGCCCCGTCCTTCGGACGGACCTGCGCGCGCGGCGCCGGCGGCGGCGAGGGGATTGCGCCTCCCTACGGTCGGCACGGCGCCCTCGCCGCCGCGCCGTCGCCACGCACGTCTGCGACGTGCGTGGCTCCTGCGCCCGCGGGCACAGGGCACGTCAGGGGGCGATGCCGACGAGGACGAGCGGGACGGCGGGCACGCCACGCCCCTGGCGGATGAGGTCGTAGAGTGCGCCCTCGTAGTAGGGCACGCCCGACGACATCTCGGCCTGCAGCTCCTTCATTGGCAGTATCTCAACGCCGACGTCGATCAGGTCGCCGACGAAGAACGCCATGTGCTTAACGAAGAGGTCGTAGGCCACGAAGGCATACTTGCCCAACTGGACTTCGACAGCGATGCGGTCCTTCACGAAGTCGGTCTGATTGTACGAGAAGATCGGCTCGTGCCCAGCCTCCTCGATGGCCTGCTTCTGTGCCTCGGCAGGCAGGTCCATTGTGCGTCGAATGAGTGCATGGTCGGCGGTCACCCAGTAGGACGTGCGCGACTCTCCCCACCCTCGTCCGCTCAGTTCACTCTTGAAGCACGCGTTCAGGTCCTTCGGGCTGAAGAGGAGCTTGCCTTCCATCCTACTCTCGCGCGACACCTTAGTCCGGCACACTACCGCGTCAACGGCGCCGATTGCCTCCTCGATCTCCTGCCAGATATGCGGCTTGTGGACGAGGATGTGCTCGTGCCCGTTGAGGTGAGAGTACATCTCCGCGATTCTCACCGATGTCCCCCGTTGGGCAGCGATGGATTGTAGATGGGCTTGTCGAGCGGCCGGCGGGGCAGAGTCCCGGCCGCCGCCTGGCGTACGCGCTCTCGTGCGATTTCGAGGTACTTCGGCATGATGTCGGCCCCTGCCGCGCGTCGCCCGTTCAGCACGGCCGCTGCGGCCGTTGTACCCACGCCAATGTACGGATCGACGACCAGATCCCCCGGCTCTGTCAGGGCCAGGACCAGTCGCTCGATAAGCGCAATCGGGAATTGGCAGGGGTGTTCCGTCTTCTCGCAATGGTTGGCCTTGACGTTCGGCATGATCCAGACATCCGAGGGGTTCTTGCCGTCCGGATTACCAGAGAGCTGGCCGGCCTTGGGCCCCTTGTAGTGCTTCTTGCCCGGGTACTTCTGCGGCACCCGAACGGCGTCGAGGTCGAAGTGATAACTGTCGCTCTTCGTGAACCACAGGATGACCTCATATCGGCCGGAGAAGCGGTTGGAGCAGTGCAGACCATGGCCGAAGTGCCAGACGATGCGATTCCTCAGCTTGAGCCCGTGCGCACGGAAGACGGGGTAGAGCACAATATCCAGAGGCATGATCTCCCCGTTCTCCACGTAGTTGCCCACCTGCCAGCAGATACTGCCATCTTCCGCGCAGATGCGGACCGCCTCCGCGATTGTGTCGGCCTGGCCCTCGATGTACTCGCCAATGCCCACGTCATCCTCATAGTCCTTGCCGAGGTTGTAGGGCGGTGACGTCACGATGAGCGACGCCGCGCCATCCGGGATGGACCGGAGCAGGTCAAGCCGGTCGCCGAGGTACAGGCTCGCGGCAACCTCGGGGCTGTATTGCGAGGCGATCTCAAGATCTCGGCCGAAGAGTGTCCTCTGCTGAACCATGCCGCTCACCGCGCCTCCTTCTCATCTGAGCGGGTCCATCGTCCGCCATTATGCCTGCTCCGATGGATCGAACGCAAGTCTGCGGTCTGTTCGACCACACCTCCCCGTTCGAGTTGCCGACAGCGTTCCAGCAACTCCTGCGTGGTCATCTCTCACCTCAGCGCCACAGCTTGCGGTAGCGCCCGCCGCCCAGGAACATGACCAGGCCGTTGTCGCGCAGCATCTGAAGCTGCTGCCTGATCTTGGCCTCGATGTTCTCGTTGTCCGGGTACTCGCGGGCGAAGCGGGATGCGTAGCCATACACATCGCCCAGCGCGAACTCAGTGCCCGGCAGCTCGGTGAGCGCCTGGAAGACGGAACGCTTCCATCCCGTGAGCGTGTCCCGGATGACCGCCTCCGCACCGTCAAGCACCAGCTCCGCCTCCCCCTGCTCCTCCGCCTCGACGGACGCCGGCGCTTCCACGTAGCGGACCCGCGGCGCGCGGCGCACAAGGGCGTCGATCTCGGCGAGCACCTCCGCGTCGATGTGCCCGGTGGCCTCGTCATCCCACAGGCGGCGAAAGTCCCGGTCCACGGTCGCCACCAGCTCCGGTGCCCGCAGTAGCACGCCGTACTCGTAGTTGGCGCGTAGGCCGCCACCGGTGAGGTTGCCGGAGGTCACCACCGCGCAGCGCGCGTCGAACAGGTAGACCTTGGCGTGGAGGCGCTGGCAGTTGCGCACGTGGCCGCCGCGTGCCAGGACGGCGCGGAAAGCCCCGGTCTCGGAGAAGCCCCCTGCGAAGTGCGCGGCGCTGAAGCGGCTCAACAGGCGGATGTCAGCGGTGGCCGGAGTGGCCGTCAGCAGGACGTCGACTCCCCTGCGGTTGACGAAGGGCGAGCAGACCTGCACGCTCTCGCGCGCTGTGCCGGCCAGTTCCCCGAGTCGCCGCGCCCACGGCGACGTCAGTATCTCGACCTCCGGCATCGCGCTCACCACCGTCGCTGGTCGTCAAGCCATCCGTCCGGCAGGGACTCCGCGACGTACTCTCGGATGACGGCTTCACGGGTGCAGCTCGCCTCTCTCGCAACACGATCCACCGCCGTCACCATCTGCCGGGACATGAGCAGCGTCACCCGCTCACAAAGCGATTCGTGAACGCCTTCCGCCGTCGCCAGGTCCACGGCAATTCGCCTCCCTTTTCTGCCTGCGAGAGCATACACTGCTGAAGCGCCGGATCGAACGCAAGTTCGCGCATGTGTTCGATGGCACCTCCGTCGCCACCTCCGTCGCTCCCGTCACAGCTCCCGCGTGACCGGCTCGTCGCTGCTGTGCCACCGGCGGTCGCCGACGGTCAGGCGGGTGCCCGCGAAGACCCACGCGCGCGTGGGCTCGCCGCCGGCGAACTCCACGCAGGCGCAGCGGGCGATGGCCGCGACGCCCGCCGCCTCGATGCGCCCGCCCTCATCGCCGAAGAGCACCAGCCAGCGCCGCTCGCCGCAGGTAAGGGCGAAGACGCTCTCGCCCAGCGGCTCGATGGCGCCATCGCCCTCGAAGAGCGCGACGGCGAACCGGGCGCCATCGGGATCGATGGGCTTGTGCCAGCGCAACACGGAGACCTCGCGCCCGCAGTCCTCGGGCTGGCAGTCGCGCGGCAGGACGGCGGCCCAGCGCTCCTCGCGCGTGACCTCCGCGATCTCCCCCGGCCAGGCCGGGCGCAGCGCATAGTCGGCGAGGCCAGAGAGTCGCACGCTGCGGTCGTCTCTCACGGTCATCGCCAGCGGGGAGTGGAAGTTCCACTGCGCCTCGTGGCCCTCGGCGCCCTCCACGCGGTCGCGGATCAGGACCGGGCCATCCTTGATGGCGAGGATGTCGCGGCGGATGGTGGCGTCCTTCGGCTCCAGGTAGCCCTCATGGGCGCCGCTGAAGAGCCAGGCGTCGGGCAGGTCGGCGAGCAGCTCGCAGGTGCCGCCGGGCGCGATGCCGTTGACGTTCGGATAGCTCTCGCCGTCGATGCTCACCACGTTATGGCTGCCGGTCGTGTGGCAGTAGGCGTAGGCCGGATGGCGGTAGCTGCGCGGCGAGCCCGGCGCGGAGGCGACCAGCTCCCCGTTGGCCTCGTAGATGAAGTGCAGGGCGCCGGGGTAGGCGTGGCCGGTGTTGGCCCGGCCATGCTGCGCCACGAGGTAGCGATCCTGCGGCTCCCAGCCGGTGCGCATGACTGCGAAGCCCGATTCGGCCAGGTGCAGGCTCAGCCACTCGGGGCGCTCGGGCTCGGGTATCGGGGCCTCATCGGTCGGCGGGGCGACCATGTAGTTCGCCAGCGCGAACGGTGACTTCTGGTTGGGCGCCACGCCGCGCGCCCGGAAGCGCTCGGCGATCCACGCGAAGTCGCCGCGGCCGAAGTGACGCGCGGCCAGCTCCAGGTGCACCGCGTAGTCGGTCGCAAACACCGCCGAGTGCAGCGCCGGGGTCTCCCCGGTAGGCATGACCAGCTTCGCCAGCCACTCGTAGGCGCGCTCGAGCGCCGGCCCGGCCTCGGGGTCGCTGAACAGGCCCTCGCGCCCGTTGGCCTCGGCGGTGAGCGCCACGTAGCCGACGTCGCGCAGTACGGTCTTGTGGTACTGGGTGCACAGCTCCTTGTGGCCGCCATCGGCGTAGAAGTCATCGAGCATGTGCTCGCGCATACGCTGCTCGGCAAGCTCGACCCACCGCTCGGCGTCGCGGAACTCGGGGAATACCAGGCCGACGATGCCGCAGCCCAGCACCGCCGCAACCTGCTGGTTGCCGCGCCGGTAGCGCGGCGAGTTCTGCGCGTAGAGCCACGCCGCGCAGCCAAGGAGCTGCTTCATGACCTTGAGGTGCAGCTCGGGCGTGAGGGCGTCGCTGGGCGCGAGGCAGTAGTAGTTGTCGGCGAGGATGCGGGCGCGGATGCCGGGGTAGTAGGCGCGGAACATCGGGTCGAAGCCCAGCCCGCCCTGGCCCGCGCGGATGGCGTCCTGGTGATCGTACCACGAGTCGAAGATCCACGCGAAGGTCTGCGCGTAGCGCTCGTCGCCGGTGAGCAGATAGGCGCGCCCGAGCGGGTTCAGGAACCACTGCGAGCCGACCGCGGAGACGTAGTTGGTGTCCTTGGTCGGGTTTTCGAGCCACATGATCTCGCGGCCCTCGACGCGCAGGACGTAGGGTCCGTGGGAGATGTCGCCGGCGCCGATGGCGTCGGCCTCGGCGATGATGGGCTGGACGAGCTGCGGATGGGCGGCGCGCACCCAGTCGGCCCAGGTGTCACGCTGGAAGTGCGGAGTGGGGCGCTCGCGGGCGCGGAAGTAGGCGGCCCAGGCCTGCCCGGCGGCGGGCCAGTCCTCGGCCTCGACCGCGGCGCGCACGTCATCCAGCCCCGGGCGCTGCAGGTCCATGGCGGCGAACAGCTCGGCGTCCGTGATCTGCGTGGGATGGTCCGCGACATCGGCATACGCAGCGGTCATAGCGATCACCAGTCCGAGGGCTGCGGTCACTCTCATCGTGTCGCTCTCCCGGTCATGCGTGCTGGCGCGCCGGGGCTGTTCGCGGTCGAGACGGCTGAGACCTTGGGGCACGCTGTCGGAAGGAAATCCGCTCAGCACGTAGACTCTTGTGAGAGATGGTGGTATACTATGGACGATAGTAGATAAGGCGCGAAGGGGCGCCCGATAGGGGCTGCCGGAGGGCGGGATTACGATGCGGTGCGCACGTTGGCTGACGATGTCCGTGCTGGTGATCGTGCTCGCGGGCGTGGTCCAGGTCCAGGCCGACGACTCCATCGCGGTGGGGCTGCGCGAGGTCCGGGAGGTCATGCACTGGCCCGACACGTTGCAGATCCGGGTGACCGGCCTCTTCCAGTCGCCCGAGGATGGACAGGTGGCGATGGTCACCTGGGCGCCACTCGAGGACGACAGCGTGCTCGACCGGTGGTGCCTGATCGAGGGCGGGCGCTACGAGTACGTCGTGGCGCTGCGCAGCGAAGGGGACTGGCTGCTGCGCAGCCTCGCGTGCGGCTTCATGGCCGAGGAGCCGGAGAGGGTACTGGCTCCCGCGCCGACGCCCGAGCTGACGCTGGCGGGCGCCTTCATCGCCACGCGCGAGGGCAGGCTGCTTCCGGACTTCTCGTGGGAGGGCGAGGGTGTGCGCGACTGCACGGTGCGGCTGCTGGTCGCGGCCATGCCACCGCGCACCACCGTCATCGAGGTTGAGCACACCGAGCCGCAGGTGCGGGTGCTGTATCGGGCCGACCCGTGGGACTACGACTGGGACTGGAACTGGCCGCCGCTGCAGCCGCACCCGTACTTCGGCTACCACGATCCCTTCCCGCCCAGGTACGACCGTCCGGAGCATCGGCGCTTCACCACGGTCCGCCCCACGCCGCGGCGAGAGGAGCGGGCGTCGCGCGGCTTCATCACGCTCCCCACGCCGTCGCCGCGCGATGATCAGGACAAGCCGCGTGACGAGACGACGCGCAGACGCGATCCGCCCCGCGACGATCAGTCACAGCACCGTCGCCCCTCCTACTACCGCCGGGGCGCCCCCTGACGGTGAACGCCCGGTGGCGCCGGCTATGGTCCGGCTGACGCGCTCCCGGCGAGCGCCCAGGCGATGATGTTCTCGAACAGCCGCCGGTAGTCGGCCAGGCGGTCGGTATCGGCACAGGTCTCCGCCCCGGAGTAGTAGCGCTCCACGCCGGGCATGACCGCCAGGATGCGCCCGGCGCCGAGGGCGGTGGCAATGATGGCCGGCCGGTCGCTCGTGTCCCGCAGCAGCACCTGCCAGCCATCGGCCTGTACGATGCTGTCGTACATGGTCATCCCCGAGACGTCGGCGATTGCGCTGGGTGTCGTGAAGATGGGGTGATCGGGCGCCGCGATCGCCCCGCTGGTCGCGTTGGGCTCGTCCAGCAGCACGGTTCCGGGCAGGAACTCGGGCCGCCAGTTGTCGTCGTTGAGCTGCGAGATGACCAGCGTGCCGCCGCCGTACACCCACTGCAGCAGGCGCGCGTAGTCGCTCTGCAGCCCGGCGGCGTCGATGCTATGTGCCTGGGTGCCGAGGAAGACCACGCCGAAGGACGCCAGGTCGGCCAGGGAGTCGATCGGTCGCGGGTGGATGCCGGCGAGGTGCAACGCCGGGCCCAGGTAGTCCTCCCCACCGGCCACGAGGCCGATCTCGCCACCGACACCCTCTTCGGCCGGGCAGGTCAGCACGATCCCCCGGTTCACCGTCTCGTCCCCGACCTGCGCGAGGATGGTGAGCGCGACCGTCTGCCCGCGCTGCAGGACCGCGTCGCGGGGCAGGTCGAGGGAGAGCGTCTGCTCCGCGCCCGGCGGCAGCTCGACTGTGCGCGCCTCCACCTCCGGCCATCCCTCGGGCAGATCCTCGAGGCGAAGCACGACCGACAGCCCGCGGTCGCGGTGGCTGGTGAGCGTGATGGGCAGCGAGACCGGCCGCCCCGGCTCAACGGGCACGAAGCCAGCCCCGAGGCCGACCGGCGCCTCCCACTGTGCGGTGTCAAGCGACGTGATGCCCGCCTGCCTGAGCTTGTACACGGCGTGCGGGGTGACAGTGAGCTGGACGCTGCCGCCCTTGCCCGCACCCGCGCCGCGCTGGATGGCGTAGGACAGGCCGATGTGCGCGATTTCCAGGAACCTGCGCTCGCCGGTCAGCTCGAAGGCGTGGAGCATCGCCGCCGGCGTGCGGTAGCACTCGAAGCCGGGCGTGACCGCCGCGTTCATGGTGTCACACGAACATGAGCGGAAGCCCTTGCGGTCGGGCAGCCACTCCTCGTCGGCCAGCCACTGCGCGGCCTTGACGAAGGTGCGATCGATCTCCGGGTCCTGCAGGTACTCGTTCGCCATCTCCAGCGAGGTGAGCAGCAGGCCCGCGCACCAGGCGTAGCCGCCGATGGGCGTGGGCCGCACCTGCGAGTAGCCCGCGGGGATGTCCCAGTGGCCGGCCTCGGGGTTCTGCTCGCGGATGACCTCGCGGGTGATGATCCAGGCGGCGTTGAGGTAGTAGTCGTCGGCGGTGGCGTGGTAGGCGGCCATCACGCCGAACAGCGGCCAGGCGGTGGCGCGCTCGGCGCCCTTGGGCATGCGGTAGCCGACCATCAGGTCCCCGGCCAGGTAGTCGGCGGTCTGCAGCGCGATGCGCCGGGCGCGCTCATCGCCGGTAATGAGCGCGTACTCCAGGTTCCCGCGCGTCCACAGGTGGCCGGTATTCCAGCCGCCTCGGAAGATGCCGCTCGGACGCGGGCTGTCCGGGTAGTAGTCGCCGGTGTGGCACATGCAGTGACAGAACGGGACGCCGGCCGGGTGGCCGGGCCATCCGTGCTGCACCACGTCCACGTCGATGTTGTGCCGCGCCGCCCACATGGCGTTGTCGAACCACTCGCGGTCGCCGGTGCGGGCGAACTGCATCATCATCCCGTGCTGCGTGTCGTACTCGATGTTCCCCCAGTTGAAGCCGCGCTCACCCCACCAGTCGCCGAAGTTGAGCATGCCCCACTCGCGGTTCTGCTCGCGCGTGCGCAGGAACGCCTGCAAGATGTCGTCCACGAAGGCCTCGTAGCGCTCGAACTCGCCCTCCGTCCTCGGGGTGATGTGCCAGAAGGTGCCCGAGTCCGCATACCACTGCGGCGGCGCGATCGCCAGCGCGGGGCGGTTGACGCGCTCGTGCTCCTGCGCGAGGTCGATGTCCCCGGGCACGAAGCGCACGGTGAACTCGTGGGTCTTCGACACGCCGCGGTGCAGCTTGTACGCGCCACTGACCATCGCGTAGTAGAGCCGATCCTCGAGGTCCGGGTCGATGTCGGCGTAGGTGTCGGCCGGCAGTTCGGGCATGATGCCGATAGTCGCGGCCCGGTCATCGATGGCGAGGCTCTTGGGCCAGAGCTGCCAGAAGTTGCGCACGGCAATCGCGGCCGTGCCCGCGGCCCCGCTCACGCGCATGGCGCCGGGCGCGCGCTCGCCGGAGTCGGTCGCGGCGCCCTCGATCACGTAGCCGGTGTCGTCGCGCTGCAGGAGCTGGCCGTCCGCGAGTGGCTGCTCGCCGTCCTCCACGGCGATGGCCCCGGCGCTCACCCCGCCGGCCATGGGGATGCGCAGGTCGAGGCTGCGGACGGTGGTGAAGAGGTCATCGGTGCGGTCGTTCTCGAAGGTGTGCAAGACCCGGACCATCGGCAGCCCGGCGTAGAAGTGCATGCGGATCTCGTAGCGGAAGAGCGTCCCGCCCGAGGCGCTGCGATGTGGCCCGCGCGCGGTGATGACGACGTGCAGCGGGCCTTCGCGCGTCACCGACAGGTCATCCGGCGCGCCGAGCGAGGTGAACCGCGTGCCGTCAGGGTCGGTCAGCACCACGCCCCCGCCCTCCGCTGCGGTGACGCGCTCCCCATCGGAGTAGCGCCGGTCGCCGTCGGCGTCCAGCCACGCCTCGCCGAGGAAGACGAACTGCTCGCGATCGAGGCGCGCTCTGAACACGCCCGTGTCCACGGTGATGGCGTCCGCGGTCTCGGTCACCTCGATGGGGTCCGGCACCGGCGTGCGCGCGACCTCGGTGCCGAACTCGAGCGCATACCGCGCCTCGCCGGTATCGGGGATGTCCGCCTGGAAGTCGAGCAGGAGCCACCTGACGCTGTCATCGGGCCAGCGCGAGGTCACCTCGACCTGCGCCGGGACCTCCTGGCCGCGGGCGTCGAGCACGCGCACGTGATCGGCGGAGCCGAGGGCGCCATCAGGGAAGGGCAGGCCCTGGCTGACCGGCCGGCGCTCTCCCGGCGCGCCGGTGACGCGCAGCGGGACCTGCTCCCGCGCGACGCCCCCGCGGGGCTCGCGCACGGCGGTGCTGAAGCGCACCTCGTCGCTGGAGATCGGTTCTCCCGTGCCGCGCCGGCAGCGGATGCGGCACGCGTACTCCCGGCCCGGCTGCAGGTCGTCGAGCACGACGCGATGGTTCTGCTCCGGCTCGTCCTCGCGCAGCAGCGAACCAAGGTCACCGGGCGCGCCGAACTGCACGTCGGCCGCGGTGGGCCAGGAGGTGACCCACGTAACGATGGCGCGCCGCCCGCCGTCGTCCACGGGGACGCGCACGCCCAGGCGCTCGATGGTCTCCGGCGGCCGGTAGAGCGCGTGACCCTCGGGCACCGCGACGGGCTCGGCGGTGGCGGCGGGGACTCGCACGTCGAACCACGGGGTGCGGTCGGAGTCGGAGGTGTTCGCGCGGTTCTGCACGAGCACATAGGCGCGCATCACCACCTCGTCGCCCTCGACCTTCACCGGCGCGTCGAGCGTGAGGTAGAGCGAATCATCATGCGCGGCCGAGGCCCCCAGCGGCGCGGCCGGCAGACCATGGTTGCTGAGCGAGTCGGGGCGCAGCATCACGTCGGTTCCCTGCACACCGCCGCCCTCGCGACCGGTGGTCGGGTCATTGTCGGCGTCGATGTAGATGATGAGCGCGACGTCACCGCGGACCTCCCACGGCTCGGTGAACTGGAGGCGCCACAGCGTGCGCCCGCGGCCGAGCGAGGCGACGTGGACCGCCACGAGGTCGTGCGCCACCTCCAGCTCGGCGCCGACCGACTCGTCGCCATCGCCGGCGGCGTGGTCCTCGTACACCAGCGACATGCTGTCCGGCCTGGCCGGGTCGGCGCCGAGGCGAAGCTCGATGGCGTCGGGGAGGCCGTCGGCGTCCATGTCCTGGGCCCACGCGCCGGCGGCACATGCCGCGCACAGGGCGCAGATCAGCGTCAGGTTCCTCATGATCGTGGCTCCCCGGGGGACGATCGTGTCAGTGATGCACGCTCACGCACCGGGCCGGCGCGGAGGAGTTCGCGAGCGTCGTCAGAGCAGCAGCCAGACGGGGCTGGCCCAGGCCATCTCGCCGTCGGACTGCAGCACGCGCAGGTAGTAGAACACGAAGCGCTCACGGTCGTCGCAGGGCTCGAGCGCCAGGGGCTCCAGCGGTTCGTCGTCGGTCCACTCGAAGGTGATCTCCGAAGCCTCGGGGCGGAAGCTGTGCACGACCTGATTGTTACGGATGACCTCGACCTGCGCCAGCCGCGCCTCGCCGGCAATGAAGCCTTCGATGGTGCGCTCGGCCGCCAGCTCCGGCCGGTCGGCGACGCGGAGCTCCTCGCCCATGAAGGCGTCGCCCACGCGGCAGAGCACGATCATGCGCGCGCCGGTGGTAGCGTAGGTGTGCCGGTCGTACATCGCCTGGAAGATGGCCTCACGTGTGAGTTCGGGCGCCCACACGCCCATGAGGCCGTCGCGGTAGCGGAAGGGCTCGGCGCCGGTGGCGACGGGGTCGCCGGGGTGGCCGTCATGGTCGTCGCCCCCGCCGACGAAGCCCAGCCGCCGCCCCATCGCCAGCGCGCGCTGCACGAACCCCTCGGGGCGCTCGCCGCTGTCGATGGGCACGTCGGCGAAGCCGCTGCGGGGCAGGCCGGTGGGGCGCATGGGGAAGGGGTTGCCGTCCTGGGCGGAGCGCTCGGAGCAGCCCCAGATGGAGTATATCTCGACCAGGCGCTCCATCTCGGGGTCGTGGTCGGCGTAGTCGCAGAAGTTGCCGGTGCTCGCGGGGTGATGGGGGATGACGATGGCGCGGTGGTCGCGCAGGGCCGCGAACAGCTCCGGCGGCGTCGGATAGTGTTCGTCCCCCGAGCGGTACATGGGCTGATAGTCGGCGTCATAGTAGACGTTGCGGTCGCCGGCGCCGTTGCGGCGCCACTTGGCCCACTCGTAGCCGAGCAGCGTGACGAAGCGGCCCGGGTCATTGCCCTCGGCGGTCACGCGCCGGATCTCCGCCCAGTCGTCGTCGGTGGTCTCGAAGTCGTGATCGTGGTCCGCGACCGCGCCGAAGTCCAGGCGGTTGTCGTCGCGCATGCACGAGTAGTAGTCCTCGACCGAGCCGATGCCGTCCGAGCAGCGCGTATGGCCGTGGATGACGCCGAAGTAGAGCTGCGACTGGTCGTAGACGGTGATCAGCAGCGGGTTCGAGACGTACTTGATGTCGGAGATCTCATCGACGGCGACGATGCGTACCAGGCCGCGGCTGAGCGCGTGGAAGCCCTCGACGGTGATGACCCCACCGGGCCCCGGGAAGTTCACCTTCTCGGGGCCGGTGCAGATCTCGTCATCGCTGATCTCGATCTTGAGTTCGCCCTGGTAGAGTGAGGCCACATTGCCGAAGACATCCTCGGCTTTGATGGCGATCGCGAAGCGCTTCCCCGCCGGGACGGTCGCCGGCGCGAGCACGCGCAGGCGGTCCATCATCCCGCCGACCACGTCGAGCGTGGGCGCGCCGGCCGCGCGCACGAACTGCGATGCGCCCTCGCCCTCGGGCGGCATGGCCACGAAGACGTCGAAGGCCTTCTCGGGCTGCGAGAAGGTCTGCGGCGTGGAGCCATCGCCGCCGCCGGAGGTGTCACCGAGGATGACCGTGATCTCGTCCTCCGCCGCCAGCGGTGCGCCGGTCACCAGCATGTCCACCACGATGTCCGCAACGCGCTCGAAGGCCGGCGCGTCCACCTGCAGCTCGGCCGCTCCCGAGCAGGACGCGGTCACGTACTCGTTGGCGGCGGGGTCATCGGCCTGCGGGCGCGTCCAGTCGGACTTGTTGTCGCGCCCGCCACCCAGGCGCAGGCGCACGACGCCGCCCTCGGGCACGCCGAGCCCCGAGAGGGTGACGCGCCAGGTGTCGCGCACCCCGGCCATCGCGGTAGGTGGCTCGACGTGCGCCTCGGTCAGACAATACGCGGGAGCGGTGGTGTCGGTCATGATTCGTGTAGCACCTCCATGAGCCGGTGGTCCGGGGGAGTCCTTCGCTGCGCGGCGGTGCGGTCCTTCGCGCTCAGACGTCGAGGTGGCCGGCCTCGCCCGCGAGCGCTGCCCGCGCGCGCAGGCGTTCGGCGAGGCGGGTGAAGCGGCGCTGCTCGTCGGCGTTGCCGGCGGCGCGCATGACGCCCTGGGAGTTGCCGATGATGACCGCGAGGTCCTCAGCGCGCGTGAGGGCGGTGTACAGGAGGTTGCGCCGCAGCATGATGTAGTGCGTCGAGTGCATGACGATGACCGCGCAGGGGTACTCGCTGCCCTGCGACTTGTGGATGGTCATGGCGTAGGCGAGCTGGAGCTGGTCGATGTCCTGCGCGTCGTAGCTGACGTCCTGGTCCTCGAAGGCGACGGTCACGTAGCGGTTGGCGGCGTCCACGCGCGTGACCCGGCCGATCTCGCCGTTGAAGACCTCTTTGTCGTAGTTGTTGACGACCTGCAGCACGCGGTCGCCCTCGCGCAGGATCAGGTCGCCGGAGCGCACCTCGGCGCGCTGCGGGCCGGGCGGATTGAGCGCCTCCTGCAGGCGGCGGTTCAGCTCCGCGACGCCCAGCGGCCCGCGGTGCATGGGCGTGATCACCTGGACGTTGGGCGGCGCGATGCCCAGCCGCGGCACCTCGCGCGTGACCGCGCGGATGACCACGTCGGCGCCCGCCTCGGCCTCGCGCACGTGCACGAACAGGCAGTCCTCGTCGCGGCGGTTGCGCCACGGCACCAGTACGGGCTTCTCGCCGCGGATGAGGCGGTGCGCGTTCTCGACGATCAGTGACTGCGCGGCCTGGCGGAAGACCTCGGTGAGCGTGAACACCGGGACCGCGTCGGCCGCGCACAGGTCGCGGAAGAAGTTGCCCGGGCCGACACTGGGGAGCTGGTTGGCATCGCCGATGAAGATGATCTGCGCGTCGTCGGGCAGCGCGCGCAGCAGGTCGCAGGCCAGCGGCACGTCGATCATCGACGACTCGTCGATGACCAGCGTGTCCATCTCCAGCGGCTGCTCCTGGTTGCGGGTGAAGCTGCCCTTGAACGGGTCCCAGGCGAGCAGGCGGTGGATGGTGGCGGCGTCGGCGCCGGCCAGCTCGGCCATGCGCTTGGCGGCGCGCCCGGTGGGCGCGGCCAGAGCGACGTCACGCCCGAGCGCCTTGCAGGCGGCGACGATCACGCGCACGATGGTGGTCTTGCCGGTGCCCGGGCCACCGGTGATGACGGTGATGCGCTCGGAGAGTGCACCGCAGACCGCATCGGCCTGCTGCGGCGACAGCACTACGCCCGCCAGCTCCCCGCGGCGCAGCAGCCAGCCACGCGTCTGCTCGGGTGATGGCGCGCCCGGTAGCGGTTCGGAGGCCAGGGCCAGCAGGCGCAGCGCCACCTCGCGCTCGGCCCGCAGCAGCGACGGCAGATAGGCCGCGCGGCCCCAGGACGCGTCCTCGAGCGCCACCTCGTCCGCCTCGGCGAGCTGCGCCAGCGCCTGCTCGAGCAGCGGGCGCTCGACCGCCATCAGCCGCTCGCCCTCCTCGAGCAGCGTGGTCTCGGGCAGGAACAGGTGGCCCTCCCCGGTGGCCTGGTCGAGGCAGTAGAGCAGGCCGGCCTGCAGGCGCGAGGGGTCGGTGGGGCTGATGCCGACCGAGCGGGCGATGCGGTCGGCGGTGAGAAAGCCGACGCCGCGGATGCGCCGCGCCAGCACGTAGGGATCCTTCTCGAGCACCTCGATGGTGCGGTCGGCGAAGGTGGAGGCGATCTTCGCGGCCAGCGCGCCGCGGATGTCGTGCTCGTGCAGGAAGAGCATGATCTCGCGGGTGCGCGTCTGGCGCCGCCACGCCCTGATGAGCGCCTCCGCGCGCTTGGCGCCGATGCCCTCGACCTCGCGCACGCGCTCGGGGCGCTCGTCGAGGACTGCGATGGTCTCCTCGCCGAAGTGCTCGACCAGCCGCCGCGCCAGGCCCTCGCCGATGCCCTCGACCTGGCCGGAGGAGAGGTAGCTGATCATCGCCTCGGTGCCGGAGGGGCGCACGGGCTGGTAGCTCTCGAAGCGGAACTGCCGGCCGTAGCGCGAGTCATCGACCCAGCGGCCGTACACGCGCAGGTTCTCGCCGGTCTTGGCCGCGGTGACGTTGCCGACGGCGGTGATGCGGCGCGCGCCACAGCGCAGGTGCATCACGGTGTAGCCGCTGTCGGGCGCGTGGAAGATCACGCGCTCCACGCAGCCTTCGAGGCACTCGAGGTCGCCGCCGGGGGGATCGTCTCTGGCCATGGCGGCATCAGGTTCGAGCAAGGCCACGCTCGCACCTGCCCGCAACCAGGCTCAGGGCTGCGCGATGGCGGCGTCCATGCGCGCGTACCAGGCGCGCCCGGCCACATCGTGCCGGGCGAGATGCAGCGACCCGTCGGGGCCCACGTCGAGGACGGGCGGGTAGCTGCAGGTCGGGCGTTGCAGCTCGTGCGCGCGCCACACGCCCGCCTGGTGGGTGACCGGCCCGATAGCGTCGTGGCCCTCGTGCAGCTCCACGCGGTAGGTGAGCCTGATGCGGCGGCCCGCAGCGGCGATGTCGCCCAGCCACGAGCACTCGCCCGGCACCACGACCTGCGGTGCGCGCCAGGTCTCCCCGTCGTCGAGGCTGGTGGCATCGTAGCAGGTCCACTCGATGCCGTGCTCGCCCGACCACGCCACATGCAGGACGCCCTCCGTGGTCTGCACCAGCGTCAGGAACAGCTCCGGATCGTCGCAGGTGAACGGGTGGCCGATGCACACGCTCGCCGGCTCCGGGTTTGCCGCCGTCAGGTCGAGGTGCGCCCACGCCGCGGCCTCGTGCATCGCCACCGGCCGCCACAGCCGCATCTCGCGGTCGAGCATCACGGAGCACCAACGGTGGTTGAGGCCCTCGACGATCACCGGCAGGATGGCCGGCAGGCTCTCTTCAGCGGTGACCGTCCCCGCGCGCGACCTGAAAGCCCGCCTCGCGTGCATCTCGCGCAGGAACTGCTTGAACCAGGTCTCGTAGTGCTCCTGGGGGGGGAAAGTCGAGGAAGAGCACGGCGGGCCGGGCCGGCGCCTCGTCCTGCGCGGGCGCGATCGCGGCCGCGCCGAGCAGCGCGGCGATAACGAGCGCGCGTCCGGTCATCGAGGTGACCTCCGGGTGCGGTCATCACATGGGACCGACGGGCGTGCCGGGTTCTTCACCGCGGGAGTGCGCATTCCCTGTCGCACAGGTCCGGCCATCCGCCCGGCGAACGCTGCGGCGGTGATCGCCCATGAGTCAGTCGGCGCTGATCTCGGACCCGAACGCGTGCGACCTCGTCGAGCCCGAGCATCTCGGGGCGAGAGACGCCGCGCGCGGCGCTTGCGTTCGGCTTTGCGGACGTAGTCGAGGTGCTCTGGCGCGAGGCCGACCCGACCGACAGGCGCATCGAGATCGCGCAGCGCCGGACCGCGCGCTTCCCGGGGGCCGGCGGCGGGGCTGGCGTGGGTGTGGCTGGAGGCGACGGCGAGCACCGAGGCGGCGGGCAACGCGCGGCGCCCGGGGCACATCGATGACCTGGAGGCGCTCCAGCGCGACGCGGGGGGCTGGCGGCGGGTGGTGCCGCTGCTCAGCGCGGCAGGCATGAGCCGCGACCCGGCGCCCAGCCCCGCGACGAACGGGTGAACGCTCCTTAGATGGTCGAGATCAGGGCGGCCAGGCGGGCCTCCCAGATCACGCGGTCGAGTTCGCTGCGCATCCCGGCCAGGCGCGCGGTCATCTGGCGCCACGCGTCGGGGGGCAGCGGCTCGCCGGCCTCTATCTGGTCGGCGAAGCCCGACAGCTCCGTGCGGTAGGCGGCGATGCGCCGGGTCAGCTCCTCGGACGCGCCCTGCTGCTCATCATGGGCCAGCGCGCCCTCGATGCCGGCCAGCAGCTCCGCGCTGTGGTCGAGGCTGCGCCGCGCCAGGGCCCGGTAGGCGGCGTCCACCAGCGCGGGCGGGCCCTCAAAGACGATGGGGCCCGTGCGCCCGCCCTTGCGGTACTCGGCCTCCAGTTCACCCAGGCGCATGGCGTCGGGCGAGAGCACGGCGTGGCCGAAGCGCGCGGGGTCGTGGAAGTTGGCTGCGGTCTGCGACCAGTTGCTCCACTGGCGGTCGGCGCCCAGGTAGCGGTCGCGGCAGACGTTGACGCCCACCACCTGCCCGGCCTCGGGCGCCCACCCCATGTCCGCCCAGGGGATGGCGACCTCCAGCGTCCATGCGTCCTCTCCCACGCTGGTCGCCGCCTGCACATCCGCGCTCCAGCTCGGGTCCGTGCGCACCGAGTCATAGATGCTGGCGGCGGCGTTGATGCCGAACTGGTAGTACAGCCCCTGGTCGTGGTCGGGGTCAACGAAGATCTCGATGGTCTCGCCGTGGAAGACTTCGCGCGCGTCGCGCGCGTGGCCGACCTGGGTGAGCTTGTCGAGGCGCGGCTCGGTGCACACCACGCCGAAATAAAGGTGCCCGTCGTCCCAGGTCATGCGCAGCGCCGTCTGCGGCTCTATCAGCTCGGGCTTGTTGTAGAACGTGAAGTCGCCCGACAGCGGCGCCCGCCGCCAGGCCGCCTCATCGAGCACGCCGTCGATGGTGATGGCGCCCCCGGCGCGCGGGCACGGGTAGACCTTGATGTCGTACTGGTCGCCGGCGTGGCAGGCCGTCACCAGGGCGAGCGCGATGAGCCCAACTGTCATGGCGCGCATGATCATCCCTCCCGGAGGTCGCGGTGACCTTCCGGCGTCACTGCACGTTGACCGTCGTCGAGGTGTCGCCACGCGAGAACAGCTCGCGGGCGGTGATGGTGTACTCACCGGCAGGATCGTTGTATGCCAGCGGGACGGCGAACTCGACCGGCTCGGCGCCGGCGATGACCACCTGGTCGAGCCAGTCGAGCGGCGCGTCGCCCGCCCGCGCCGTGACCTTGAAGGCATGCAGACCCTCAGCTCCGGCCACCGAGATCGACGCGGTGGCCACCGTGCCGCGCGCGGGCGAGGCCGGCTCGACGCGCAGGTCCGGCGTGGCGACCGGCAGGCCGGTCAGGGCGAAGAAGCCCGCGCGGCACGGGACGACCTCCGCCTGGAAGCGGGCGGTCTCACCCAGGTGCTCGCCGGTGCGCAGGTCGTAGACGTGGCGCGCCGCGGGCAGCACCACGGTCGCGGTCTCGCGGCTGCCCGACTGGCGGAAGAGCGAGACGATCTGGATGTCGCCGTCCTGCCAACGCGTGACCTCGATGTTGCGCAGGCGGTCGCCGTCCGCAGTGCGCAGGCGCATGGCGGGCGGGTGCTCGCCCGCGCGCCCGATCAGGTCGAGCATCAGGTCGGCGACCGCGGCGGGGGTGTCCGCGACGCCCAGTGGCGGCAGGCTGGCGGCGGTGAAGTTCAGCAGCACCGCCGCGCCGTCGCCGAAGCGGTTGGTGATGATGAGCGGGACGCCGTCGGCCTCACCGCGCGCGACACCGGTGGTGACCGTCACGGTCGGATCGACGGCCAGGCTCTCAAGCGTCATCCCATCGGCGGGCTCAGCCGGCCCGACTGCCGCAGCCGCGCGACCGGAGGTGCTGATGCCGAAGACCTCGTCGAGCAGGCCCTGCGCCAGGGGCTTGCAGTGGCCGTCGTAGATGGCCGGGCGCACGTCGGCGATGACCACGCCGCCGCCGGCCACGAAGTCGCGGATCACCTGCGCCTCCTCGGGCCCCAGCGCCTCGATGCGCGGCAGGATGAGCAGGCGGTAGCGGTCGGCCTCGAACTCGCCCAGGCGCATCATGCGGTCGGTGACGTAGCGGAACTGGTAGCCCAGGTCGCGCACGATGTTGTGGAAGGCCACGTGCGCCGATTCGTAGCTGCCATAGCCGGGACCGTCCTCGACCTCGCAGGCGAAGGTGGACGGGTAGGAGTAGAGCATCGCGATGCCGTCGTCGAGCATTTCGGAGTGCAGCAGCAGGTCGCCCAGGCCGTCGCGCACGAACTGCGTGTCCTCGAGGATCTCCGCGACGGCGGGGAAGGGCCGCAGGTCGGGCGCCAGCCAGCCGTGGAAGCGGCCGATGCAGTCCCAGCGCCACCACCACACCGCGTCGCAGCCGCGCGTGACCATGCGCCAGTACTTGGCCAGCAGCGAATCGGCGTCCTTAGTGTAGCCCATCCAGTTCGAGCGCGGGAAGTCGCGCGGCGCGATGGAGCGGATGACCTCGTCGGCCACTCCCGGATAGGGCGACCAGAAGCCGTTGCTGCGGATGATCAGGTCGAGGTCGTCGCCCGCCGAGAACCGCCCGGCGCCCTCGAAGCCGGTCCGCGCCAGCGGATCGATGGCTGAGTAGGCCTCAGCGTAGGCCCGGCAGAACTGCACGAAGTTCCAGGACTGGAAGGCCTGGCGGTCGAACCAGCGTGGATAGTTGCCCTCGGCCAGCGAGTTGGCCTCCTCGTTGTCGCCCTCCCTGGACAGCCCCACCTGCGCCCAGTCGGTGAAGTCCGTACCCCACGAGGCGTTGAGCGCGTCCAGGTCGCCATAGACCTCCTGCAGGTAGCCACGATAGGCCTCCGCGCAGTAAGGCGACAGGCACGAGCCGGTGGTGGTCACCTCATCGCCCAGCGACCAGACGAAGACGCCGTGCTGGCGCGCGGGGATGTAATCCTCAGCCTTGGCCTGCACGTGCGCCTGCACGGCCGCCTCATCGTTCCAGCAGAACGGCTCCATGATGCCGTCCTCGGTCTTGGGCGTCATGATGCGCGTGGTGTAGGGCACCCACGCAATGTCGAAGGCCGACAGCATCAGCGGCGGGTTGCCGCTCTTGAGCTGCAGGGTGACCGAGTGCTCGGCCAGGCTCTGCTCGGCGTAGGGCGCGAGCGTGCCGGAGGGCGTGTCCCAGATCAGGAAGTTGAAGCGGCCCCGGTGGCGCTGGGTGACGCGGCAGTAGGCGTAGGCGGAGTCGATGACGCTGGCGGGTTCGTCGCCGGGCGGGTTGCGGAACAGCGCCGCGTCCACACGCACCAGCATGGGCATCCACGGTTCGATGCCGAACTGGAAGCGCGTCTCACCGGCGGCGGCGGGTGTGGTCTGCTGCGCCAGCAGCCGCCCGCGGCGGTCGAAGAGTCCCACGCGCAGGCGGTCGTCGGGGCCCGGCGCGCCCTCGACGATGGCGCGCCCGCTGATGCGGTCGCCGACCTCGCCCCAGTCGCTGTCGAGCAGCACGCCGCCCACGCGCGGGTCGCTGGTGACCGTGAAGGGCGTGCTGGTCCACGTCTCGACGCCGGCGTCGCTCACGATCCAGGCATCGGCGTGATAGTCGCCCGCGGGCAGCGAACCGACCTGCCAGGTAAACGCGCGCGGCTGCAGCGGCCGCTCCTGCAGGTCAATACTCGGGCCTCCGGCCCGACGCACGCGCAGGCGGGCGCGGGGGTTGTCGCCCACGATCGTGCCGGCATGGTCGAGCGTGATGTTCTTGGTCACGTTCCAGTCGAAATGGGCCGGGCCGACGTCCAGCGTCATGGTGGCCTGGGGCTCATGGCCCGCCGCCCACAGCACCGCGCGGCCGAGCTGCTCGGCCCAGTAGTCGTAGTCGACCTCCCAGCCCTCGTAATAGTCGATTTCAGGGCGCCAGGGCATGCGCACCGCGCGGCCCTGGCCGACCGTCCACGCCTCGCCGACCGGGCCGCGTGCGAGGATCGGCGGCAGGTCGGCGATCTGGTTGGCGTCCTTGAGGACGCGGTCATCGCCCACGCCTACGAAGACCAGGCCCGCACCCTCGGTCACCGGCTTGAGCACCTTGTATTGCTGCTCGGACGACATGTTGTCCATGCCGATGCCGTAGAACAGGAAGCAGTCCCAGTCCTGCTCCAGCAGGTCGAGCATGCGCTGCTCGCCCACCTCGCCGCCGTGCCAGTGGGTGTCCGGGCTGTCCACGATGCGCGCCCAGAACACCGCCTCCAGCTCGACGTCGAAGCGTTGCATGAGCTCGACGCCCACGCGCGGGTTGGTGCCGCGCCCGTCGCAGAAGAGCAGCACGCGCGTGGGCTCTCCCGCGTAGGGCTGGGCCCAGTCGGTGTGCGGCGTGGGGTAGTCGAGGGTCATCGCGTGATCGACCTCCAGCTCCGCCCGGTCCTGCGCCAGCAGGCACGGAGCGGCGGCGATCAGCGCGATCATGGTGAGCGTGGCGATCAATCGACTCATGCTCGGGCCCTCCCGGTCAGCATCGCGTTCGTCACAGCTCGTGCAGCAGCTCGACCAGCTTCACGTCCCACTTGAAGCTGTTGTAGATGTCGATGGAGCGCAGCAGCTCCTCCTCGGCGGCCACGCCGGGCGCCTCGCCGCGGGCCGGCTCGGCCGCCTCCAGCCACGCCTGCATCTGTCCGATCTGCTCGGCGAGCGCCTCGCGCGCGGCCTCGGAGGCCAGCGCGCGCTGCACCTCGGCGCGCGCCTCGGCGATGTCAAAGCCCGCGACCGGAGCGGGCGTGAAGTCGGCGTCCTCCAACAGCGCGCGCACCTCGTCTGCGCGCCGGGACACCTCGGCCAGCGCATCCGCGTTGGTGACGCCGTTGTGGTCCCAGAACGCCATGCGCACCCGCGTGGTGTCGGCGGGCAGGGTGATGTTGGTGGTGACCGCGTAGCCGCCGGGCGCGAAGCGGATCTCACCGTCCTCGGGCGGAACGATCAGCATCGAGCATGGCCCGGCGCCCTCGCCCTTGGCGACGTCGAAGATGTCGTCGTAGTAGACCGCCCACCAATTCTCCGCCAGCGAGCCGGTCACGTCGTCGCCCTGCTCGACAAGCCGGCTGGGCGTCTGGATGCGGCGCGCGCCGTCGCGCCTGTTCCACGCAGTGAAGTAGCTGGGATAGCAGCGCAGCTCGAGGCCGACCGAGGTGATCTCCGTCACCGGCTCGATGGCGATCTCGCACAGCAGGCAGTCGTAGCCGGGCAGGCCGACGAAGCGCGCGCGCACGTTGGCGGCTTCATCGCGCCAGACGAGGTCGAGGATGGCGCGCTCGGGGCCGCTCTCCACCGCCATCATGCTCGACAGCGGCGTGGTGCCGATGTCGTGGCCGTTGAGGCGGATGAACAGGAACCCGCTGTGGTACCAGTTGGCCGACGAGGGCCCCGGCATCCCGATGTAGCCCTCGATCGGGACGACGCGCCCCTCATGCGCCGGGTCCACGCAGGCCTTCCAGGCGATGCGATAGCTCCGCTCGCTCAGGCTGAAGGTAGCGACCTGCTCGCGGTGCATATGGTTGGGGTGGTCGCCGTCGGGGCTCAAGCGGCGCTCCTTCGCAGGTCCGAGGCTCAGGCCGACGCCCGTCGGCCCGTCATCGGCCGGACACGGACACACCGCCATGAGCATGATGAGCGCGAGGGTTGCGACGACGTAGCGACCCAGCATCGCTGACCGCTCCTTCCGCCGGCGGAGAATATTTCGCCGCGCGCCCGTGCGTCCCCTGCGCGCGGCACCAGCCGGACGGCACGGGCGTCGGTGGGCGCGGCGTCTCGCCCGGCCGGTGCCCGCGGGCGTAGCCACGTCCGGATGCTCGGGCGCGGGGATGGCACTCCGGGCAGGGCGGCGGACCGTGCGCGCCGAAGCTGTCATACAGACAGGGATCGACGGGCCGCGCCGATGGAGGGAGAGCAATGATGCGATCGATGGCCGTGTGGGTGAGCGTGTTCGTCTGCGTCGGCGCCACGTGGGCGCAGGAGCCGGTGCTGCCGCTGGTGACTGTCGGGCCCGTGGCTGTTGAGGTCACTGTTGACGGGGAGATCGGCGGGAATGAGTGGGCAGGCGCGACGGGCGTGGGGGCCTTCATGGAGCTGGGGGGGGCGCACAGCCCGCTATGCGGCTGCCGGGTCGGCACTGATGATCGCGGGCTCGTGCTGGCGTGGACGGTGACGGACACCCCAACGGCCGAGCAGCGCGGGCATGACGGCTCACTGTGGCTTGATGACGCCGTTGAGGTGTTCCTGCAGCCCCAGGGCTCCGCGGAGTACTACCAGGTGATCGTGAACGCAGCGGGGGACGTCGCCGATGCGCGCGGCCGCGATCTGTCATGGGACGCACACGTTGAAGCGGCTGTCGGCGCCGGCGGCGGTCGTTGGTGGGCTGAGGTGCGCGTCCCCTGGGCGGACCTCGGTGGCCGGCCGGACGGGGGCGATCTCTGGCGGGTGAACTTCGCCTGCGATATCGCCGGCGGCACCCCCCTGACCTGGGCGCCGATGCAGAGCAGTTTCCACGAGCCCGACCAGTTCGGCGAGATGCGCTTTTCCGATGGGCCGCGCGTCGGTCCGGTCGTCGTGGACCGCAGCGAATCTGCGCTCACGATCGCCCCTGCCGGCGCGCCCGGCATGCGCCTCGACGCGACACTTGTCAGGGACGACGAAGTCGTCGCGCGCGCAGTCGGTGAGCTTCAGCAGATGTGGGTTCTCGACATCCCCCGGCCCGGCCGCTACCTGTTGCGCATGACGGGCGTGACCGAGGACGGCGAGGAGGTCTTCCGACAGGAGGTGCCGGTCTACGTGAAGCCACCCATCGAGCTGACGCTGCGCAAGGGCCTGCTGCAGGCGATGGAGGTCATCGTCGGCATCGATGCTGAGCAGGCCGACGGCGTGCCCGAGAGCTACCGCATCCTGATTAACGGTGAGCGGGCCGCGACCGTTCCCGCGGACCCCGATGCGCCACGCAGCGCGCGCGCGGTCGTGAGCCTCGCGGGCGTCGAGCCGGGCGAGGTGACGCTGGCGGTCGAGGCGCTGGCGGGCAGGCAGGTGATCGCCCGCGAGGAGACGAGCTTCGAGCTGCCGCCGCAGCCGGATTACGTCGGCAGCGACATCGGCGTGAGTGATGAGCTGCCCGCGCCGTGGACGCCGGTGCAGACGGACGGCGACGCGGTGCGCTGCTGGGGCCGCGAGTACGCCTTCGACGGGCAGGCGCTGCCCGCGCGCATCACGACTGCCGATGCCCAGGTGCTGGCGGGGCCGATGCGGCTGGCGATGGTGGCCGGCGGCCGGCACCGGCGCTGGCGCGACGCCACCCTGGCGTGGGGCGAGCGCACGCCGACCGCCGCCCAGGGCGTGGTGACCGCGCGGGCCGATGGCGCGGAGCTGGCGTGCGATGTGCGCTGCGAGTTCGACGGCATGATGCGCTTCGATCTTGCGGTGACGCCGGCGGAGGGTGTGGCCATCGATGAGTTGGTGCTCGAGATCCCGGTGCGCGCCGAGCACGCGAGGTACCTGCACGCCGCCGACGCGAGCTGGGGCGGATCGGTCTCGGGCGCGCTGCCGGCGGAGGGCTGGGAGCATCGCTTCATGCCCTTCGTGTGGCTGGGCGACGAGGAGCGCGGCCTGCAGTGGTTCGCCGAGACCGACGAGAGCTGGCGGCCCACCGACGCGAACCGCGCGATCACCATCGAGCGGGGCGAGGAGGCGGCGACGCTGCGCCTCCACTTCGTCGAGGAGGCGCTGGAGCCCGGCGAGGCCTTCCGCGCGACCTTCGGCCTGCAGGCCACGCCGGTCAAGCCGCTGGACCCGGACCACCGCGAGTGGCACATCACCCACGGCGCGTTCTACGGGATGGAGAACGCGACCGCGTCGTCATCGGCCTACCTGGCCTACCCGGCTGAAGGGAACATCGCGCTGGATGCCGGGACGGTGGAGATGTGGGTCAAGCCGCTGTTCGACCCGGCGGTCGAGGTCACGCCGGCCAACCGCGGCAGCTACAACCGCGAGCTGTTCCGCCTGGTGCTCGACAACGGCGACCATGTGGGCTTCTACTGGAACATCGTCGACCGCAACCTGCGCCTCTACAGCCGCATCGGCGGCGAGGTCGTGCTCTACGTGACGGTCGGGCAGACGGAGCCGTGGGAGCGGGAGAGCTGGCACCGGGTCGGTTTCACCTGGGGCGAGGAGGCGGCCGTCTGGATCGACGGCGTGAAGCGCACCGCGAAGCCGTGGGAGAGTCTGATCGAGGGGACGCTGGAGGGCGCGCAGATCATCGTCGGGTCGCCGCCGGCGGCAACGCCGTGCGAGTTCGCGGTCGATGAGCTGCGCATCAGCGACGTCGCCCGTGACCTGAGCGAGGCGCCGGCGCCGGGGCAGACCGACGCGCATACGCTGCTCTACGACAGCTTCGACGAGGGCATCGATGCCCCTGCCCCGGCCGGGCGGATGGTCAGCAACCGCAGCCAGATCAGCGACACCGAGGGCGTGTCGGGACTCGCTGTCGCAATCGGCGACCCGGACGTGAGCCTGCTGGACGTGCTCAAGGCACAGGGCGTCAACACCCTCGTCTACCATCAGAGCTGGACCGAGATCCAGGCCTACGGTTCGACGCAGATCCACCAGCAGGCGCTGCATGACCTGGTCGCGGCCTGCCACGAGCGCGACATCCGGCTGCTGCTCTACTTCGGCTACGAGCTGTCCGACGCCGCGCCCGAGTGGGACGCCTACTCGGACGAGGTGCTGGTCTGGCCGCGCCGGGGCGGCTATACCCGGCGGGATTACCCGCAGACCGCCTACATCTGCTGCTACCACAGCGCGTGGAAGGAGTACGTGCTGACCGGCATCGCGCGCATGATCGACGAGTATGACATCGACGGCGTCTACCTCGACGGCACCACCGAGCCCTTCGCGTGCGCCAACGACCTGCACGGCTGTGGCTATGACGCGCCGGACGGCACGCGCCATCGCACCTACCCGATCTTCGAGGTGCGCGACCTGATGCGGCGCCTGCGCCAGATTGTCAGGTCGCGCAAGCCCGAAGGGCTGATCTCGGCGCACATGTCCGCGACCGTCTCGATCCCCACGCTGGCGTTCGTCGATGACTACTGGGACGGCGAGCAGCTCGACGTGCAGGAGCATGGCTTCCGCCTGCCGCTGGATGCCTTCCGCGCCGAGTTCATGGGCCACAACTGGGGCGTTCCGGCGGAGCTGCTGTGCTACTACCGCCGGCCCTTCACCTACGAGGAGGCCATCGCGCTGGGGCTGCTGCACGATGTGCCCGTGCGGCCCTATGTGCGCAGCGAGCTGCTGCCGCTGATGTCGAGCGTGTGGGCCGCATGGGACGCCATCGACATCAACGCCGCGACCTGGTACCCGTACTGGGAGGGCGGGCCGGTCACGACGAATGCCCCGGACGTGCTGGTCTCCACACACGTGGGCCCCGGCGGCGCGCTCATCGTGGCGATGAACGCCAGCTCCGAGCCGGTGCAGGCGGAGCTTCAGGCGCCGCCCGACGCGCTGGGCATGCAGGCCGGCGCGCCGGTGGCCAGGAACGTGCTGACCCGCCGCGATGTTGATTACACCGACGGCCGCCTGGCGGTTGCCCTCGAGCCCTGGGAGGCGGCCGTGCTGCTCGTGACAGCGCGGGAACCGTGACATCCGCCCGGCCGCCGCGATAGCGCGATGAACCAGGAGGTCTCGCGATGCAGCGATGCACGCTCATGCTCGTGCTGCTGATGCTCGTGACCGCGATGGCCTTATGCCAGCGCAACCAGGAGATGATCGACCGCGTCGCGGCGGGCGAGGTGCAGGAGGCGCGCGCGTCGTGGTGGGGCTTCGACGCGGAGGACGCCACGGCGTGTCTGCAGGCGGCCATCGACTCGGGCGTGCCCAGGCTCATCGTTGAGGACATGGGCAGCCCGTGGATCGTGACGCCTCTGACGCTGGTCAGCAACCAGGAAATCGTCTTCGAAGAAGGGGTCGAGCTGCTCGCGAAGCGCGGCGAGTTCCACGGTGGGGGCGACGCGCTGGTGACCGCCCGGGACGTCGAGAACGTGACGCTGCGCGGCGACGGCGCAACCTTCCGCATGTGGCGCGAGGACTACGCCAACCCCGAACTCTACACCAAGGCTGAGTGGCGCCACTGCCTGCAACTGCGCGGCGTGCGCAACGTTGAGGTGCGCGGGCTCACACTCGCGGAGAGCGGCGGCGACGGCATCTACCTCGGCACCGGCCCCGATGGCGCCACCAACATCGACGTGACCATCGGGGATGTGGTCTGCGACGGGAACTACCGGCAGGGCATCTCGGTCATCACCGCCCAGAACCTGGTGATCGAAGACAGCGTGCTGCGCAACACCCACGGCACCTGGCCGCAGGCGGGCATTGACTTCGAGCCCAACGACCCGGCCGAGCGCCTGGTCAACATCGTCATGCGCAACTGCGTGAGCGAGAGCAACACCTACGGCTACGTGGTGAACATCGCCCCGCACAACGCCCCCACCGCTCCGGTGTCGCTGCGCTTCGAGAACTGCCGCGCGGTCGGCAACACCAACCCCGGCTTCCAGTTCGCCATCGCGGGCAACGCCGACGTTCTGGCGCCTGCCGGTGCGGAGACCGATGGGCCTGACGAGACACGGATCGACATCGCGCTGCGCGGCTGCCTGACCGAGCGCAACTCCTCGACCGGCTACGTCGTCAGCCTGCGAGGGCTCGACGGCGGGCCTGATGCCGTGGCGGTGCGCGTCGAGGACTGCCGCTCAACCGACGATGCTGCCATGGGCGTCAACGTGCTCAGCTCGGTGATGGGCGTGATCGACTTCACAGACTGCATCTTCGAACGCAGCGGCAGCTCGGGCATCGGCATCACCAAGCCGGCCGATCTCGGCCGGCTGCGCTTCGCGAACTGCCGGGTGCTCGACTGCGCGGCCGGGCAGGCGAGCATCGCGCCGATCATGTTCGCCAGCGGCGGAGCCGCCGGCGCAGCCGTGGGCGGCGTCGAGTTCGACGATGTGCTGGTGCGCGACGCGCTGGAGCGTCCGCCGCTGGGCTACAACGATCGCGCGGGCGGCACGCCCGTCCGCGACGTCACCGGCACGCTGATCGTCGAGCGCGACAGCCAGCGCACCCCGGTCGAGCTGACTGAGGAGCTGATCGCGCGGTGGATGCCGGCGTCGAGGATACGCGACATCCCGCGGCTGAGCCTCGAGGGGATGGCCCTGGAGCCGCTGGCGGCGGAGCTGCCGGCGGTTGCCGCACAGTCATCGCCCTGGCCGCTGGTTCGTGGCGTCGGCAGCTACATACTCTATGCTCAGGCGGGCGACGAGGTCGCCTTCACCGTCCGCTACCTGCAGGTCGGGCCCTACGCGGGCGGCGAGATGGTGGTGGTCATCACAGGGCCCACGGGCGATGAGGTGCACCGGGCCACCGCAGCCTTCAAGGCGGACACCACGGTGAGCTTCACCGCGCCGGCGACCGGCCTGTACCGCTTCACCCTCAACGCGGGCAACAACCGTTCGCAGATCCTCGCCCCCTCGCACCCGATGGCGCTGGTCATCGATGACCGGCCGGTGGGCTTGAACCGCTCCGGCGGCCGCCTCATCTTCTACGTGCCGCCGGGCACGACACAGTTCGGCGTGCGCGTCGCCGGCCAGGGGACCGGCGAGGGCATCAGGGCGACGCTGCTGGATCCGCGGGGCGGGGTGTTCGGGCAGGTGGACAACCAGTTCGAGACGCATCAGTTCGAGGTGGGCCTCGACCCGCCGAGCGCGGGCGAGGTGTGGGCGCTGCAGCTCGAGCGCCCCTCGCAGATGACGTGGGACGACCACTCCGTGGACCTGCGCGGCGTACCTCCACTGCTGTCGGCGGCCGGCGCGACGCCGCTGGCGCCCGTGCC
Source organism: Candidatus Zipacnadia bacterium (assembly GCA_029820295.1). GTDB lineage: Bacteria > Armatimonadota > Zipacnadia > Zipacnadales > UBA5352 > JALGVA01. The sequence goes on from JALGVA010000015.1 coordinate 50,678, forward strand.
GCAGGCGAGATGATGATCCAGACCGATGACGCACAGGAGGAATCACCGATGCATCGATGCGCGCTCGTGCTTGCTCTGCTGATGCTCGTGGCCGCGACGGCCTCGTGCCAGCGCAATCAGGAGATGATCGACCGCGTCGCCGCCGGGGAGCTGCAGGAGGCGCACGCCTCCTGGTGGGGCTTCGACGCCGAGGACTCCACCCAGGCCCTGCAGGCGGCCATCGACTCGGGAGTGCCAAAGCTCATCGTCGAGGACATGGGCAGCCCGTGGGTGGTCATGCCCCTGCAGCTTCGCAGCAACCAGGAGATCGTGTTCGAAGAGGGCTGCGTGATCCTGGCGAAGCGCGGCGAGTACAGGGACTCCAACGCCACGCTGGTTACGGCCTCGAACGTCGAGAACGTGACCCTCAACGGCTACGGCGCCACCTTCCGCATGTGGCGCGAGGACTACGACAACCCCGACCTCTACCAGCACGCCGAGTGGCGGCACTGCCTGTCGATCCGCAGCTCGAGCAACATCCAGGTGCTCGGGCTCACGCTGGAGGACAGCGGCGGCGACGGTATCTACCTGGGCACCGCCACCCAGTGGGTGACCAACAAGGACATCACGATCAGGGACGTGGTGTGTGAGAGCAACTACCGGCAGGGCATCTCGGTCATCACCGCCGAGAACCTGCTCATCGAGAACACCATCATGCGCAACACTCGCGGCACGCCGCCGCAGGCGGGCATCGACTTCGAGCCGAACAACCCGGAGGAGCGGCTGGTCAACGTGGTCATGCGCAACTGCCTGAGCGAGAACAACAACAGCTACGGCTACGTGCTCGCCATCAGCCCGCTCAAGGCCACCTCCGAGCCCATCTCCATGCGCTTCGAGAACTGCCGCTCGGTCAATGACGCCGGGCAGGGCTTCTGCTACGCCGCCGGAGGCAGCGTCGAGACCGCCGTCGGCGGACTGGCGGAGTTCATCAACTGCACCGTCGAGGGCAGCGGCGGCGCTCAACACCGGCCAGAGAGACATCGCCCCCATCGTCTTCCGCAGCGGGCGAGACACTGACGACCCGGCGGGCGGCGCGGAGTTCGTCAACGTACGCGTGACCGACGCGCGCGTGCACCAGCCCATGGCCTACATGGACTACGGCGGCGTCGCCATCGCGGACGTGACCGGGAACCTGATCCTCATCGACGAGCAGGGCAACGAGACCGACGTGGCGCTGACCCCCGAGGTCCTGGCGGAGTGGATGCCGCAGATCGTGCTGCGCGACATCCCACGACTGAGCCTCGAGGGACTGACGCTGGAGCCGATGGAGGTTCCTGTGTCCGCTGACACCACGCCGAGCTGGCCGTGGCAGCGGCGCGTGGGCACCTACGTGGTCTACGCCGACGCCGGCGACGAGGTAAGCTTCCACGCCGAGTTCGCGCAGGTGGGCAACTACGCCGGTGACGAGATGCCCATCACCGTGACCGCTCCCTCAGGCGAGGTCGTACACGAGGCGACCGTGCCCTTCCAGGATGAGGCGACCATCAGCTTCACGGCGCCCGAGACCGGCGCGTACATGGTCGTCGCCGATGGTGGCGGCAACAAGATGCGGCTGTCGGCCTGGTCAAATCCGATGGCCCTCACCGGCGGCGGCGAGGCCGTGCGCTTCATGCAGTACGCCGGCGACCTGCAGTTCTACGTGCCCGTGGGCACCACGCTCTTCGGCGTCCGCATCTGGGGCGAGGGCGTGGGGGAGGGCGTGCAGGCCACGCTCATCCGCCCCGATGGCGAGGTCTTCGGCAGTGTCGATGACCAGGTGCAGACCTACCAGTTCGAAGTGGAGCTGGAGCAGCCGTCGCGGGGCGAGGTGTGGACGCTGCGCACCGCACCGCCGAGCAACACCACGTGGGAGGACTTTTACGTGGACCTGCGTGGCATCCCGCCGCTGCTGACCCCTGCGGGCGCGTCCATGGTTGTGGCCGCGGATGACTGATCCGCCATGCATATCCACCCAGAGATGACGATCAGGAGGTTCTGCCGATGCACAGATGCGCGATCGTGCCGGTCGTGCTGGCGCTGGCCGCCGGGTCAGCGTGGTGCCAGGTGAATCAGGAGATGATAGACAAGGTGGCCGCCGGCGAGGTGCAGGAAGCGTACGCCTCGTGGTGGGGCTTCGACGCCGAGGACGCCACTGCGTGCCTGCAGGCCGCCATCGACTCGGGTGTGCCCAGGCTCATCGTCGAGGACATGGGCAGCCCGTGGATCGTGACGCCCATCACGCTGGTGAGCAACCAGGAGATCGTGTTCGAGGCGGGCTGCGTGCTGCAGGCCAGGCGCGGCGAATACGAGAGCACCGGTGCCACGCTCATGACCGCGCGCGACGTGGAGAACGTCATCCTGCGCGGCGACGGCGCGACCTTCCGCATGTGGAAGGAGGACTACGCCAACCCCGAACTCTACGCCAAGGGCGAGTGGCGCCACTGCCTGCAGTTGCGCGGCGCGACCAACGTCGAGGTCCACGGTCTCACGCTCAGCCGCAGCGGCGGCGACGGCATCTACCTCGGGATCGGCTCCGAAGGCCGGACCAACACCAACATCACCATCAAGGACGTGGTGTGCGACGACAACTACCGCCAGGGCATCTCGGTGATCACCGCCGAGAATCTGCTGATTGAGAACACCGTCATGCGCAACACCGGCGGCACGCCGCCGCAGGCGGGCATTGACTTCGAGCCCAACCGGCCCGAGGAGCGGCTGGTCAACGTGGTCATGCGCAACTGCCTGACCGAGAACAACGCCTCGACCGGCTACTTCTTCTACCTGCGCGCGCTCAACGGCGAGTCCGAACCGGTCTCGATCCGCCTGGAGAACTGCCGCTCGGTCGGCGACGGCAGCATGGGCACGGGCGTGGTGACCCACGAGACGCTCGCGGGCGGCGTGAGCGGCACCATCGAGTTCGTGGACTGCATCTTCGAGGGCAGCCGCAACGCGGGCATCAGCGTCTCCAAGCCCGCCGAGCGCGGCCTGGTGCGCTTCGAGAACTGCCGGGTGCTCGACTGCGCGACCGAGATGCTGGGCGTCTCGCCCATCATGCTCGCGAGTCGGCTGGGCGGCGATACCGCCGTGGGCGGCATCGAGTTCGACCGCGTGCTGATCCGCGACCCCGTGGATCGGCCGCCCATGAGCTACAACGACCAGGCCGGCGGCACACCGCTGCGGGACATCACCGGCACGCTCATCATCGAGCAGGACGGCGAGCAGACCACGGAGGAGATCACCGACGAGCTGCTCGCGGAGTGGATGCCGGTCATCGCGCTCAAGGACACCCCGCGGCTGGAGGTCGATGAGGCGGCGCTGGTGCCGCTGGCCCCCGAGACGCCGATCGCCCCCGACGAGGCGCGCTGGCCGGTGGTGCGCCGGGCGGGGATCTACCTGCTCTACGCCAACGCCGGCGATGACGTCCGCTTCACCGTCAGCCACCAGCAGGTCGGGCGCTACGCGGGCGAGGACATGCCGGTGGTCGTGACCGCCCCGTCGGGGGCCGAGGCCCTGCGCGCCACCGCGCCCTTCAAAGCGGAGGCGGAGGTGGGCTTCATCGCGCCGGAGACCGGTGTCTACCGCGTCTCGCTCGACCCCGGCGCCAACCGCTTCCAGATCGCCAACGCATCGAACCCGATGGCGCTGCTGCTGGCGGACGGCGCGGTGAACCTGATCCACTCGTCAGGGAGCTTCAGCTTCTACGTGCCGCCCGGCACCACCGAGTTCGGCGTGCGTGTGGCGGGGCAGGGCCCGGGTGAGGCGATCAAGGCGGCGCTCATCGATCCGCAGGGAGAGGTCTTCGGCGAGGTGGACAACCAGTTCCAGACGCATCAGTTCGAGGTGGAGCTGGATCCGCCGAGCCAGGGCGAAGTGTGGACGCTGCGCCTCGAAGCGCCCTCGGGCAGCACCTGGGAGGACCACTACGTGGACCTGCGCGGGCTGCCACCGCTGCTCTCGGCCGCAGGCACGCCGCTGCTCGTACCGGCGCAGTAGGGGCGGATGTACATGAGGACGGCAGCGACCGCGAGGCCGCTGCCGTCCGTTGTCGTTGTCGCCTGCGGGCCTACTCCATCACGATCCACCCGCGGCTGACCGGATCGGCGTGCGCGCGAATGCTGGGGAACCACGACGAGATCTCCGCGTCGGCGCCCTGCACGTTGCGCACGAAGTTCATCGGCAGCAGCGCACCGGACCGGGCATCGAAGCCGAATTCGCCGAGCGGCACGCGGATCTCGGCGGTCCACATGCCCTCCTGGACGGTCGCCGCCCAGTCGGCGTCGAGGTCGTAGGCCAGCGCCTCGCTGTACTCCATTTCCTCGCTGCGGCGCCACTGGTCGAAGAACGCGCCCGCGGCGTTGATGATGAGCTGCACGTACTCGTACTCGCCCACGCGCGGGTTCATGAAGATCTCGACCGAGTCGTCGTGCCAGGTCGAGCCGTCGCGCGGCGCGGCGTTGGTCACCAGGTCAGAGGTGTCCTGCTCACACTCGAGCGCGATGTACAGGTCGTCGCCGTCGTGGACCACCCGGGCGCGGGTGACGTGGTCGGCATCCGTCGCCATGCCCCACTTGATGAAGTCGGTCAGCACGTCGGCGCGCCCCCAGACCGGCTCGTCGAGCCGCCCGTCGATGGTCGGCGCCTGCTCGGCGCGCGCCGCAGTCCCGACCCTGGTGGCCATTGCGCGCACCTGCTCGACGATGGTGCGATAGCCCGCCGAGCCGCCCTCGCCGAAGACCTCATCCACGCGGGCCGAGATGCGCTCGCGCAGCGCCGCGGCGTCGATCGCCCCCGCAGCGGCGGCCGCCTCCAGCTCCTCGGTGATGAGCCTCGAGGCGATCCAGCGCTTGGCCACGGTCTGGCCGCCGGCTTTCAGCGGGTTGATCCAGCCCGGCTTGGGAGGATGGAACGCGATCGGGTCATCGCCCACGCGCTCGGCCATGTAGGCGTCGATGTCGGTCTCGCCCACCTGCTCGACCATGCGGCGCATGGCGGCGGCGATATCCTCCATGGACGCGCCCTCCTCGATCATCTCCTCGATGCCGTAGGAGGCCCAGTAGTTGCCGGCCAGCAGCTTGGTGATCTCAAAGGTCTTGCGGAAGAACTGGATGCGGTCGCGCACGATGTCGTCCTGGGCCAGCGCGGTGGCCCCATCGAGCAGCCCCATCATCTCGTCCACCAGGTCCGGCGGGAAGATGCGGAACTGCTGCGGATCGGCGGCGAGGCGGTAGGCCCAGTGACCGTGGCCGAAGTTGTTCTCGCGCCACGCCTGCTCCGCCAGCGCGAAGTAGCGCTTCATCGGCGCGGCGGCCGTGCGGAACATGCGCTCGTTCCAGTCATCGGTGATCGCGTCCACGTCCGCATACGGGTCCCACAGCAGCCGCGCCATCACGTAGAGCTTGGGGCCGTCGAGGCCCCAGTTGGGGTAGACCTCGGCGTAGAAGCCCCTGACCTTGTGCGCTACCGCGTGCTGGATGGCTTCCTGGAAGAGGTGGTTGTAGATGCGCGGGATGGCGAAGCCCATCCCGTAGCCGTACTCGTAGATGCCCATCTGGTTCGTGACCGCCGCCCAGCGCTCCAGCATGGTCTCGTCCTGGCGCTTGAAGACCGGGTCCCAGTAGTCCGAGCGGTTGCTCGTCAGGTAGGGGATTATGTTGCGGTGCAGCCGCATCCCCGTCGGGGGCAGGATCACCGCCGAGTAGGCCAGGCAGCCCAGCATCTTGTCGGGATGGTCCTGCTCCAGGTTCTCGGCAATCCGGTTGAGCCAGGTGTAGTACAGGATCGACTTGTCGCCGGAGAAGCCGTGCCATTCGGGGAGCGGATGATCGACCAGCTTGCAGTTGGGGCACTCGCAGTAGCCATGGCCGTCGTTGATGCCGAAGGAGAACGATTCGAGGTCGGGGTTGGCCGCGAAGGCGGCGCGCGCCACGTCGGCCGCGTGCTGAATGCCGCCCGGGTCGGTCATGCACGGCTGCCAGCTATGGTCATCGGGCCCCGGGCGGTAGCGCTCGTCGCCGTGCATCGGGAAGTACTCGGGGTGCTCGTCGAACAGCTCCGGCGGGAAGATGTTGAGCAGGTTGTGGTGGAAGGCGTAGCGCCCGTGGATGCGCTGGCGCAGGCTCCACACGCCGCCGTAGTGCGCGCCGCTCCACAGCCGCGACAGGATGGCGGGCGTGTGGATCTGCCGCACCTCGGGCACAGTGATCGTCTCGTGGGCCGGCACATCCTCGCCCAGCGGCCCGGGGATGAGCCAGCGCACGCCCACGTAGTCCTCGAGGAACTGGCAGACCGCCCAGTAGGTCGCCCACGGCGAGGGCCCGGCCAGCATGGCGGCGGCGTCGGTGACGATGACCGCGAAGGCGTCGCGGTCCATGCCGTAGCGCTCCAGGCCCAGCGCGGCCTTGACCGGCGCGCACATGCCCACGTAGATCGGCGGGCCCTGCGCCGGCTCGTAGTCGTCCTCATCGACCACCGCGAAGTCGCGGCCGGTCGAGGTCTTGAGGTAGCTCGCCAGGTCCTGGCAGGCGCTGAGCGCCTCGCCGCGCGCCAGCCGCTCCCGCACGATCACGGCCTGGGTGTCGCCGTCAAGCACGGTGAAATCCGCCACGGCGCCCGTCACCGTCACGAGCGTCAGGATCAGGGTCACGGTCAAGCTCATGCGCATCGCTGCCAACCTCCGCAGATCGGAGTAAGCACGCCGTGTGGTTCGCCCCCCAGGGGCCCCAGGCCTGCCCGCCGCCCCGGAATCAGCCCTGTTCCGCCTCGAAGTCACGCCAGAACTCGGCGATGATCTCGGCCACGGCGTCGAAATCCTCGTTGCCCGGCGTCTTGTCCAGGCAGTAGCTGACCACGCCCTGCACCCGGCCCTCGCGCACGAACTGCAGGCACATCTCGTACTTGGCCGCGATCAGCTCGGCCGTGCCGGGGTCATCGTTGCGCTTCTCGTAGGCGCTGCGCGAGCCCGAGGGCATGAGGATCAGCGGCAGGTCGATGGGCTCCTCCGGCTCCCAGGGGGGAGTGGCCGCGGTCACGAAACTCCCGCGCACGCTCTCCGTCCAGGCGTCGACGGCGGTAATGTCCGCCACCTCCAGCCCCTCGGCCTTGAGGTCCGAGAAGATCGCGGTGACGCCGAAGTTGCCCACGCCCGTGCGGTCGAAAAGGCCCAGCGAGAGCGTCACTTCGTCCTCGCCCGCGACGACCTCCGACAGGTCGAGGGTCACCTCACCGTCATCCTCGCCGGCCACGTCCTCCTCCCACACCACCTCGTCGCCAACGCGCGCCTGCATCATGTGATAGCCCGCGGTCGGGCCATCGAAGTCATCGCTGAAGCTGAAGGTCAGCGCTGCGGCCTCGGCATCAAGCACGCGCACCGTCTGCTGCAGGAAGCCGCAGTCGCCGGCCTGTGAAGGCGTGTCCCACGGATGGGTCACGCTGCCCTGCGGTGGGACGATGAACTCGCCGTTCAGCCAGGTCAGCGCGCGCTCGACCGCTTCGGGGTTGCGTGGGTAGGCGGCCACCACGCCATCGACCACCGTCCCCAGCATCTGGATGAAGCGCGAGCCGATCTGATTGAAGTACATGAGCGGGTAGAACTTGATCTCGGGGTTGATGGCACGTCCCGCGTCCACCATCGCCCGGATCGACTCGGGCGTGAACCAGCGCGGGTTCACGTTGCCCCAGAAGTCATCGATCACGTAGCCGACCAGGTTGTCGTGCTCGAGCGACAGACGCGCGATCTCCTCGGCCCAGCGCACGTAGTCGAGCCGGAAGGGCTCAGAATAGGGGAACTGCTCGTGTGTGGCCGCTGTCTCCGACGGCGGCACCAGGTAGACCCACACGGTGATGTCGGCCTCTGCCGCCAGGGGCAGGAACTCGTGCAGGTCCTCCCAGTCGTTGGGGCTGTGCCAGATCAGCCACATGTAGGTGTTCGCGCCCAGCTCCTGCAGGCGCTCGACCATCAGCTCGCAGTCCACGTGCTCACCATCGCGCAGCTCCGCGTCGTAGTCGCCGACGAACGGCGTCTGCGCGCAGCATCCTGCCGCAATCAGCGTGAGGGTCAGCATCAGCAGGGCGGCTCTCATCGCTTGTGCACTCCCGGCTTCACAGTGTCTCTCATCCTATCGCGGGTTTCGGTGCGGCCGTGGTCGTGGCCTCCTGCCCGTGCGAGGTGTCCGTCGAGACGAGCGCGAACTGACCGCGCGAACCGACGTGGAGGGAGCGATCGCGATGGCGACGGTGGCTGTGGGCCAGATGCGCGTGGAGCCGGGGAAGGTGGACGCGAACCTGGGCACGATGCTCGCGCTGATCGCCGAGGCGTCCGGCCGCGGCGCGGAGCTGGTGGTGCTGCCGGAGCTGGCGCTGACCGGCCTCATCGAGGACATGCACGCCGTGGTGCAGCCGATCCCGGGGCCGGCCACCGAGCGGCTGTGCGCGGCCGCGCGCGACGGCGGCATCTGGACGGTTGCGGGCATGCCCGAGGCCAACCCCGACGGCGACCCGTACAACGCCGCGGTGGTCATCTCGCCCGCGGGCGAGATCGCGGCGGTCTACCGCAAGGTCTTCCTCTACCTGCAGGAGGCCGACGGCTTCGCCTGCGGCGACCGGGCCTGCCTGCTCGACCTGGGCTTCGCGCGGGCGGGGCTGACTATCTGCTATGACTACATCTTCCCCGAGTACCTGCGGCGGCTGGTGCTGGGCGGCGCGAGCCTGATCCTGCACCCGACCGCGTGGGTGGACACGCAGGTCTGCCGCGACTGGCGCTACCCGGCCGCCGAGGCCTACCGCGCCCAGTGCCTGGTGCGCGCGCTCGAGAACCAGGTCTTCTTCGCCTCGGCGAACATCATCGGCTCGTGGGACGCGGGCGGGTGGCTCGAGGGCGTCGGGCGCTCCTCGATCATCGCGCCGTGGGGCGAGGTGCTGGCCGAGGTGGACAACGACGCCGCCGACGGCCAGGGCCTCGCGATCGCCGAACTGAACTTCGACCGCGTGGCGCGGTGGTGCGAGCAGGTCGCACCGTACATGCGCGACTTCCGGACGAAGACCATCCCGGAGGTGTGAGGCGGCCCATCGGTCGCCCCCCGGCGCTACCGCGCGCTCACCACGAACG
>JALGVA010000277.1 GCA_029820295.1 Candidatus Zipacnadia bacterium
GCCGGGGGCGCTGCTGGGCGCGCCGGTGCGGCTGGCGGCGCGCATCGATGGGCCGGAGCTGCCGCTGGCCGAGCTGCTCACGCTGGGCGAGGGCGACGTCGTGCTGCTCGGCCGCAAGGCCGCGATCGAGGTGTCCCTGGCGGCGGGGGACGTGACGGTGGCGACCGGGCGGCCGGGCGCCCAGGGCGCACGCATGGCCGTGCGGCTGTCGTGGACATGCGATGCGCTGGAGCGTGCGGGTGAAATGACCGATGGCGGGGGCGAGATGACCGATGGCGGATGACGGAGACAAGCTGGTGAACGGAGGCGCGCTGGCGGCCCTGAGCCAGCTCGCGCTGCCCCTGCAGGTGCGCATCGGCTCGGCGACCATCACCATCGGCGAGCTGGTGCGCCTGCGCGCGGGAGCGGTGGTGACGCTCGATCGGGGTCTCGACGAGCCGGTGGAGCTGCTGGTGGGCGACCGGGCGGTGGCGCGCGGCGAGCTGGTGGCGATCGACGACGAGATGGGCGTGCGCATCACGAGCATCATCGGGGAGTCGCAGTGATGGCGCGGGCGCGCGCTGCGTGGGTGATCGCGGCGTGGCTGGCGTGCGCTCGGGCGCAGGCGCAGGATCTGGCCGCGCCGGACGGCCGGAGCGCGGGCGTGCTGCTGCTGCAGGCGCTGCTGAGCCTGGCGGTCGTGGTCGGCGTGATCTACCTCGCGTACTTCGGCCTCCGCCGGCTGAGCGACCGGCGGCTCGGCGCGGATGCCGAGGGCCCGCTGCGCGTCGTGCAGGCGCAGCACCTGGGGGGTGACCGCTGGCTCTACGTGGTGCGCGTGGGCCGGCGGACGCTGGTGGTCGGCGGGGCGAGCGGGCAGGTCACGCCGGTCGCCGACCTGGGCGAGTCGCTCGCGGGGAGCGATGAGATCGATGAGCCGCCGCGGTAGGGTGATGGCGCGCCTGGCGGTGGTGGGGACGGCGCTGCTGGCGCCGACGCTGGCCCGAGCGCAGGGTGCGGGGCTCAGCGTGGACCTGGGCGGCGCGGGCGGCGAGTCGGGCTACGTGAAGCTGATCCTGCTCTTCGCCTCCGTGTCACTGGCGCCGGCGCTGCTCGCGGTGGTGACAGCGTTCGCGCGCATCGTCGTGGTCCTCTTCTTCCTGCGCGCAGGGCTGGGCGCCCAGGAGATCCCACCGAACCAGGTCATCATCGGGCTGGCGATCCTGCTGGCGATCGTCACGATGCTGCCGACGCTCGGCCGCATCTACGACGACGCGGCCGGACCGCTGCTGCGCGACGAGATGGCGCTGGGCGAGGCGGCCACGACCGCGGCGGCGCCGCTACGCGAGTTCATGGCGCGGCAGGTACGCTCGCGCGACCTCGAGCTGATGGCCTCGCTCGCGGACGCTCCCGCGGATGCCACGCAGGCGCCCATGAGCGTGCTGGCGAGCGCCTTCGCCATCTCCGAGCTGCGCGCGGCGTTCATCATCGGCTTCGTGATCTACCTGCCCTTCGTCATCATCGACCTCGTGGTGGCGAGCACCCTCGCGGCGGTGGGCATGCTGTCCCTCCCGGCGCCCCTGCTCGCGCTTCCCTTCAAGATACTCATGTTCGTGCTGGTGGACGGCTGGTCGCTGCTGACCGAGGCGCTGCTGATGACCTTCCGATGAACTGCGGCCACGGGCCGCGCGGAGGTGACCGACCACGGATGCGGGTGTGCTGGTCGAGCTGGCGCAGCGCGCGCTGGTGATCGCGTTCTACGTGGCGCTGCCGCTGCTGGGCGCGGCGGTGGCGGCCGGCCTGGCGGTGTCGGCGGCGCAGGCGGCCTTCCGGCAGAGCGACGCGACACTGGCGGTGGCGCCGCGACTGCTGGCGGCAGGCGGCGCGTTGTTGATCTTCGGCGGCTGGATGGCCGCGGTCCTGGGCGGGTTCTGGGCGGAGCTGTGGGCATCGCTGCCGCGGATGATGCCATGACCCGCCCGCGCGCTGGACTCAAGGTGCGCGGCGAGGCGCCGATGATGACAGGGACCGTGCGCGGAGGGCGGCGCGGTGGCTGAGTGGGCGGCGCAGGCGCCGGCGTTCGGGCTGGTCTTTGCACGCTGCGGAGGCCTGCTGGCGCTCGCGCCACCGCTGGGCACGCGGCAGTTCCCGCTGGCGCTGCGCCTGGGGCTGGCGGCGGTGCTGGCGGCGGCGCTGGCGCCGGTGGCGGAGCTGACGCCGCAGGTCGGCGCAGTGACCATCTGCGAGTACTCGGCGCTGCTGGTGCGCGAAGCGGCCATCGGGCTCGCGACGGGCTTCGCCGCGGCGCTGGTGTTCCACGCCTTCACGGTGGCCGGCGGACTGCTGGACAGCTTCCTCGGCGCCGGCAGCGCGACGCAGCGGGCGGAGGGCATCGGGCCGCTGGCGACCTTGAGCTGGACTCTTGCGGCGGCGGTGTTCGTGGCGATCGACGGCCACCACCTGGTGATCCGCGCGCTGGCCGAAGGCCTGCGTGTACTGCCGGTCGGCGGTCCGGTAGCGGCCGGAGAGCTTGCCGCGATGGCCGATGCCGTGCGCGCGATGCTCGGTGCCGGGGTGCAGATCGCGGCGCCGACGCTGGCGGCGATCTACGTGGCCGAGGTGGTGCTGGCGGCCTGCGACCGGCTGGCGCCCGCAGCCGGGCTCGCGGAGGCGGCGCTGCCGGTGCGCTGGACGGCGGCGCTGCTGGGTTTCGCGGTGTCGGCGCCGCTGTTCGTGGCGCTGGTGTCGGAGCATGGTGCGCGCGCGGTGCGGGCGCTCGCGCAGATGACGACGCTGCTGGGCGGCGGCTGAGGTGAGGCCTGTTGGCGGATGAGGTCCGGTCGCACCCACCCACGGAGCGCCGGCTCACGCGGCTGTGGTCGGAGGGAATCACGCCGGCCGGCCCGGCGCTGGTGGCGCTGGCGACGATGGCCGGGGGCTGGGCCCTCGGCGCGACGCTGTGGCCTGTGCTGGCGCGCGGCGCGGGCGGGCTGATCGCCGACGGGCTCGCGCTGGCCGCCCGGCCGGAGGGCGCGCTGGTG
>JALGVA010000016.1 GCA_029820295.1 Candidatus Zipacnadia bacterium
CCATCGGCCAGCGGTCGAACTCAAGGCGTTCCGCGCAGCCGCCCGGCACCAGCGCCGCCACCGCCGCGAGCAGCGTACACGCAAGCGGCCGCGGGCTCCGGTGGGAGCGGCCGCGGCCGCGTCGGTGTCGGCTCGGGCTATTCCTGCGCGCTGTCGTCATCGGCGGCGGGCTCCGCCCCCGCCGGAGGCTCTGAGTCGGCGGCGGCCGCGACGCCCGGGTCGGGATCGAGCGGGGGCGGCTCGGACACCTGGTCGAGGCCGACCCAGTAGCGCAGCACGGCGACGACGCCGCGCACGTCATCGACCCAGCGCGCACCGGTGTCGCTCAGCCACGCGCTGACACGGTCGCCGATGGCCTGCGGGGGCAGGGCTTGGCGCCGAGGCTCCTCGGCCTCGACGGTGATCCAGATCTCCCCCGGCGGCCCCACGCCGAACTGCCGCTTGGCCTCAAGGTCGAGGCCCTCTTGGGTGCGCGCGTAGCGCACCTGGCGCTCGAGCATCTCCACGCGCTCGCGCCGCAGCGCGATCTCCTCCTGGCGCTCGAGCACCTGCACAGAGGTGCACCAGCCGCGCACGAGCACCATGATCGAGCGGGGGCCCCACGCGATGGCGGCGAAGGTCAGTACGCCGATGAGCAGCCAGCGACGGCGCACGGAGCGCCGGCACTGCAACCACTGCTCGTGCGACGAATCCTGGTGCGGTGACGCCACTGCCGCCCAACTCCCCGGCGGTTCCTGCCTGTGGCATTGCTGCAAGCCGGCCCAGTATACCACGAGTTGGCCGGAACGCAAAACACTCGCGCCAGATGGCCGCGGGAGCGACGCTCGCAGGCGGCTACTTGCCGGCCAGGCTGTAGCAGGCGCCCAGGCCCGGGTACTCGGCCATGTCGCCCAGCATCTCCTCGATACGCAGGAGCTGGTTGTACTTGGCCACGCGGTCGGTGCGCGAGGGCGCGCCGGTCTTGATCTGCCCGGCGTTGGCGCCCACCACGATGTCCGCGATGGTAGTGTCCTCGGTCTCGCCCGAGCGGTGCGACACCACGGCCGTCATGCCCGCGCGCTTGGCCATCTCGATAGCGTCCAGCGTCTCGGTCAGCGAGCCGATCTGGTTGACCTTGATCAGGATGGAGTTGATGGCGCCCACCTCGATGGCGCGCGCCAGGCGCTCGGTGTTGGTCACGGTGAGGTCGTCGCCCACGATCTGCACCCGGTCGCCCAGGCGCTCGACCAGCTTGGGCCAGTTGTCCCAGTCGTCCTCGGCCAGCCCGTCCTCGAGGGAGATGATCGGGTAGCGGTCGCACAGGTCGGCGTAGAAGTCGATCATCTGCTCGGGGGTCAGCTCGCGGCCCTCGCCCTTGAGGACGTACTTGCCGTCGTGGAAGAAGCTGGATGCGGCGGGGTCGAGTGCGATGCGGATCTGCTCGCCGGGGGCGTAGCCCGCGGCCTCGATGGCCTCCATGATGGCCTGCAACGCCTCTTCGTTGGAGCCCAGGTTGGGGGCGAAGCCGCCCTCATCGCCGACCGCGGTGCTGAGGCCCTTGCCCGCGAGCACCTTCTTGAGGGAGTGGAAGATCTCGGCGCACCAGCGCAGGCACTCGCGGAAGCCGGGCGCGCCCACGGGCATGACCATGAACTCCTGCAGGTCCACGTTGTTGTCGGCGTGCTCGCCGCCGTTGACAATGTTCATCATCGGCACCGGCAGCGTGCGCGCGTTGCAGCCGCCGATGTACTCGAACAGCGGCAACTCGGCGGCGTTGGCGGCGGCCTTGCAGGTGGCCAGCGAGACGCCCAGGATGGCGTTGGCGCCCAACGCGCCCTTGTTGGGCGTGCCGTCGAGGTCGATCATGACCTGGTCCACCTCGCGCTGGCGGGTGGCGTCGAGGCCGACGACCTCCCCGGCGATCTTCGTGTTGACGTTCTCGACCGCGTTCAGGACGCCCTTGCCGCCGTAGCGACCCTGGTCCCCGTCGCGCAGCTCGACGGCCTCGTGCTCACCGGTGGAAGCGCCGGAAGGGACGGCGGCCCGGCCCCATGCGCCGCAGGCGAGCGCGACCTCGACCTCGATGGTCGGATTGCCGCGCGAGTCGAGGATCTCGCGGGCGTGGACTGAGGTGATGGTGGTCATCGTGACACCTCCGCACAATGTCCGGGGCGGGCAGCCGGTGGTGGCGCCCGCCCCGATGGGTGCAGTCGTCATCGGCCCGAGGGGGCCGGTTGCGTCACGTCAGCGCGGGTTGTTGACCTGCGCCTGGGCGGCGGCGAGCCGCGCGATGGGCACGCGCAGTGGCGAGCAGCTCACGTAGTCGAGGCCCACACGGTGGCAGAAGTCCACCGACTTGGGGTCGCCACCATGCTCGCCGCAGATGCCGATCTCGATGTCCGGGCGCTGCGCGCGACCCTTCTCCACGCCCATGGCCACCAGCGCGCCCACGCCATCCTCGTCCAGCACCGCGAACGGGCTGATCTCGAAGATGCGCTGCTCGATGTAGGCGGGCAGGAACTTGCCCTCGATGTCGTCGCGGCTGAAGCCGAACACCGTCTGCGTGAGGTCGTTGGTGCCGAAGGAGAAGAACTCGGCGTGCCTGGCGATCTGATCGGCCACCACGCACGCGCGCGGCAGCTCGATCATCGTGCCCACGAGGTAGTCCACCTCGCAGCCCTGCTCCGCCATGACCTCCTCGGCCACGCGCACCACGAGCTTCTTGAGGATCGAGGTCTCGCCCTCAGTGCCGACCAGCGGGATCATGACCTCCGGGTGCGGGTTCAGGCCCTCCTTCTTGAGGGCGCAGGCGGCCTCGAAGATCGCGCGCGCCTGCATCTCCGAGATCAGCGGGTCGGTGATCCCCAGGCGGCAGCCGCGATGCCCGAGCATCGGGTTCATCTCGTGCAGCCGCGCCACCATGTCCTGGATCTCCTCGACGCTCTTGCCGGTCTCGCGCGCGATGATCTCCTGGTCCTCGCGGTCCTTGGGCAGGAACTCGTGCAGCGGCGGGTCGAGCAGCCGGATGATCACCGGCAGCCCGTCCATGGCCCGCAGGATGCCCTCGAAGTCCTCGCGCTGGTAGGGCAGCAGCGCCTCCAGTGCCACCCGCTGCGCGTCCTCGTCATCGGCCACGATCATCTTCTGGAAGTTGAGCAGCCGCTCCTCGCCGAAGAACATATGCTCGGTGCGGGTGAGGCCGATGCCCTGGGCGCCGAGCTTGCGCGCCGTGGTTGCGTCCTCAGGCGTGTCGGCGTTGGTGAGCACGCGCAGCGAGCGCACGTCGTCCGCCCAGCTCATCAGGTTAGCAAACATGGTGTACATCTCGGACTGCTCCGGCGTCTTCGCGCCGGTGAGCACCTGGATGATGTCCGACGGCATGGTCTCGACCTCACCAAGCATGACCTCGCCGGTGGAGCCGTCGATCGAGATCCAGTCGCCCTCGCGAATCACGGTCTCGCCCACGCGGAACTGCTTGTTCTCGTAGTCCAGCTCCACGCTGCCGGCGCCGACGACACACGGTGTGCCCATCTGGCGGCCGACGATGGCGGCGTGCGACGTCTTGCCACCGGTGGTGGTCAGGATGCCCTCGGAGGCGGCCATGCCACGGATGTCCTCGGGTGAGGTTTCGTGGCGCACCAGGATGACGCGCTTGCCCTGCCGCGCCCACTCGTCGGCGTCCTCGGAGGTGAACACCACCTGGCCGGAGGCGGCGCCGGGGGATGCGTCCACGCCCACCGTGATCGACTCGGGCTTGGTCTCAGGGTCGAACTGCGGGTGCAGGAGCTGGTCGAGCTGGGCGGGCTCGACCATCATCACGGCCTCCTCCTCGGTCACCAGGCCCTCGTCGACCATGTCGGACGCGATCTTGATGGCCGCCTGCGCGGTGCGCTTGCCGTCGCGGGTCTGCAGCATCCACAGCTTGCCCTGCTCGATGGTGAACTCGACGTCCTCCATGTTGTGGTAGAACTGCTCGAGCTTCTCGCAGATCTCGATGAACTGCCGGTAGATCTCCGGCATCTCGCGCTCGAGTTCGCTGATGGGCAGCGGGGTGCGGATGCCCGCGACGACGTCCTCGCCCTGGGCGTTGAACAGGAACTCGCCGTAGATCTCCTTCTCGCCGGTGGCGGGGTTGCGGGTGAAGGCGACGCCGGTGCCGGAGTCATCGCCGAGGTTGCCGAAGACCATCATCTGCACGTTGACCGCGGTGCCCAGCGCGTGCGGGATGTTGTGGATCTCGCGGTAGGCGATGGCCCGGTCGTTGTCCCACGAGGCGAACACCGCCTCGACCGCCTGCATGAGCTGGTCCATGGGCTCGGTGGGGAAGGGCTCGCCGACGACCTGCTCGTAGATCTTCTTCTCCATCTCGACGACCTTCTTGAGGCCCGCGGCAGAGACGTCCACGTCCTCCTTGACGCCCTCTTCGGCCTTGACCTCGCTCAGCGCCTCCTCGAAAACCTCGCGGTCGGCGTACTTAACCACGTCGGCGAACATCATTATGAAGCGCCGGTAGGCGTCATAGACGAAGCGCTCGTCGCCGGACAGCTCGACCATCCCGGCCGCGACCTCGTCGTTCATGCCCAGGTTGAGCACCGTGTCCATCATGCCGGGCATGGAGAACTTGGCGCCGGAGCGCACTGAGACCAGCAGCGGGTTGGCGGGGTCGCCGAACTTCTTGCCCACGGCCTCCTCCAGCTTGCCCATGGCCTGCTCGACCTCGGCCTGCAGCCCGGCGGGGATCTGCTTGTCGTTCTCGAGGTACTCAATGCACGAGTCGGTGTCGATGGTGAAGCCCAGCGGCACCGGGATGCCGGCGTTGGTCATGAGCATCAGGTTGGAGCCCTTGCCCCCCAGCAGGTCCTTGATGCCCCGGCCCTGACTGTCGAGTTCAGCGATGATCGGATCGGCATCCTCGGTGAACAGAAACACGTGCTTGTCGAGACCCATCTGTCGTCCTCCCTGTGATTGCCGCGCTTGTCGGCAGCGTGAGGTGCTGTCGCACTCGGGCTGTCATATGCGTCACGGTGGCACGTCGCGCTATGTCAACCCCCGCGGGAGCCCGCCCGCCGGACGGAGTGTGGCGCTAGAGATCACTGAGCGGGCGGATGCGCTCGGAATGAACCAGCCGCGCGTAGTCGTCGCGCGCAGACCGGGGCACCGGCCGGTCGGCCGGCGCCAGCACCTCGTACTCGGCGATCTGCATCCCGATCTGCACGCGGATGCGGTCCCCGGGCGACACGCTGGTGCTGGGCTTGGCCGTGCGGCCGTCTACCTGGATGTTGCCCTCATCGGAGAGGCGCTTGGCGAGAGTGCGGCGCTTGACGATCCCGGTGTTCTTGAGGAACTTGTCCAGTCGCATGGCGCAGGATATGCACATGCCGGCCACGGGGGGCAATGGGGCGGGGCCGCCGCGCCCGGTCTGCTCAACTCATGCCTCCTCTGCCTTGGCCTTCTCCCACAGTTCGTCCATCTGCGCGAGGTCCATCTCCTGCAGGCGCTGCGCGCTGCCCGCGGCCTGCTCGACCGCGCGGAAGCGGCGTGCGAAGCGTGCGTTGGCCCGCCGCAGCGCGCTCTCCGGTTCCACGCCGCAGAAGCGCGCGTAGTTCACGATGGCGAACAGCAGATCGCCGATCTCATCCTCGATGGCGAGCCCGTCCGCCTCATCGACCTCGCGCAGCTCCTCGTCGATCTTGGCGCGCGGCCCGGCGATGTCATCCCAGTCGAAGCCGGCCCGGGCGGCACGCCTCTGCAGCTTGTGCGCCCGCTGCAGGGCCGGCAGCGCCTCCGGAATGCCGTCGAGGGCGGACTCGCGCTCGTCGTAGCCCGTCTCCTCGCGCTTGAGCTGCTCCCACCGATCCACCACCTCGTCGCTGCCCGACACGGTGGTGTCGCCGAAGACGTGCGGATGGCGGCGCTTGAGCTTGGTCACGATCGCAGCGATCACGTCGTCGATGTCGAAATCGCCGCGCTCGGCGGCGAGCTGTGCGTGAAAGACCACCTGCAGCAGCACATCCCCCAGCTCATCGCACAGCCGCGGCCAGTCCTCCGCATCGATGGCCTCGAGCGCCTCGTAGACTTCCTCAAGCAGATAGGGCCGCAGGGAGCTGTGCGTCTGCTCCCCGTCCCACGGGCAGCCGTCGGGTGCGCGCAGCCGCGCCATCACCCTGACCAGTTCGTCGAAGCCATCCATGACCGACTCCGTGGGCCTCGGGCCCGCCGGTGCGTGTGTGCGCTACTCGCCGCCGCCCTCGGCCGGGGCCTCCGGCGCTGGCATGTTGGCCGGCGCCTCGCCCGCGCCGACAGAGGCCGGGCCCTCGGCGCCGAACTGCGGCATCTCCGACGGCAGCGCGGTGTAGATCTCGTTGAGATCCTGGAAGCGCGGGTCCACGATAGTGATGTTGGAGGTGCGGATCTGCTCCTTCAGGATGTCCTCCAGGGGGCGGGCGTTGGCCAGCTCGTACTGCTCCTTGATCAGCTCGTGGTCTTCCTCCCACGAGCCCTCGCGGGCGGGCTTGCGGTCGCGGACCATGATGATGTACCACTGGCCCTCGGCGGCGATCGGCTCGCTGGCGTGGCCGATAGGCAGTGTGCGCGCGGCCTCGCGAATGGGCTCGATGGGGATGTTGTCGATGGGCATCTCCGGGCGCTCGCCGCCGCGGTCCTTGGTGGTGGGCGACAGCGAGTAGCGCCGCGCCAGGTCGCCGAAGCTGGTCTCGCCCTTCTCCAGCTCGGCCAGCACCTCGCGGGCATCCTCCTCGGAGTTGACCACGATCTCACTCAGCGACACCAGGGCGGGGCGCGCGAAGCGGTCCTTGTTCTCCTCGAAGAACCGCCTGAGGTCCTCGTCGGTGTACTGGACATCCTTGAGCGCCAGCGCGCGCGTGATCATCATCATGCGCACGTGCTCGCGCCACTCGTCCTGGGTGACGTTGCGCCCGGCCAGCCACTGGTTAAACTGCTCCTCAGAGTCGAACTGGGCCTTGGCCTCCTGGATCTCGCTGTCGAGCTGCTCCTCGGTGATCTCGATGCCCGCGTCGGCGGCGGCCTGACGGATCAGCTCGCGGTCGATCATGTCGCGCAGCACGTCGTGCCCGGCCATGGAGACCAGCCGGTCGTTGAACTGCTTCTCGGTTATCTTGACGCCGTCCACCACGGCCACCGGGCTGTTGCCGCAGCCGGCGACCGTCGCCACCATGGCAAGCACGATGACGGCGTAAGAGACGTAGCGGTATGTCACAGCGTGTGCCCCTTTCAGGATCCCTGGGGAGAGCGGATCGATGGAGTGCCGGCTCAGTATAGCACAACCTTGCGACAAACTCAAAGGTCACGCACCCGCCGCCCGGGCGCCGCTGCGGCCCGTCTCGAGCCGCGCCGCTAGGAGGCGGTGAAGTCCTCGTACCAGAACGCTACGGCGTGGGGGTAGAGTTCCGCGGCCACCGTCGCCAGGCGTTCGCGCGCGGCCCCCTCGGTGTCCCCGGGCGCAAGCGGCGTGCTGATCATCAGCGACAGCCCGCCGGCCCCGGGCGGGCCGGTTGCGACGGCCCATGAGTGCTCGGCGTAGTCGATGGAGGTACCGCCCTTGTGCGCGAAGACGAAGAGCACCATTTCGGCCTCGCCATCGCGCTCCACGCGCATCACGCGGCCCATGAGCGGGGGCGGGTGCGGGAGCGGGACGGTGGTGGTGATCATGGTGTCCTCCTCCCACACCACCGACCAGCCTGACGCCGGGTAGCACTGAGCGGGAGTATGCACCGTGCGCCAGGTTGAGCCGTAGATCAGGCTGACGTTCACCTGCTCATTGCCCTCGCCGTAGGCAATGGTGCGCATCTGGTCGGCCTCGAGGTACTCCGCCACCGCCGGGTCCTCCGGCAGCTCGCGGCCGTGCATGCCCGCGATCTGCATGGGGATGGTCGAGAAGTCCACGGTGTAGCTGGCCCGCTCGGGCCGGGCCAGGCGCGCGCCGACCGCCAGGCCGATGCCCAACAGCAGGGCCGCGATGGCTACCAGATGTCTTCGCGCATTCTGTCGCATTTGAGCACCGCAGCTACGGCGAATAACCCCGCCAGACCCAGCAGGAAGACCAGCAGGCCCGAGAAGGTATGGAAGAAGCCCTCCGCGGCCGCCGCCCCGAAGGCGCGACCAAGGATGAGTGTGAAGCTGATGCGGATGGTGTTGGCCGCCAGCGCCACCGGCGCCCCCGCCACAAACACGACGATGCGCTTCCACATCGGCGCGTCCACCAGGTAGGCGAACAGGGCGGCCAGCGCGCTCATGGCGATGGTGGACTTGAGCCCGCTGCACGCCTGCGCGACCTCGAAGGTGTACTCCGGGATGGTGATGGTGGTGCCGTGCACCTGCACCGGAATGCCCAGCAGCATGGGCACGTGCGAGGCGATCGCCGCCGCCGCGAGCTGCAACGGGTTGGAGAACTGCGTGACCAGCAGGCGCCCCAGCGGCACCATGAACACGAGGAAGATGATGGGGAAGGCGATCACTCGAGCGCGGCCCCAGCCGCAGAGCAGCACCACCAGGCCGGCGAGGACCAGGATCATCGCGAAGCCCTGCGGGAAGTTGACGTCCAGGAAGACTGCGGCCGCGTACAGCAGCAGGCCGAGGCCTATGAGCGGCAACCCCCACGCGTTGTGGCCGTCTTCGGCCCGGGCGAACTCATGGCGGCGTGTGTAGACGAGGTAGGCGGAGATCAGCGGCACGAGCGGGCCGTGGCCGTAGTAGGCGCTGCGCCACCAGATCCCCCACATCCACTTGAGGTGCGGGGCGAAGCACACCACGAACAGCACCGCCACCACGCCGGTGAGCGGCGTGATCACCCATCGACTCGCGTCGTCGGGCTGGGTGGCCGGCTCGGAGCCGGCACGGGCCTGACCCATCGTCCACCTCTGCTAGCTGCGCCGCTTGCGTCGCAGGCGTCGCGTACCATGCCCGGCGCCTCTATGGCGGTCACCGAGTCTGAGTGCGTAGACGCCCACCCCAATCAGGGCGCCGAGGGCGGCGATCGCCAGCACGGACGCGACCGCGCCGGCATAGCGCACGATGGCCGCCCAGACCCCGGCCGCGAGTTCCCGCAGGCCCTGTGCCGCCAGCCCCATGCGGCTGAGCGGGCCCGAGGGCGGCTCACCGCCCGCGGCAGTCGACGCCAGCCACATCACGACCACGTAGAGCACGGAGGCCACGACCAGGGCGGCCACCGCACCGGTGGCCGCGTGACGCAGCGCTGTTCTCCTCCTCGGCGTGCGGCTGCGCGACTTGCGCGCCACGCGCATGCTCTGCGACCAGTTGGCGTTGCAGTTGGGGCAGATGGCCTGGGTCACGGGGATGCGCCAGCCACAGAAGCAGGTGCGGTACACGCCGCGCCCACACTCGGGGCACGAACTCTGACCCTCCGCCACCAGGGCCCCGCAGTGCGCGCAGATGATGTGCTCGTCGCCGTCTCCAGCCGCGTCCGCGGAGCCCGCTTCGGCCCCGACCGTCTCCTTCGTCAGCGCAATCGCCCCGTTCAGCATGCCGTCGGCGCTGGCGCCGGACGGCTACTCGTCACTCCCGCGCCGCATCAGAATCCACCGTCCGTCGCTGAGCCTGGCCGCCATCCCGAAGCCCAGGTAGCGCGCGTCGCCCTGTTGGGCCTGCACCCAGACATCGGCCCACCGCTGCAGGTCGTCCACGGCCGCCCTGCGCGCTACGTCGGGGGTCAGAAAGACCCACTCGAACCGGCCGACGGCGTCCTCCAGCTTGTGGAAGTCCGTCTCGGTCTGCGGCAGCCATATGGCATCGCGATCAGACATCCAGGCCACCGCCCAGGGCGCGTCGGTGAGCACCGGGCCGTCAACGCTGCCGGCGAGCTGCGTCATCGCGTCCTCGAGCGCGGTCTGGCCGCGCGCGCCGTAGGGTCTGTCGGGCGTGACCTCGGTCACGTAGGGGTGCATCTGCAACAGCACCAGCACCCCCACCGCCACGGCCATCCAGCGCATGCGGGTGCGGTCGTCCACGTTCTGCAGCCGCGCGTCGAGCAGGCGCCAGAAGAAGGCCGTGGCGATCACGATGATTACCGGACCCACCGGGGCCATGAGACGTGGATCCGCCATGACCAGAGACAGCGAGACGGCGACCGCGATCATGATCGCGTAAACGAGCAGTCGCAGCCACTCCACCGGCGGGCGTCCCAGCCGCACCAGCACCGCCACCAGGAAGAAGGGCGTGACGAACACTCCGCCCAGGCCGGGGAAGGACGCGTAGAAGGTGTTCAGTCCCCGGCGGAACTTCTCGAAGATCGCCCGCGGGTTCTCAAAGACGAAGGACAGATAGGACTGATAGTGATCGCGAAAGGTGCGATAGATGGAGTTGCCCGGATGGGCGCGCGTCTGACCCAACATCTCGTAGGTGCGCAGTGTGAAGAACGGGCTGCCTGCGACGTTGCTGTTGCGGATCAGCCAGGGCAGTGCGACCACCACGAGCAGCGCGATGAACACCGCCGCGCGCGCCAGTCGCCGTTCGGGTTTGACCAGCACCAGGTAGACCAGCACCGGCACGGCCGCGACGACCCAGACGTACTTGGTGAGATAGATCAGGCCCATGAGCACACCGGCGGCGCCGGCCCAGGGCAGCTCATTGCCCTCGGTGGTGGCGAGGTTGTACAGGCACAGCAGCGCGAGTGTGAGCAACAGCGCCAGCAGTGAGGTCTCCAGGCCCGAGACCGCGTAGCCCAGCAGCGTGATGTGCGTGCCACACAGGGCGGTGGCCAGCACGGCGGTGCGCCAGTCGAACATGCGCAGCGCCAGCCAGAACACCACCGGCATGGTCAGCAGGAAGGCCAGGCCGGACGCGTGTGAGACCGCCCGGTCGTTGGGTCCCAGCAGCCGCATGATGCCCGCGGTCCAGACGACGTGCAGTGGCGGGTAGGTCAGGTCGGGGTGTCCCTCAATCCGGCGCACGTGCACCACGCTCAGGGGCTTGATGAAGCTGGTGACGAAGCCGTCGCCCCGAGCCACATGGCGGGCGATCTGGGCGTAGTCCATCGCGTTGATGTCGCCGAGACGCTCGAAGCGGCTCACGTTGAAGATCAGGTAGGTGAGCCCGATGCCGCCGAGCAGCATCAGCGCCAGCAACACTCGACGCCAGGCCTCCCTGCGGGCGTCTTCAGGTCGCATCAACGACGGCCTCCCATCAGCAGTGGCCGGATCGCCGTGATATTAGCATATCAGGCCCCGGCGGGCAAGCTGGCCCCTTGCGGCCGACCCGCTTCCGGATTTGACACAGTGCGCCGCTTGGTGGTACATTCGCTGACATCAGGACATGTTGAGTCGCGTCCGGACCGGTCGCCCACCCGCCCGCCGTCCGCCGACCGCGCGCGGTGGGCGATATGCTGACCGCAGGTACGGAGCACCATCCGGCTCCGGACGGAACTGCCCCGCACCGGCAATTCCCGCCAGGCCCCGGAACGCTGCCGTGGCTGCGCAGGAGCGAAACCAAGCACTATGAGCGCACAGCAGGCCGCGCGCGCCCCAGCGCCCACCACCGAACTGAGCCGCGATCTCGGGCTGTTCGACATCACCATGGTCGGCGTGGCCGCCATGATCGGCGCGGGCATCTTCGTGCTCACCGGCATCGCCGCCGGCGTGGCCGGCCCCGCGCTGATCGTCGCCTTCGCCCTCAACGGCGTGGTGACGCTGCTCACCGCCATGGTCTACGCCGAGCTGGGCTCGGCCATCCCCGAGGCCGGCGGCGGCTACCTGTGGGTGCGCCAGGGCCTGCCCGGCGGTAACGCCTTCATGGCCGGCTGGATGAGCTGGTTCGCCCACGCGGTGGCCGGCAGCCTCTACGCCCTGGGCTTCGCCGCCTACCTGGCCGAAACGCTGCACCTCATCGGCATCGGTACCTTCGGCGTTCCGCAGGCGATCTTCACCAAGGCCATCGCGGTCGCCATCGCGCTGGTGTTCATCTACATCAACTTCCGCGGCGCCTCCGAGACCGGCATGGCGGGCAACATCGTCACCATGGGCAAGATCGCCATCATCGGCGTCTTCGTGGTGAGCGGCATCGCGGTCATCCTCGGCGAGCCCGAGCGCCTGGAGGAGGCCTTCCGCGACTTCGCCCCCAAGGGCCTCACAGGCATCTTCGCCGCCATGGGCCTGACCTACATCGCCTATGAGGGCTACGAGGTGATCGTGCAGACCGGTGAGGAGGTCCGGGACCCGCGGCGCAACGTACCCAAGGCGGTCTTCCTGGCGCTGCTGATCGTGGTGCCGATCTACATCCTGGTAGCCTTCGTGTGCATCGGCGCGGTCCAGACCCCGGACGGCTCGCCCACCTGGCAGTGGCTGGGAGAGCACCAGGAGCTGGGCCTGCTGCGCGCCGCCGAGCAGTTCATGCCGCTGGGCAGCATCCTGCTGCTCGTGGGCGCGCTGTTCTCAACCATGAGCGCGCTCAACGCCACCACCTACTCGTCCACGCGCGTCTCGTTCGCCATGGGCCGGGACCGCAACCTGCCCGACCTGTTCGGCGCGGTGCACCCACGCACGCGCACGCCCTACCTGGCGCTGGCGCTCTCGGGGGCGTTGATCATCGGCCTGGTGGTGTTCATCCCGCAGATTCACGATGTCGCCGCCGCCGCCGACATCATGTTCCTGCTGCTGTTCATGCAGGTCAACGTGGCGGTCATCACCATCCGGCGCAAATACGGCGACAAACTCGCCTACGGCTATCTCACCCCCTTCTTCCCCTATGTGCCCATCGTCGCCATCGTGCTGCAGCTCGCGCTGGCGCTGGTGCTCTTCAAGGTGTCCGCGCTGGCGTGGTTCGTGATCCTCGGCTGGCTGGGCAGCGGGCTGCTCATCTACCACTTCTACGCCTCCAGGCGCGAGCTGGAGGAGGAGGTTACGCCGGTGCTGGTCGAGGAGCGCCTGCGCGTGGACCGCGAGGGCTTCTCGGTGCTGGTGCCGGTGGCCAACCCCAACACCGTGGACAACCTGCTGGGCGTGGCCGACGCCATCCTCGAGACCCAGCCCGGGCAGCTCGTGCTGCTGCACGTGATCACCGTGCCCGACCAGCTCCCGGTCAGCGTCGGCCGGGACTTCGTCAACGACGTGCGCCCGGTCATGGACGACACCGCGCGCAAGGCCGAGGCGCTGGAGATGACGCCCAACGCACTGATCCGCGTGGGCCACCGCCCGGCCGACGCCATCATCGACACGGTTCGTGAACACCGCTGCAACTTCGTGGTCATGGGCTGGCGGGGGCAGAGCAGCGACCCGCGCACGGTGGTGGGCAGCAACATCGACCGTATCGTCAAGGACTCCAACGCGAACGTGGTGGTGGTGCGCGGCGACGTGGAGCTGCCCGCGCGGCGCATCCTCGTGCCGGTGCAGCACCCGCGCCACGGCCACCTGATGGCCGGGCTGGCGGCGCCCATGGCCGTGGCGGAGGGCGCCTACATCGAGCTGCTGCACGTGGTCGGCGAGGACCTGACGCCCCATGAGCGGGCCGCGCGCGCCGCCGAACTCAAGCAGGCCATCAGCTCGCTCGACCGCCCCCCCGCGGACGCCGACGCCGACGGGCGGCGCAAGCAGCGCTTCCGCATCCGCATCGCGACCGGCGAGGTGGTGCCGACCATCGTCGAGCACTCGCGCGAATTCGACCTGCTGATGATGGGGGCCTCGCGCGAGAGCTGGATCCGGCGCAAGGTGTGGGGGGATAAGACCTTCCGCATCGCCAACAGCGTGGACTGCCCGCTGATGCTGGTGAACCTGCGCACCGGGCGGCTGCAGTTCAACGTGTCGCAGTTCTTCCAGTTCTTCTGGGACACCGAAGAGGAAATGCCGGGGTAGCTGCCGGCTGCCACCTGTCACGGAGGGATGCGCCGTGTCGCTCAAGGACCTGCATCAGGCCGGAGTGCTGCTCCCCAGGGACGAGTGGGGCGTGCACGACCTGCATACCAGCGTGAACAAGCCGATGCTGCTCGCCGCGATGGCGCTCGGGCTTACGTCGGTGGTGCTGATGTACGTGGGCGGCGGCGGCACGCTGACCTTCATCGCCGGCGGCCTGTTCATCGGCTTCATGGCGTGGATCACGCACATCTCCATCAAGGCGGTGAACGTGCAGGCCGCGCAGTTCGCCGAGGAGCGCGAGCATTTCCGCGAGGAGCACTCGATTGCCCAGCCCGTGACCGAGGCCGACGTCGTCGAGACGGAAGACACGAACACTGCAAGCGCCGCCGGGCCGCCGGAGACGCCCGCTGAGTGACACCTGCCCCCGCCGCGCAGCCACCCTCGCATCTCGGTACGCGCCTCCGACACGACCGCACGCGGTTCACACCTGTGGCGCAGGCGTGACCGCGGTCCGCAGATATGCCCGCGTTCTTGCCTTTTCCGCGCGTGTCACTATAATTCCACTACACACTGCGGTCGCTGGTGGCTACCGCGCCGTGCTTCGTGCCGCGACGGGCGGGTGTACCTCTGTGGTGGTGGCCGTGCCACGATGCACATGCCGACCCCAGGCCGCACATTCGTTGCCCGATGGAGGGCGTGCGTATGGCGAAGGGCATCGTCAAGTGGTTCGACGACGCGAAGGGCTACGGCTTCATCGAGCAGGACACCGGCGAGGACGTGTTCGTGCACTACACGGCCATCGCCGGCGAGGGCTACCGCAGTCTGACCGAGGGCTCGGAAGTCGAGTTCGAAATCGAGGAGAGCCCCAAGGGCCCCCGCGCCGCCGAGGTGGTCGTGATCAAGGCGGCGACCCAGCCCGAGGGCGGCGCAGTCTGGTAGCGCTCTCCCGACGCTGAGCCGCACACCACACTCCCCATCGCACTGCAGGCCCTACCGGCCGCACCGGCGAGCCGGGGGTTGCATCGTGCTACGGCTGCTCGTGCAGTGTCTCCATCATGGCGTCGAAGTTCTCCAGCGGCGTCGCGGGCACCACCTGGTTTGACACCCCGACGACGATCTGACCCCGCCGGCGCGCCACCTCCAGCGCCGAGCGCGTCTCATCGATGACCTCCTGGACCGTGCCCATGTGCAGCGTCTCCGAGGCGATGCCGCCGCACAGCTTCAGGTGCGGGAAGGTGTCGCGAAGGACCTCGAGGTCCATCTCGCAGCGCCGGTCGATCTCGTAGAAGCCCTGCACGCCGGAGTTGCCGAACAGGTCCTCGGCCACCGGCCACAGATTGCCGTCGCTGGCGAAGAAGTGCCAGCAGTCGTGCTCATCGCAGCACTTCGAGACGATCTGCAGCGCGGGCAGCATGCAGTGGTGGAAGGCCCCGGGCGAGTAGAGCGGCCCGTTCTTGCCGGCGAAGTCGCCGCCTCCGAAGAGGATCTTCAGGCCCATCTGCGCCATCACCGGGATGGTCCGGCAGTTGATCTTCGCCCGGGCCACCAGGTAGCGGCGCACCACGTCCGGCTCCAGCGCCATGGCCTCCAGCCAGTGGCGCTCACGCGGCACCGAAACGCCCGTCCCGTAGCCATGCACCGCGCGGCGCTCGCCGAAGTGCTCTATGGCGGCAACCAGCTCGGGGAAGCTCTCGGGCGTGGGGCTGGTGCCCTGCTCGGCCGCGGCCTCCGCCTGCTCCATGGCGCGCACGACATCGTCGATGGTCGGCTCCGGGCGCGGTGAACGGTCGATCTCCTGGAACAGCTCGGTCTCCGGGTCGAAGCGCATGACCCACCAGTTGCCGTCCTCTTCGCCGTAGAAGAACGTCTGCTCATCGATGCGCCGGGTGGGCTTGTGCGGATAGCGCCAGTAGGCCGGGCGCACCAGGTCTACGTCGAGCGCGTCGTTGAGTTCGAGCACATCGCGCTGAGTGCGTTCGACGAACTCCTGGTGCGCGTTCTCGCCCTGCCACAGTGCCAGCGTCTCGCGGTAGCGCTGCTTGCCGTGCCCCACGAAGGCGTCGCGGCCCAGCACATGCGAGGCGATGCGTCCTGACACGCCCGCGCAGTAGATGGGCACGCGGTCGAAGTCACGGCCCTCGAAGCTGGCCATCACGCGCTCTTTGCCGGTCATCCCGTGCTCCTCGGTCAACGGTGTTCGTGCAGCGTCTCGATCATGGTGTCGAAGTTCGCGAACGGGGTCGGCGCGACCACGGTGTTCGAGACGCCCACCATGATTCGCCCGCGCCGGCGCGCCACCTCCAGCGCGGTCAGGCACTCGTGGCGCACGTCCTCGGGCGTGCCCAGGTGCAGCGTCTCCGAGGCGATGCCGCCCATCAGCCGCAGTTCGGGGAAGCGGTCGCGCAGCTTCTCGAGGTCCATGCCCGCGCGCCGGTCGATCTCGTGATAGCCGTGCACGCCACAGTTGCCGTAGAGTTCGTCGGCCACCGGCCACAGGTCGCCGTCGCTGGCGAACATGTGCAGCACACCGGCCTCGTCGCAGCCGCGCGAGATCTCGCGCACCGCCGGGCTCATGCAGCGCGCGAAGCTGGCGGGCGAGTACAGCGGCCCGTTCTTGCCGGCGAAGTCGCCGCCGCCGAAGAGCACCCACAGGCCCATCTCGGCCATCACGCGCGCGTTCTTCACGGCCCGCTTGGCCAGCGCCATGGTCCAGCGCAGCACCAGCTCGGGGCGCAGCACCATCGCCTCCAGCCACGCGCGTTCACGGGGCACGTAGACCATGATGCCCGCGCCGAAGACCTCGCGGCGGTCACCGAAATGCTCGACGGCGGCCTTCTGCAGCGGGAAGGTGTCGGGCGTCGGGGCATACTCCTCGGCGTCGCGCTCGGCGGCCTCGACGACCTCGTCGAGGTCCTCGAGCACGCGCTCGCGCACCGGCGAGCCGTCCACGCGCTGGAACAGCTCGGTGTCCGGGTCGAAGCGCATCACATACCACGACGCGCTCTCGTCGCCGAACAGCAGGGTGTGCTCGTCGATGATGCGCGTGGGCTTCACGCGGTGGCCGCCCTGGCCTACGAAGACCAGGTCGAGGTCGAGCGCATCGTTCCACGCCATGGTGTCGGCGAGGCTGCGCTCGAGGAACTCGGCGTGGGCGTCGGGGCCGTGCCACAGCGCCATGGCTTCACGCCAGCCCTGGATGCCGAAGCCGTAGAAGGCTTCGCGACCGAGGACATACGACGCGATACGCCCATGCATGCCCGCGCAGTAGATGGGCACGCGATCAACGGGCTCTCCGGAGAAGGCGGCGCGGATGCGTTCGCGGGAGGTCATGAGAGGCTGCTCACGGTTCCTGCGGGTGGCATATGGTGGGAGTATACCGTCCCGGCCAGCGCCTGTCACGCGCAACGACCTCCTCACCCCCTCCGGCCGCTGGCGCGGCCTCCTCCCCCTCTCCCTGTCGCGCCTGTGGCGCGAAGGCGGGAGAGGGGGCAAACGCCTTCGCCGGCAGAAGGCTATTGCCCGCCGGCCGTGCACACGGACCACTTGGCGACGTCACCCTCAGCCTGGCGGTCTGCCGATCCGGCGCCTCAGAGCGCTGCCCGGCCGCAAGCCCCCTCCTGCCTGCGCACCGCAGGTGCGCCCAAGGAGGGGGTGGCCCGATCCCGCTCTCGAGCGGGATCGGGACGGGGGAGGAGGCCGTTGCCGTCTCCCCCTACGACGTCGGGTCGCCCTGCGGGTTCAGCACGCCCGAGACCAGGATCACGCCGGCGACGATCAGCAGCGCGCCGATGATCTTGTGCGGCGTGAGCGGCTCGCGATAGACGAGGATGGTCGCGATGGCGGCCACCAGCGGATAGGTCGAGGTGATGGGCACCACCCGTGAGGCGTCGGCGCCTGACATGGCGTAGTAGTAGGCGAGCTGGCCGATGAGCGCGCCCAGCAGCGAACTCATCACCACGCCGCCGATGATCATCCACAGCGGCACCGAGTTGTGCGCCAGCTCGCGCAGCTCGGTCAGCGCGCCGCTGGCGATGGCGTAGGTCGCGATCAGCACCAGCCCCGCCGCGGTGCGCATGAGCACGATGGTCCACGGCGACAGATGCTGGGCGAGGAACTTGTCGAAGACCGGCGCGAGGCCCCAGGCGAGCACCGCGACCAGCGCATACATGAACGCGAGCTTGGACATGTGATGGCTCCTTGCGGACCGAGTGGGCCCTACAGCCGGTGCGCGATCTCCCGGATGGCCGGCCAGGTCTGCGCGTAGCTCTCGCGCAGCTCGGCGTAGGCCGCCTGCTGGGCCGGGCGCGGCTCGAAGGCCTCGCCCTCGCGCACCAGCGCCTCCGTGGCTTCGGCGAGGTCGCGCCAGACCCCCAGCGCCACGCCGCCGAGCATCGCTCCGCCCTGGCAGCCGGACTCGCTCACGTTCAGGCGCACCACCGGCTTGCCGGTGATGTCGGCCTTGAGCTGCAGCCAGGCGTCGCTGCGCGAGCCGCCGCCGGTGGCGCGCAGGCGGTCGATGGGCACGCCCGCGTCCTCGAGCGCGCGCACGTTCAGGTCGATCTCGAAGCAGGTGCCCTCGAGCAGCGCCTTGACCAGCTTCGGCCGGTCCGTGTCCAGCGCCAGACCGAGGATCGCGCCCTTGGCGTGCGGGTCGAGGTAGGGCGTCCCCGAGCCTGCGAAGTACGGAACCCACAGCAGGCCGCTGGGGCCCGGGGGCAGGTCGGTGAGGATGACCTCGTACACATCGACACCGCGCCGCTGTGCTTCCGCCATCTCCGCCGCGCCGAACAGGTCGCGCCACCAGCGCAGGATCGAGCCCGCCGAGTAGTTGTAGGCGATGGTGGCGTACATGGGCGTAACCACGTGCGGGTAGCAGCCGTAGTTGTGCGCGCGCATTGCGTCGGAGAGCACCGGCTCGTCGAAGGCCACCGTGATGCACTCGACCGTGCCCATGCCATCGACGCACATGCCCTCGCGGATGACGCCCGCGCCCAGCGCGTTCATCGGCTGGTCATGGCCGCCCGCGACCACCAGGCAGCCGGCCTCGAGGCCGACCTCGCCCGCGGCCTGCGCGCTCAGCTCGCCCACCACCGCGCCCGGCGCGATCGGCTCGGCGAGCATCTCGACCGGAATGCCGGCCGCATCGAGCATCTCCACCGACCACTCGCGCGCGCTCACGTCGAGCGCCATGGTGCGGCCGGCCAGGGAGTGGTCGATGCGCGGCTGCAGGCCGAGCTTGAACAGGATGGTCTCGGGCCACAGGAGGTACTTCCAGGTGCGCCCGTGAATCTCGGGGCGCTCCTCGCGCATCCACATGAGCTTGGGCAGCGTGAAGCTCGGACTCAGCGGCATCCCGGTCAACGCGAAGATGCGCTCCGCGCCCACGGCTTCTCCGAGGCGTTCGGCGTGCGCGGTGGCGCGCGCATCAGGCGAGACGATGGTGTTGTAGAGGAAGCTGCCGTCCTCGGTGACGGGCGTGAATGCCTCGCCCAGCGCCGAGATGGCGAGCGAGCGCACGCCGCCGCCGGCCTGCGCCGCCGCCTCGCCGATGACGGTGCGGGTGGCGGCCCAGACGTCATCGGGGCGCAGCTCGATCCAGCCGGGCTCGGGGTAGACCTCCGCGTACTCGCGGTAGGCGGAGCCGACGATTTCGCCCTCGGGGGTGAACACGACCGCCTTCACGCCGGTACTGCCCACGTCGATGCCCATGAGGCGCATGCCTTAACCCTCCCGCTTGCGGATACCTGTCCGTGGCACGGGCGGTCTCACCCGTGCGCCGTTGCCGTTTGCCGCCCCCCCACACGTCGCAGATCTTCCGAGCCTTCTCGGCGGCGATGCCCGTGTACTGGCAACGGCCGACGCATGTGAACATGCGGCGCTCCGAACGGTAACGGCGCCATTGCCGTAGCTTGCCGCTTGCGGCTTGCAGCTACAGCCCCAGCCGCTCCTCCCACAGGTCGCAGATGCTGCGGGCCTTCTGCGCGGCGATGCCCGTGTACTGCGACGGGTCGAGGATGATCTCGCGCTGGCGGTCGGTCAGCCGCGACCAGTACTCCGCCAGCTCCTCGGAGGCCTGCAGCACCTCGCCCAGCGGTCGGCCCGACTGCTGGGCCTCGAGTGTGAGCCTGCGCACCGCCTCGTGCGCGTCCGGGTGATCGTGCGCGGCCAGCAGGATGTACGCGGGCTCCGCGCCGATCATCCCCTCGGTCATCGCCAGGTTCGCGCGCATCTGCTCGGCGTCGGTCACCAGCCGCCCCATGATGCGCGTCAGCCGCAGCGTCGCCTCGGTCAGCGCGACGATCACCTCGGGCAGGAAGCGCTGCGAGGCCGAGTTGCTCAGGTCGCGCTGGTGCTCGGATATCTGATCGGCATAGACCGTGATCATGCGCGGCATGAACTGCTTCCACATCGACTTCACGTTTTCGAAGTTCCACGGATTGCGCTTGTGCGGCATGGTAGATGAGCCCACCTGCTCGGCCTGGAACTCCTCGGCCACCTCGCTGATCTCGGTGCGCTGCAGGTGGCGCATGTCGTCGGCGAGGTTGGCCAGCACACCGAAGCACGAGACCAGCGCGTGCATGTAGTCGGTGACGAATTCGGCCTCGACCACCTGCGTGGAGATGGGCGAGGGCTCGAGCCCCACCTCGGCGAGGACCTCGCGCTCGAACTGTTCGGCGTCGTCGATCATCAGCGACGAGGCGTTGTAGGCGCCCACCGCGCCCGAGATCTTGCCGCGCAGGTTCTCCGCCGCCGTGCGGACCGCCTCGATGCGCCCGCCCAGCCGCGAGACGTACTCGGCGATGGCGAAGCCGAAGGTGACGGGCACCGCGTGCTGGCCGTGGGTGCGGCCGATTTGCAGCGTCTCGGCCTCGCGGCGCGCCAGCGCGATCAGGATGCGCTCCAACTCCTCGAGAGCCGGCAACAGGCCGCGCAGCGCCGCATGCTTGAGCCGCCAGGCGGTGGCGGTGTCGATCACGTCGAAGCTGGTGAGCGTGAAGTGGATGTAGGGCTTGGCGGCGTCGCTCACGTGCGCCTTCATGGAGTTGACCAGCGCGCGGATGTTGTGGTGGATGCGCGCCTCCTCGGCCGCCACCTCCTCGGGCGTCACCACCTCGGCGGCATGCGCGACCTCATCGGCCACGGCCTCAGAGCACACGCCCATGCGCGCGAGCACGCGCGTGGCGGCGGCCTCGACCATGGCCTCGGAGCGCACGCGCGCGCGCTCGGTCACGTAGTCATCGAGCAGCGCGCGCAGCCTGTCGTTGGGGACATAGTAGCGGAAGTCGAGCGGTGATACGCAGTCGAACCGGTCCATCCAGGACCCTCCCCGACGGTGATGCGGGCCTCCCCCTGCGCCTGCTGCGCGGGTGCCTTCCCCCTCCGTTCCGGAGGGGGTAACGACGGCAACAGTCGTTCCGCGCCATCCCGCCCCCGGGCGGGATGGCACGGGACCGCAACGGCGACGGCGAACGGCCGCCGCATGTGAAGATGCGGCGCTCCGAACGACAAAGGCACCGACATCGCCCTCAGCGCAGGACGACCATGTGCGCGCCCGCGGGCCAGGTGAGCGTGCCGGCGAACTCGACAGGCGCGGTCTCGCCGCCGTCGCCCCAGGCGGTCGCGTTGTGGGGGGCATCGGGCAGCGTGAGAGCTACACCGGGCGTGTCGCAGTAGACATACCACGCACCGCCGTCGCGTACGATCTCCCAGGAACCGTTGACCATCCCCACGCTTGCCACCTGCCTGCCCGCCAGCTCGACCGTGGTGCCCGAAGCGGTCGGCCGGCCGAGGGTGAGGACCGGCGCCTGGCCGGGGGCGTCGAGCGCGAAGATGGCGCGCTCGCGCTCGCCCACATGCAGCGACTTCTGCTCGCCATCGTTGAGCGCGATGGTCACCATCTTCAGCACCCAGTGGCGCGAGTCCTCAGGGCCCCTGTCGTCCAGGCTGAGCCAGCACACCGCGCCGATCGAAGAGCTGGTGCGCACGGTCATGCGCCCGGTCGCGCGTTCGGGACCCTCGAGCGCGCCCGCGACCGCCTGGAAGGTAGGCGTGTTCACCAGCAGCACCTCGGCCTCCTCGTCGCGCACGATCTCGCGCGTCTCGGAGACGAAGCGTCCGGTGTCCACGTACCTGTGCGAGATGCGCTCGTCGTAGAGCTGGCCGAAGGCGTCGAGCGCCGCCCGCAGCTTGTCCTGCGGGTCGAGCGCGTGGTAGACCCAGGTGTTGCGGCGCATGTCGCGCAGGCCGAAGGCGCGCGTGCCATCGACTGAGCGGCCGATGGGGCGGTAGTTGGGGTCGGCGTCGATGGCGCGCAGCGAGAAGCCCGGATGGGTCTCGCGCTCGGCGCGCACACCGGGCGACAGCAGCGTGCCGCCCCACTCGAACATCATCCGCCCGGCCGGCACCGTGGCCACCGGGTAGCCGGACTTCTCAGCGAGTGTGGCCTGGTGACGGCGGTTGAGCAGGTCCTCCGCGCGCTGCTCGGCGCTGATGACCGCGCGCCTGCCCGCGTAAAGGGCGCCGCTGCTCAGCCCCGACGCGACCATGAGGTCCGAGTCGCCGTCCCACGTCTCATCGAAGAACAGCCCGCGCATGGCCGCGACGTTCGCCGCGCGGTAGAGCTGCGCGAGCGTGCGCTCGCCATCGCGATAGTAGCTGTCCACGGTCGAGTAGCCCACGTCGATCTGGTGCTCCGACTCGGCGACGTCGCGGCGCAGGAAGACACGAGCGCCCAGCGCCGCCAGCCCCCAGCGCGTGGGGTCGCGGCTGACGTCGAAGAAGTCCAGCCGCCGCGCCTGCGGCCGGATGTCGTAGGTGAACAGGATCATGGCATCGACGTCCTGCAGCGCGGCGGTG
Organism: Candidatus Zipacnadia bacterium; assembly: GCA_029820295.1. Lineage (GTDB taxonomy): Bacteria > Armatimonadota > Zipacnadia > Zipacnadales > UBA5352 > JALGVA01. Next base: position 22,674 of record JALGVA010000016.1, read on the forward strand.
GCGATGGCCTCGACCATGCCGGCGGCGCGGAACTTGTTGGGCCAGCACACGCCCCATTCCCGCGCGACAATCGGCCGGTCGGCGAAGGCGCTCATTGCCACCCTGGGCGCGAAGCTGTCACCGTCGGTGTCGCCCAGCGGCGTGTGGTTGACGAAGTACATGGGCAGCCGCCACCGGCCGTCCTTGAGCACCGGATGATCGTAGTAGTAGTTCATGCCGATGAAGTCGAGGCCGTCATGCACCGAACGCAGGTCGGGGATGCACTCGAAGTCGGTCACCGCGGTGATCGGCTGCTGCACGCCGCGGTCGCGCAGGAACGCAGTCATCTCCGCGAAGTACTCGCGGTGCACCGAGGCCATGAACAGCGCGAGGTCGTTGAGGCGGCCATCACCGTGGGTGCCGGTGCCCATGCTCGACGCGATCTGGCCGGGCTGGGCGGCGTCGCCGTGCAGCGTGACCGTGCCCTCCTCGAGCGACTCGCCCGGGCCGAGGGCACAGTGGCCGCGCCAGTCGGTCCAGGCGATGCCCAGGCTCTCGGTGTCGGTGTAGCGGGAGCGCAGCCAGAAGTTCCACCGCCGCTGCAGCTCCTCGCGGTAGGGCGAGACCAGCACCTGGCGCTTGCGCTGGGCGGCGAACAGGCCGTTCTCGTCGCACAGCTCGATCAGCGCCACGGTCGGATCCTGCGCGTAGCTCAGACCGGTCTCGGGGTTGATGTGATCGACGAGCAGCGCGCGTGCGTAGCTCATCTGCAGCTCGATGAGGCGCTCGTTGAAGACCGCGTAGGGTTTAGCGGCGCGGTCGAGGGCATCGGCGTTGGGGACGCCCTCGCGCTCGTAGAAGGTGCGGAAGTCGAGCAGGTCGAGGTAGACGTAGATGCCGCGCTCACCGCAACGCGCGATCCAGTGATCCACGGCCGCGAGCTTCGCCGGGTCGATGGGTTCGGCGCTCCCGGCGCGTTCGGGTGGCAGCAGGCCGGTGACGTCGTCGATGTGGTGCAGGCGCACCAGGTTGAAGCCGGCGCGCGCGATCGCGTCGATCGCCTCGTCGATGCGCTCGGGTGGCTGGAAGACCGACTCCTTGGCGACGTTGATACCCCAGAAGCGCGCGCGGGTGCCGTCCTCGAAGTAGAAGTTGCCGTCGCGACCGGTGAAGACGATGCCGCGCTTCCCGCAAGGGCCGTCGAGCAGCGAACTGAGATCGACGAGACTGCTGTCGGGCAGCCCCTCGGCGTTGGGGTCGAGGTTGGGCAGCCGCCTGCCCATGAGCGCGGGCGGCTCGACCTGTGCGCACGCGGGCAGGGCCCACAGCGTCCCGGCGGTCGCGACGATGAGGAGCCGCCATGATCGCAGCATGAGTGCAGGCATCTCGGCGTGCAATGATAGCGCGAAAGCCGCGCGAGGGCAACCGTCGTGCTGGCGCGAGGCCCGGCGGGCGGGGGGGCCGCCGCCCAACATCGACATGGACCGCGGGCGGCCTCGCCCGCGGCCGTCCGCATTGCCGAATGTGGGCCGCCTTCCACCGATGCCGTGGCCCTTGTCGTACGGAGAGGCGCGCTTCCCTGCGCGCCCATGCCGTTACATGGAGCTTCCCGGCCGGTCTGGATGGCGGCAGACTCGCCGCACCGTGCGCCTACCGCACCCCTGCCAGGGCGGAGATGGTGTCGCAGCGGGCGCCGCGGGCGTAGAGGCGGCGCAGGAGGTGGGGGAGGGCGACCTGGGTCTCGTCATAGCCGTTGTGCAACAGCACGATGCCGCCGGTGGCGAGCTTGCAGTCCATCGCCTCGGCGATGCGGGCGCCGTCGGCGCCGGGGTAGTTGCCGATGTTCTCGGTCCAGAAGACCGGGACGAAACCGGTGGCCGCCGCTGCGAAGCGCACGCTCTGATCGTAGTTGCCCCCCGGCGGACGGAACAGCGTCACCGTACGTCCGCAGGCCTGGCGGATGGCCGCGCGCGAGCGCACCAGCTCCTGCTCGACGCCCAGGCGGTCAAGCGTACACAGGTTGCAGTGCGTGTGACTGTGGCTGCCCAGCTCGTGGCCGCGCTCGGCGATCTCGCGCACCAGCCCGGGGTACATGGCCGCCTGCTTGCCGACGAGAAAGAAGGTCGCGCGGTAGCCGTAGCGGTCGAGCAGGTCGAGGATCCACGGGGTCATGACCGGGTGCGGGCCGTCGTCGAAGGTGAGCGCGATGGTCGCGGGCCGGCGCAGGAAGTAGATCTCGCGCGAGGGCTCCAGCGCGCCCAGGCCCATGGCGCGGTAAGCCAGCAGCAGATCCGTGCGCACGCCCGGCAGCATGGGATCGTGAGCGAAGACGTACTCGTAGGACGCGACCGCCTCGGCCTCGCGGTCGGCGGCCTCGAGCGCGCGGCCGAGCAGTTGCGCCGTGGTCAGCGGCGTGGCGCGCAGCGCGAGCAGGCGGGTCAGCTCATCGCGGGCTACCTTGCGGGCGGCGCGCTCCTCCGGGGCGAGGGTGCGCGCGCCGTTGCTCACCTGCACAATGATGGTCGCCTCGGCCAGCACCTCGCCGGAGGCGGCGTAGCCCTCGGCGCGCAGCTCACGCACGCCATCGGCCACGCGGCGTGTGTCCACGCTGGCCCGGAAGGGCTGCACGTTGCTGATGGCGATGAAGGTGTCGTCGAGCAGCACCGCGATGTGCCGGATCGGCAGCGAGCCATCGGTGTCCACGACCATCTCGATGGTACCGCTCACGACCGTCCCGGCCACCGGGCGGATGATGCAGAACTGCGGGCCCATGTCGGTGGGGATGCGCGGCGCCGTCGGCGTCGCTTCGGCGGGCGCTGCCGCCGGGCAGACCCCGCCCTCGGGGAGCATGTGCTGGGGCGCGGAGGCGAGGCGCTGCCGGTCATCGAGCGCGTGCTCCGCCCAGTACGAGGCATCCGGTGACATGAGCGCGGAGGCGACCTCCAGCCGGCCGGGCGCGGCCTGGCGGCCCCAGTCGGCCGGCCGGCCCAGCGCCTCGACGGCCTCGTCGTTGCGGCCCAGCGCCAGTAGCGCGGCGCCCAGCACATGGCGCGCCAGCGGCTCGTCCGGGTCCTCGGCTACCGCGGCACTCGCGTCGGCCAGCGCGCTCTCGTACAGGCCCAGGCGACACGCGAGCCAGGCCGCGCTCGCGCGCACCGCCGCTCGCCCGCCCGAGGCATAGCCCAGCGCGCGGCGGTAGTCGATCATCGCTTCGTAGATGCCGTTGGTGAGGTAGCGGCAGGCGCCCAGGCCGGTGTGCGCCGCCGCCATCTCGGGGGCGAGCACCGTCGCGCGTGAGAACAGGTCGGCGGCGGCGTCGAACTGCCCCTGCTGCAGCAGTGCCGCGCCGTTGCCGACCAGGGCCTCGGCGCAGGTGGCGTCGGCGGCACAGGCGTGCTCGAAGCTCGCCTGCGCCGCCTGCCAGCGCCCGCGGTAGAGCGCCTCGCAGCCGGCGAGCAGGTCGTCACCAACCGCCGCATGCGCGACCCCCGCCGCCACGGTCGCGGCGAGCACCAGCAGCATCACGCTGGTGCGTCCGATCATGCGCATCAAAGCAGCGTCACCTCACCGGCCTCAAGCGCGACCTCGCGCCCGTCATCAACGCGCAGCAGCAGACGCCCGTCATCGAGCCAGCGCAGGGCAGTGCCCGCCAGTGTCTGCGAGAGCGCGCGCGCCTGCACCCGTCGCCCGGCCAGGGCGTCGCGCCCGGCGATGCGTGCGATGACGGCGCACGTCTGTCCGTCCACGAGCAGATGATACACGCCGTCAAGCCGCGCCGCAAGCTCGTCCGCCAGCGCGGCGACGGCCGCCTCGCGTCCGGCCTCGTGCGAGACGAAGGTCGCACGCTCGAGTAGCTCCGGCGGCAGATCCTCCGGCGCGCCGTTGACGTTCACCCCGATGCCCACCGCGAGCGGCCCGCCCGCCGGGCCCTCGGCGAGGACGCCGGCCAGCTTGCGCTCACCGGCCAGCAGGTCGTTGGGCCACTTGATGGCGACGCATACGCCCACAAGCGCCTCGATAGCCTCCGCCGTCGCCAGCGCCGCCGCGGCGGTGAGCAGGCCCGGCGCGTGCGTGGGGGCCTCCAGCAGCACGGACATGAGCAGGCAGCGGCCCGGCACGTCATCCCAGCGCCGGCCCAGGCGCCCGCGTCCGGCGGTCTGCGTGTCGGCGACCACGACGGTGCCCACCGGCGCCCCGCCTTCGCGCAGGCGCAGGGCCTCGAGGTTGGTGGAGTCGATGGCCTGGCGCTGATGCCAGCGCGCGCCGACGAGGCGCGTGCCGAGGCGCGGCCGGCGGTCGATGCCCTGCTCGGGTGACACGATCGGTCCTCCGCACGGCTGTGGGGGTAAGGGAGTGCTTGCTCGGTGGCGTTAACGACGTGGACGCAGGGGATGTTCCGAGGCGGTCACTCGTCGAGCAGCGCGAAGTCCTCGGTGATCCAGTAGTCGCCGCAGTTGCTCACGGCGATGCCGACGCCGATGTGATCGGGCCGGTCCCACAGGATGTTCTCGCAGTGGCCCGGGCTGGCCATCAGGCGCACGTGGCTGTCGTGGATGTTCTCGGGCGTGAACGACCACAGCGTGCCGGCCATGCGCGCGACGTTCTCGGCCACCGCCCGGGGCGTGGTGTTGAAGGCGTTGCGGAAGCGGGCCTCCAGGGTGCAGTTGCGCCGCAGCGGCGAGCCGTGGCTGAAGTAGCCGAGATCGCGCATCTCCTCGCTGTGCTGACGCGCCATCTCGGCGAGGGTCAGGTCGGGCCACAGTGCCGGCAGCCCGCGGCTGATGCGCTCCTGGTTCACCAGGTAGACCAGCAGCGCCTCGGCGTTGGCGATCTCGTGGGTGAGGCCCTCGTCGGGGGCGCCGCGCGCCAGCAGGCCCGCGAGCTGGAAGCGGGTGAGCGACGCCATCGCGCGCTCCCGGTCGCCCTGGCGCTGGTAGATCACGCCCAGCGTCGCGTGCACGCGGGGACGCTCGGGGGCCAGGTAACAGGCGCGCATGGCCGTCGCCAGCGCGCCACCGACGTCGCCGCGTCCGATCATGGCGGCGGCGTCGGCCAGCATGGCATCGACGTCGGCGGCCTGCGCCGTCGGCACGCGCACCAGGATGGGCAGCGCCGCCATCAGTGCCACCAGCATCGTCGCGAGCCGTGGTCCCTGTGCCATCATCGGATCCCCGTGATGTCGCGGCTGTCTGCTGGCTCTCTCACCGCTGTATGCGCGTATCAAGAGCTGTGCGTAACAATTGTAGCAATTAGCCCGGCCTCGCGTCAATCCCCCGAGCAAAAACAGAGGACAATTGCGGCCCGGTTTGGCGTATGCTATCATCCGATGGAGCCATGAACGGCCTCAATGCGCACACCGTGCTGGTCATCGCAGGCGGCGCAGTTGCCGTCGCGGCGCTCTATGTTTGCTGGGCGCGCTTGCGGGACCGCCCCGGCAGGCGGCGCGTGGCGCTCGTCGTCCTGCGTGCGCTTGTGCTGGCGCTGGTGCTCGCGGCGGTGCTCGATCCGGCGTTGTCCCGGCGCGCGCGCGTTGCGCGCCCGGCGTCGGTGCTGCTGGCCGTGGACACCTCGACGAGCATGGCGGCCCCGTTGGGTGATGGGGGTACGCGCCTGGCGGCGGTGCTCGCGGCTCTGGACGATGGGCCGCTGCGTGATGCGCTCGCGCAGGCGGTCGTCACGCGCTACCGCGTCGCCGAGCGCGCCGAGGCCGTCGAGCAGATCGAGCCCGCGCCGCCGGGCGGCGGCACCGACCTGCAGGCGGCGCTGAGCGAGATACTGCGGGTGCCGCGGGCGCAGCCGCCGGCTGCGTGCCTGCTCATCTCCGACGGCGCCGACTCCACGGCCCGCCCGCCCGCGCGCGTGGCCGAGGCGCTGGAGGCCTACGGCGTGCCGGTGTTCTGCCTGAGCGTCGGTGGCGAGCCGCCTGCGGATGCGATTCTGGCAGGGCTGGTGGCGCCGCGCGTGGTGGTCGAGGGCGAGCAGTTCGAGGTGCGCGTCCTGGCGCGCGCGCGGTCGTTGCGGGACCGGCCGCTTACGCTGGTGCTGCGGCGCGACGACGCCGAGGTCCATCAGGAGGAGCTGCCCGCCGGAGAGGCGGAGCGGCATGCGCGCGTGACCATCGACGCGGGCCGGCCGGGCTACCGGTGGATCACCGCCGAGGTCGCGCCGGTTGATGGTGAGCTGACCGACGCCAACAACCTGCGCAGCACGGTGGTGCGCGTCGAGCCGCGTCGGGCGCGCCTGCTGCTCATCGAGGGCCGGCCGCGGCGCGAGTACGCCTTCCTGCGCCGGCTGCTGCTGCGCATCGAGGACCTCGAGCCGGTCATTCTGCTGCGCAAGCGCGAGCCCGCCGAGTTCTGGCTGGACGCGGGGGAGCCGCGCCGGGCGTCGCTGTCGGCCGCCGGCGACCTCAGCCGCTACCGGGCGGTCATCCTGTCGAACATCGAGGCGGACGCCCTCGGGCCGGCCTTCATCGGCAGACTCGCGGACTTCGTCACGGACGGCGGCGCGCTGGCGATGCTCGGCGGCGAGCACTCGTTTGGCGCGGGCGACTGGGCGGGCAGCAGCCTGCGCGGCACGCTGCCGGTCGGCATGGGGGGTGAGCTGCTCGGCGATGCCGTCTCCGTGCGCCTGAGCGGCGATGGCGAGCTGGCGCGTGAGCTGCGGGCGACCGGCTTCACCGGCTGGCAGCGGCTGCCGCTGCTCGACGGCATGAACGCGGTGTCCGGTGTCAGCTCCGGCGCGGAGGTCGTCATGGAGGGCCTGTCCGGTTCGGCGGTGCTCGGGCCGCTGGTGGTGGCAGGCCGCGTGGGACAGGGGCGGGCGCTGGCGATGATGGCGTCCGACACCTGGCGCTGGCAGCAGTCGGCCGACGCCGACGAGCACAGCCGCGCGGGCTGGGAAGCGCTGTGGACCACGCTGATCGGCTGGCTGATCGCGCCGCGTGCCGAGCGCCAGGTGGTGATCGACCTGGGCCGCGACAGCTTCGAGGCGGGGGAGCCGGTGCACGCGCTGGTGTACGTGCGCGACGCCGACTGCCAGCCGGTGGCCGGGGCGCGCGTCGAGGTGAGTGCAGCCGAACTCGGCTCCGCCGGAGCGCCTGTCGAGGCGACTGCGACGGGTACGCCGGGCGAGTACTCGGCGAGCTTCATCGCAGGCGATCCCGGTTCCTACCAGGCGCGCGCGATGGCTTACCTGCCGGATGGCGGCGAGATCGGGGACAGGCGGCGCTTCGACGTGACGCCACCGATCGGCGAGCTGGCGGATCGGCCGCGGCCCGAGGTGCTTGAGGCGATTGCGGCGGCGACCGGCGGGCGCTGCCTGCCCCTCGAGCGTGCAGGCGAGATAGCGGAGCTGCTGCCACTGGCGCCGGTGGTGGAGGAGCGCACGGTCGAGCTGCGCCCGGCGCGCACGCTCTCGTTCTTCCTGGTGCTGCTGGCCATCGCGGGCGCGGACTGGCTGTTGCGCCGGCGCTGGGGCGTAGGGTGAGCGGGATGGCGGGGCGGTCGTGGGAACGGCGGGCCGGTCAGGCGACTGCTCGCGCCTGATGGCGCTCGCAACGGCCCGTCCGACGGCAACGGCAGTCGCCCTGCAGGCGACCCCCGCCGTACAACACGGCACCGGCACGCGCGGCGCGTGCCGGAACTTCGCCACCGCGGACTCGTCTGAAAGGCCGACATGAAGCTGCGCGCGCCGACCATCCTGCTGGCACTCTTCCTCGCGCTCTCGGGCGCGCGGCCGGGGGCGTGCGCGGAGCTGATCGGTCGCCTCAAGTACGGCGGCGGCGGCGACTGGTACGCCAACCCCACCTCGCTGCCCAACCTGCTCGCCTTCGTGCGCGAGCACTCGGCGCTCGACCTGCCCGAGCGCGAGGTGACCGTGGAGCCCGCCTCCCCGGAGTTGCGCGACTTTGCCTTCGTGCACGTCACCGGCCACGGGCGCATCAGCTTCACCCCCGAGGAGCGGCGCAACCTGCGCGAGTGGATGCTCGGCGGCGGCTTCCTCCACGTCGATGACAACTACGGCCTCGACGAGCACTTCCGCCGGGAGGTGGCGCTGATCTTCCCGGGCCGTGAGCTGATCGAGCTCCCCTTCACGCACCCGATCTACCACTGCCTCTTCGACTTCCCCCGCGGGCTGCCCAAGATCCACGAGCACCACGGTGGGCCCCCACACGGCTACGGCATCGTGCACGAGGGGCGGGTGGTGTTGTTCTACTCGTTCAATACCGACCTGGGTGACGGCTGGGAGAGCGCCGAGGTGCACAACGATCCCGAGGAGACGCGCCTGCAGGCGCTGCGCATGGGCGCGAACCTGCTGGTCTACGCGCTGAGCCGGTAGCGCAGCGGGGTGCGCTTGACCGTGCGCCGGGGGCGCCGGTATAATCGGCCTCAGGTGGGAGAAACCGCGCGGGGCCGGGCGTGTCCAAAGACTCGCCCCGACTCGGGCAATACTGTGTCCACGACTGCTGTGCGGGAAGCCCCCGCACCAGGGGAGAATACCGACATGATGACTCGGTCGCACGCCTGTGCTCTGCTCGTGGCGCTCCTCGCGTTGGCGGTGGCCGCACTGATCGGCTGCAGCGGCGACGCCACCGTGGTCTACCAGAACGTCTCCGAGCGCACCTCCTGGGGGGTGGACGCCAAGGTCGTCTTCGCCTCCTTCGGCGGCAACGGCCAGCTCTACGTCTACAGCCTCAACGAGACGGGTGGCGGCCTGGTGCTGCTCACCGCCTCGGACAACGACGCCGACTTCAACGATGAGGGCGGCCGCCATCCCGCGGTGAGCCCGGACGGCAGCGTGATCGCGATCAGCACCCGGCGCGGACTCACGCCCGCCATCTACCTGATCGACCCCGAACGCGGCGACCGGGACGGCATCACTCCGGTCACCAGCGACGCGGGCACCGGCGCCGACACCGAGCCGAGCTGGTCTCCCGCGGGCGACCGCATCGTCTACACCAGCACCCGGGGCGACAATGAGGCAGACCTGTTCATCATCAACGCCGACGGCTCGGGCATGCTGCCACTCATCGACACGCCCGCCGCCGAGCACTGGGGCGTCATCTCGCCCGACGGCACCATGCTCGCCTACAGCTCCGATGCCGCCGGCAACACCGACATCTGGGTCAAGGACATCAGCAACCTGGGCGACGCCGCCTACGACCCCACCGACCCGGGCACCAACATCACCGCCGCCTCACCGTTCCGCGACGAGGCGCCGAACTGGGCGCCCGATGGCACGAAGATCGCCTTCCACAGCAATCGCAACGGCGACTTCGACATCTTCCTGATGAACCCCGACGGCTCCGAGCAGGTCGCCGTCACCGCCGACCAGCGCTCCGACGGCTTCCCCGTGTTCAATCCCGCGGGCGACCGCCTCGCCATCACCCGCGACCGTGAGATCTGGCTCATCCCCGCGCTGCCATGGGTCGACTGGCGAGCAGATGCCGAGGAGCGGGCCGACCGGCTCACCCGTCGCTTCCAGTAGTAGGCCGCGCGAGCCACAGACCACCCGGGCCCGACTCCGCCGAGTCGGGCCCGACCGCGTACGCCCGTGGAAGGACATCGACGGCGCGCGCGGAACCTGCGCGGCGCATATCAGATGCGCGCTCGGGAGCTGGTCGGGATGTCGAAGTACGCGCAGCAGCCGGTGCAGATCACCTCGCCATGGGACGGGGATGTGCTCAATCGCCATGATGGTGAGGAGACCGACGAGGGGCTGTGGATTACCGTCGAGGGCAGGGCGCCTGCCGGCGAGGAGGTCACCGTCGCCGGGCAGCCCGCCGAACGCGACGGCGAGCGCTTCTCGGCGCGGCTGCTGCTCAGCCGGCACGACACGACCGTCACGGCAGCCGCGCCCTCGGGCGAGGACAGCATTTCGCTGCTCTATGACCGGCACTCGCGCAAGCGCTACCGGTTCTCGGTGGACGACAATGTGCTCTTCCTGCGCGACCTCGCCACAGAGCCACCCGAGTCGCTCTTCGATCACTGGTACCTGGCCTTCTGGCGGGAGATGCATGAGCGCTTCGGGGCGAAGATCCACATCAACATCTACTACCAGTGCCCGGGTTTCATCCTGGCCGACATGCACGACCGCTGGCGTGACGAGTGGGCCGCCAACGCCGAGTGGCTGCACCTGAGTTTCCATGCCCTGCAGAACGAGCCGGCGTGGATCTACCGCAATGCCCCCGGCCGGCGCCTGGCGCGCGACTGGGAGATGGTGATGGACGAGATCTATCGCTTCGCCACGCCCGCGGTCACCGGAGACACCACGACCGTGCACTGGGCGGAGGCGACGCGCGAGGGCGTCGAGGCGCTCTACGCGCGGGGCATCCGCAAGCTCATCGCGCTGCCGGGCTTCCACCCCGACGGCGCGCCGCGCACCAGCTACCACCTCGACCGCGCCCAGGTCCAGCATCTGCTCGAGCGGGACGCGTGGCGCGATCCGGTGACCGGGATGATCTTCGTGTCCTGCGACGAGGTGGTCAACTCGTACTCGGTGGAGGACGTGCCGAAGATTCTTGACGCTCAGGAGCAAAGCGCGCACACCTGCGAGCTGGTTGAGCTGCTCATCCACGAGCAGTACTTCCGCGAGGAGTTGAGCAACTACCAGCCCGAGATCAGGGATAAGGTCGTCGCGGCGCTGGAGTGGGTGACCGAGCGCGACTACGAGCCGTGCTTCTGGTGCGAGGGGTTCCTGGGTAACACCTGGGGCTGGCCGTCGGCGTAGTACCCGGACCCGCCGCCGGCGGGCGCTCATGGTTCGGGCGGGGGCGGTTCGCAGATCGCATGGGAGCATCACACATGGTCCAGGAGACGGGGGAGCCGCCGCGGGCGGCGGGCGGCTACGCCTCGACATTCCTGCAGCGGCACGGCCCGCTCCTGCGGCTGTTCGCTCTCGCAGCGTACCTGGCGATGCGGCTGGCGCCAGCGGGACAGCCGCTGCGCTGGCAGTACGATTGGGTCACAGGGCACTTCCTCACGATAGCGAGCGCCTTCAACCGCTACGGCATTCTCGAACTGCGCGGCGTGCCCATCCAGAGTTCGGGGCCGCTGTGGCCCGACCCGAATGTCTACGGCAACTGGCCGCCGGGCTTCGGCCTGATGCTCAGCGCGGTGCTCCGGTTGCCCGGCGATCCGCTGGTGCTGGCCCGCATCTTCGCCGCGCTGGCGCCCGATGGCGGTGCGCTGCCGGCTGGGGCGGCCGGGGGCGAGTCGATCTTCACGATGCCGGACAGCCTGCCGGCACCCGATCCGCCGGGAGAATCCGTATGTCGAGAGCTTCACCGGGAAGCTGAGGGGTGGGGAACTGGATCGGAAACCCGGGACCGGCCACCCGCGGTGTGTTGGTGTCTGCGGCCCGAGAGCCTGGTGGACGGGATGGGACTCAGAGGCGGTGACAACCTGGATGGCACGCGCACGTGACCTCGCGACTCCCCTGTGTGTGCTCATCGTGTTGGGGAGCGTCTTCGTCTTGCGCCCCTCGACCTACATGACGAACAACCACGCCCTGCAGATCCCATACGTTCAGGTTACGCGAGACCCATCTCTGTACTCGAGGGATCCATTTGTCCAGACGCTTGGGAACTATTGCTCCCTCTATTGGTTGACCGTTGCCAGACTGGAGTTCATTGATACCGAGGCGCTGCTGGTCGCGATCTACGTGCTCACTGCAGTTGGGGCGGTCGCAGCGGCCGCTGCACTTGCACGCGCCTTGGTTCCCGGCTCAATGTTGGCGCCCTGGGTCGCAGCCGTGTCTTTCGGTCTTGGCGTCGTGCCGTTCGTTGGGTGGGGCACCATAACGCGGGGCTATGCGGAGCATACGTCGTTGGCCATCGTTCTGTTTGTCTTGGCGTTCGCCGCGGCCGTGCGGAAGCGGCCTTTCCTGTGGGCTGTCGCATTTGCCCTCGGCTTTCTCACGAACCAGGTGTACGGTGTGCATGTGGGCCTCTATTTCCTGATATGGGGTGGGTTTGAGGTCGCTGGCCGACGGCTGGACCGCCGATGGGCGTACGGAGCGCTGCTGGTGGTTGTTCTGACGACCCCGGCATTGATGTGGTCACATAGTACCGCCTCTGCGCTGCAGTTCAAGGACGCGGATGCTGCGCGCGCCTGGGCGGGTGTGCTACACCACATTGGGGCCCCACATTTCTATCCTCTATCGTCGAGCCCGACGGGATATGTTCGGCTGCTGTTGGCCATGGGGGTAGCTCTTGCTGTCGCCTTCGCGGATAGCGACGAACGGCGCAAGGCCCTGGTTCTGGCCGCAGTAAGCGCCGCAGCCTTGTGGGTTGCCATCGCCGCCATATTGGCATATGCACTGCCGCCCTCCAGAGCGCTCATACTGCACGCCATGCGAGGAGCAGACACCTTCTGTGTCATTGCCCTGGTCTATCTCCTCAGCATCTTCGCGCTGCGCTATGAGAGGCAGTGCGGAGGGGAGCGGACGTCGCTACTGGCCGCGATCGGGATGGCTGGGGTCCTCCTGATGTGGGGGCTGGCCCCGCCCCTGCTGGTTGCGCCGCTGGTTGTCCTGTTGGCCGGTGTCCCATCAGTTCATCGGCGAGTGCTGGCAGGGGGCAACCCCACCCGTATGCGCACGCTCCTGTGTCTGGCAATGCTGGGGCTCGCCGTGCTGACAGCCGCCGGACCGGGCGGACAGGGGTTGGTCTTCCACCAGTTCGGCCCCAGTCCGGAGATCCGCGACGTCGCGCGTTGGGCGAGGCGGCATACGCGCCGGGATGATGTGTTCATGGTCAACCCGGCCGCCCCGACTGACGAATCGGCGATGTTCCGGCCACTCGCAATGCGTGCGGTGTTCGTCACCCTGAAGGATGGCAGTGCCATCCATTGGGATGCGAGCTACCTGGCGGAGTTCCTCACCAGAATGGACGCACTTGGCATGGTGAGTGACCTTAGTGGCGGACGCATCCTGGATCCTGCAGCAGGGAATCGCCAGTGGCGACACCTTTCCGACGCGACACTGCTGGCTGTCGCAGATCGCTATGGTGTTGATTACGTGGTCTTCGAGACCGGGCGCATAACCGGTCTTCCAGTTGTCTATGAGAACAGCCGCTACAAGGTCGTTGCTTGCCACCAGCGGCCGTAGCCATAAGCGGGAACGGCAGCCACTGCCTGGTGCCGGCGTGATCCCGACAGCGGTGGCGGCTCTCCCGAGTTGCTCGTGTCCATGCTCATGCCCCGGTTTCCGTGCCGCCGGCAGGCGCCCTCACCCGCACACGGCGCCCCATCGATGCCGTACGGAGAGCGCCTCTCTGGGACCGCCACGCGGTCTCCATGCGCCGCCGTTACCCGTAGGTGCCCAGCTCCAGCCCGTAGTGGATGAACTCCTCGAAGTTGGCCAGGGGCACGTTGTCGGGGATCGAGTGGTCGGAGTGCATGATGTAGCCCCCGCCCGCCATCGCCACCGGGATCTTCGCGGACAGCTCCGCGCGCATCAGCTCGACGTCCACCAGCGTGCGCGCATCCAGCCCGCCCATGAGCGCCAGCCGCCCGGCATAGCGCTGCTTCAGGCCGAGCAGGTCCATCCCGGCCCCGACCTCCATCGGCTGCAGGCAGGCGAAGCCCGCGTCCACGATGTCGGGGACCAGCGCCATCACGTTGCCGCATGAGTGCAGGATCACCGGCAGGTCGTGCTCGGCGAAGAACGAGCACGCGCGCGTGGGCGGGCTGGAGGAGGTCCCGGTACATGGCCGGGCTGAACAGCGGACCGCGGCTGGTGCCCATGTCGTCGGCCACGAAGGCGCCGTCGAAGACCGCCCCCTGACCCATCATCTCCTGGGCGCCGCGCACGATCATCTCGGCGGTGAAGTCGAGCATCTCGCGCGCCCACGCCGGCTCCTGCTCCATGGCGACCAGCATGGTCTCCATGCCGACCATGTAGATGACCTGGTTGAAGCCGATGTGTGCGAAGTACTGCGTGGCGCGCCCGTTCGCACGCATGGCGTTCACGGTATCGATCAGGCCCGGGCCCACCCGCTCGGCGTCGAACTCGCGTGAGCGCGCGGGCAGCGCGTCCCAGTCGGCGCGGCTAGCACCACGAAGTCGAGGTACTCGGGCACCGAGGTGTCGTGGCGCCACAGGCGCTTGAGCGCGCCGTTGCGGTCGCGCACGATGGTGTAGCGCGGGGTTTCCTCGACGGTCTCCTCGGGCAGACGCAGCGACACGTCCGAGCCGACGCGTTGCTCCTCGAAGCCGAAATAGTCGCGCGGGCTGATGTTCCGGGGGAGGCCCTCGTCGCACCAGCGCTCCACGGCAGTCGCCCACGGCCCGTCGGCATGGGGGATGCGGTAGGGCTGTTGATGCGACAGGGCCAGGCGGAAGCGCTCGCGTCCGGTCACCGCACGGACACCTCGAGCCCTTCCGGGTCGAGGATCACGTTGACGCTCGCGCTCATGTGCGCGGAGTCGCGCACGAAGGCGAGGTAGTCGGCGAGCTTCTCGGCGGCGTTGACCGAGTTGTGCGCCAGCACCAGCGCCCCCGGCGTGAGGCGGTCGTACGCGACCTCGAGGATCTCGAGGTAGATGCCCTTGCCGCGCCCGCGGTCGCCGTTGGCGTCGAGGTAGAGCAGGTCGATCTGCGCCGGGTAGTCGGCGACCACCTGGACCGCGTCCTCGGCGATGACACGCGCCACGCCCGTCGGGTCGATGAGCCGCACGTTGCGCTCGGCCCGCTGGGCCTCCTGGGCCTTGATCTCGACCCCCACCAGGTCCTCGGCCTGGTAGGTCGCGCCCGGCCCGACGGCGGCGCCGGCATTGCAGATGAAGGTGAAGCCGCAGAACACGCCCGCCGCCACCATCCGCCGCGGCTGCGTGATGGCGCTCAGCGCCCAGATCAGGCGCTCCTGGCGCGGAGTGATCGCGGTCCACGGGATCTCGAAGACCGCGCGCACCGCCTCGCGGTGGGTCATGAAGCGCCCGCGGTCATAGCGCGCATGCGGGATAATGCCCCGCGCCACGAGCGCCGCCAGCGCGTCATCGACCAGCGCGATCTCGGCGTCCACCGGCTCCAGCTCGACGAACGGATCGCGGGTCGCCATCTTGTAGCTATCCCAGTCGGCCGCACGGAACTCGCTATCGACACGGTCGCTCATGCTCTCGCACTCTCATCCAGCTCATCGACGGTGAAGCGCACGCTCAGGATCCACGGCTCCTCGCCCTCGGTCCAGTGCCCGTAGGTGGTGGCGACGATGGTGCCGTCGGGCAGCACCTCGAGCGCGGGGTAGGCGCAGTCGGCGCCCCTGGTGTTGTCCTTGAGGCGCACGCGGTACTGGCCCTCGCGCCCCTCGGCCAGGTCCTCCCAGGTCCCGACCCACGCCACCCAGTCGCCCCAGGTCGGGCTGTCATGGCACATGTCGCGCACCGAGATCACCAGCCGGCCGTCGGGTGCGTAGACGCCCTGATGGCGGTCGCCGGTGAGCGCGCCGGGCAGCTCGACCGGCTCGCTCCAGGTGTCGCCCTCGTCGGTGCTGAAGCTGACGAACGAGTTGAGCTGCCGGCTGTTCTCGCGCATGAGCATGGCGATGGTGTCGCCGTCGGGCGAGCGCACCAGGCCCGGCTCGCACAGAAAGGCCTCCGGGTGCGTCACCAGCGGCTCCGGGTCGCTCCAGGTCAGGCCGCCATCCTCGGACAGGATGCGGTAGACGATGGCGTTGCGGCGCTCGCCCTCGTTGTGCAGGAAGCGGCCGTCGTCGTGGAAGGTCGCCATGTAGCGGCCGTCCTTGAGGCGCATGCAGTCGGCCATCGCCACCACGCCACCGAAGTCGCCGATGGGCTCGAGCGGCGTCCAGGTGACGCCATCATCCTCGGAGACCGCCATGCGCACGGGGTAGAGCCCGGAGAAGATGATGAGGCGGCGCACGCCCTGCGCATCGATCACGCGGTAGATGGTCGGCACCTCGAGCGAGCTCGCCCAGTTCTCGGGCACCGGCAGGCGCTCGCTCCAGGTGAGGCCGGCGTCATCGCTGCGCTTGAGCACCAGCGCGCCGCGCCCGTGAGCCTTGGGATAGACGCAGTACATGGTGCGCCCGTCCTCGAGCAGCACCGTGGTCGGGTGCCCGAGGTACTGCCCCGGCTCGCGATCAACGGTCACCTGGCGCTGCGTCTCGTCATTGAGGTCGATCAGTGGGATCGAGTAACCACGCGGCTGCTGCGCCATCGCCATCACCACCCGTGTAGGCTGCCCTGCGGCGGGCACGTTCGCGCGGGGCGGGCCAACGGCCTTCTCACCCGCCCCGAGCTTCGCTCGGGCCACTTCGCTCTATCCAAGCAGCTGCCACAACTCCCCCCACTGCACCTCCATCAGATACCCGCTCCCATCATACAAAGGGGAGGAGGCTCCGAAGGAGCCGAAGGGGGGCGGAGCGCGTTCCGCCGCAGCACCTTGCCCCCCGTGCTCTCAGAGTGCTACGATGGCGCTTCAGTCGTGCTCACTCGTATGCGAGGAGATGCGCCGACGTGAAGATGAATCAGGAGTTCCTGCCCGGCTGGCTGGTCATGCTCGCGATCGCGATCATCTCGGCGTTCGTCTCGGGCCTGGTTGTGGTCGGCGGTGGCAACCCGCTGGAGCCGGCGGTCATCGCCGTCATCCTCGGCATCGCCCTGTGCAACTGGGGCATCCTGCCCGCCTCGACCGCGCCCGGCATCAAGGCCTTCGAGACACCGCTGATCGTGGGCATCGTGCTGATCGGCGCGGGCCTGGACGTGAATACCGTACTCAGCCAGGGGGGGGCGATGCTCGCGGTGATCCTCGGGACCATGGTGGTGGGCTTCTGGGGCATCTACTTCCTGGGCAAGGCCTTCGGGCTGAGCCGGCGGCTGTCGCTGCTGCTGTCGGTGGGAACGACCATCTGTGGCGGCTCGGCCATCGCGGTGACCGCGCCGCTGATCGAGGCGAAGGAGGAGGAGACCTCGTACGCCATCGGGACCATCGCGCTGTGGGGCGTGGTGGCGATGCTGCTCTACCCCGAGGTCTTCAGGCTCGTGGCGCCCGGCGCGGACACCGTCTTCGGCCTGTTCGCCGGGACCGCGGTGCAGTCCACGCCGCAGGCCGTAGGCGCGGGCTTCATCTTCTCCGAGCACGCGGGCGACATCGCCACCGCGGTCAAGCTTGTGCGCAACACCTTCATCGGGCCGCTGGCGCTCGTGCTGGCGCTGTGGTACGGCTGCTGCGGCCGCAGGCGCTGCGAAGTCGAGGGCGAGGAGGAGGCGGCGAAGCAGGTCAACTGGACGCGCGGCCTGCCGTGGTTCCTGTTCGGCTACTTCGTGATGGTGGCGCTGCGCAGCTACGGCTTCTTCACCGAGGTGGCGATCGGCTCGTTCACCTCGTGGGGTAAGTTCCTCATCCTGCTGGGCATGGCCGGCATCGGCCTCAACACGCGCCTCAGCGCCTTCAGGGGCATCGGCGGCAAGCCGTTGGTGGTGGGCTTCATCGGGGCGATCGTGCTGGCGGCGGCGGCCCTCGGCCTCATCCACGTCATGGGCGTGGCGTGAGCGGTGCGGCGCAGGCGAACGGCAACGGCGGCACGATGGGGCCGGTCAGGCGTCTGCGACGTGCTGGCGCACGTCGCGCCGCTCGCGCTGGCACACGAGCGGCCCCTCCCCAACGGCGCACGACGTTGGTGTGTCGCGCACGCGGGGCGGCTCCTCTCCATGGCATGTGGCATCGCGTCGTTCGGGGGGCGCCCACGCTCGGCGTCGTTGCCGTCCGGAGAGGGCCGGTCGCCTGACCGGCCCCCGCATCACGATGCCCCGACGCCGTCCTCCATCACTGCTCCGCCAGGCACGCCGCCATCTGTTGCGTCCATGGCGCCTCCGGCCAGGTCGCGACCATGTGCCGGGCGATGCGCCGGGCGATCTCGTCCTCCCCCAGCGCCTGCCACGCCAGCGCTGCGAAGTAGGCGTGCTCGAGTTCCACCGCCGCCGGCGTAAGCAGCGCGGACGCGCCGTGTAGGACCTCACGTGCCTCGGCCTCGCGCCCCTGCAGCACCAGGGCATGGGCCAGCGCCGGGTAGCTGTCGTTGCCGTTGCCGATGGCCGTGCGCAGGGCAGCCTCGGCGGCCTCCGGTGTGCCGAACAGCAGCTCCGCGCAGCCCAGCGTGTCGAGGTTGATCGCGTCATCCGGCATAAGCTCCACCGCGCGGCGGGCGTTGTCGAGCGCCTCGTCCCGCAGGCCCTCGTCATCGGGCGTGAGCAGGCAGATTATCCAGGCGAGATTGTTGCGCGCGAGCTGCTCGCCGAAGGGGGAGAACGCCAGCTCAGCAGCGCGGCGGTTGGCGGCGACGGCGTCCTCCAGCCGCCACGCGTCCGACAGGCCGACTCCAAGGTTCAGGTGCCACTCGTAGTAGCCCGGGTCAGCCTCGGTGGCGCGGCGCAGCGGCTCGATGGCGGCCTCCGGGTCGCCGCTGTCCACCAGCGTCAGGCCCAGCGCCGACCACGCGCGCGCGAGCATCGGGTCGAGGCGCACGGCCTCCTGAAGCTCCGCGACCGCCGTGGTGAAGTCGGGCGGGTCGGTCACGTAAGGGATGATCAGGCCCAGCGCGTAGTGCGCCGGCGCCGAGTCGGGGTCAAGCTGCAGCGCGTGCTCTGCGGCGGCGTATGCAAGGGGCTCCAGGCCGTCCGGGCTCATCCACTGCGCCCAGGCCAGCAGAGCCCACGCGGACGGGCTGTGCGGATCGATGCGCGTGGCGAGCTGTCCCGAGGCGATGGCGTCCTCGTACTTCTCGTAGTCAATCTGTAACGAGGCGCGTTCCCAGAGGATGTCGATGCGCTCGTCCGGGGTCAGTGCGTACACTACCATCGCTGACGAGAGCAGGAGCAGCACCGCAACCGTTCGCATGTTCCCGACCTCCTCGCCAACTGATGGCCGTCGCCAAGCGATTCGCCTCGGCCGATGCGGTCTCCTGCACGCGCAGGAGGTCGATGGCGGCGCATCGCGAATGCTGCTCGGCGAGAACCCGATGACTGACAGGAGGCGGGGCCGCCGATGAAGAAGCTCATCAACGACCCGATGGCGTTCGTGGACGAGACCATCGAGGGCATCCTGCTCGCCCGGCCCGACCACCTCAAGCGCTGCGAGGGCTCGGAGCGGGCGCTGATGCGCGCCGACGGCCCCGTCGAGGGCAAGGTCGCCATCGTCACCGGCGGCGGCTCCGGGCACATCCCGGTCTTCCTGGGCTACGTGGGCCCGGGGCTGCTCGACGCGGTCTCCATCGGCAACGTATTCTCGTCGCCCTCGCCCGACGACATGCTCGCCGCCACCAGGGCCGCGCACGGCGGCGCGGGCGTGCTGCACCTGTACGGCAACTACTCGGGTGACGTGATGAACTTCGGCATGGCTGCGGAGATGGCCGAGATGGAGGACATCGAGGTCACCACCGTGCTCGCGCGCGACGACGTGGTCTCCGCGCCGGTCGCGGAGATGGACCGCCGGCGCGCGGTCGCCGGCCTGTTCTTCGCCTACAAGATCGCCGGGGCGCACGCCGAAGAGGGCGCCGACCTCGCGGCAGTCGCCGCCGCCGCCGAACACGCGGCGGTCAACACGCGCTCCATGGGTGTGGCGCTCACCCCGTGCACCATCCCGGCCGCCGGCGAGCCGACTTTCACGCTCGGCGAGGACGAGATGGAGCTGGGCATGGGCATCCACGGTGAGCCCGGCCTGCGCCGCACGCACATCATGCCCGTGGACGACGTCGTGGACGAGATCATGGAGAACGTGCTCGGCGACCTGCCCTTCGCGTCGGGCGACGAGGTCGCGGTGCTGGTCAACGGCCTCGGGGCCACACCGCCTGAGGAGCTGTTCCTGATGTATCGCCGCACGAAGGTCATCCTCGACGAAGCCGGGATCAGCGTGCACCGGGCCTTCGTGGGCGAGTATGCGACGTCGATGGAGATGGCCGGGGCATCGGTGAGCCTGCTGAAGCTCGAGGGCGACCTCAAGCGCCTGCTGGATGCGCCCGCCTACTCGCCCTTCCTGCCACAATGGCCGCGCTGAGCGCAGACCGCGGGCCACCGGAAGCCCGCGGCCGGTAGCCGGAGGTACACCGCTGATGGAGAAGCTGACGGGCGCCGACATCATCGCCTTCCTGCGCATGCTCGCTGAGGAGATGCCCGGGCACAGGGACGAGCTGCGCGACCTCGACGCCCGCATGGGCGACGGCGACCTGGGCATCACCGTGTCGATCGGCATGAAGGCCATCGGCGACGGCCTCGCCGACCTCGAGGGCGAGACGCCCGGGACCATCCTCGCGCGCAGCGGCATGAGCTTCAACCGCGAGGCGGCCTCGACCTTCGGCGCGATCTTCGCCACCGCGCTGATGGGCGCGGGGAAAACCGTGCGCGATCAGGAGGAGATCACGCTGGCGGACCTGCCGCCGATGCTCGAGGCGGCGGCGTCGGACGTGAGCGCGCGCGGCGGCGCGAAGCCCGGCGAGAAGACCATCCTCGACGTGCTGCTGCCCATGGCCGAGGCGCTCAAGGGCGAGGTGGGCGCGGGCAGCAGCCTGCCGGACGCGGCGCGGCGGGCCCATGAGGCGTGCGTGGAGGCGCTGGAGTTGACGAAGCAGATGGAGGCCCGGCACGGGCGTGGCGGCTGGCTCAAGGAGAAGAGCATCGGCCAGCCCGATCCCGGCTCCACCGCCATCTGCATGATGGTCGAGTGCTTCGCCAGGTTCGTAGCGCAGAGCTGATCTCAGGCGGCGCGGGGACGAGGCCGCGGATGACGCCACTGCGCTCGCCGGCTCTCCCGCTCAGCGATCCGCCGACCACTCCTGCGGCAGTGCCAGGTACCACACGTCATTGACCAGCGGCCATTCATTGCCTCCGACCACCCACAGCCGGTCATCGAAGACGTAGGCCGAGTGCTCATGGCGCTCTGCCCAGATGGTCGGGGTCTTCAGCTCGTGCCAGGTCTCGCCGTCGGCCGAATACCAGACATCGTTCCAGTTGCGCGAGGGGTTGTTCGACCACCCGCCCAGCAGCCACATGCAGCCGCGGTAGACCACCGCCGAGAACCAGATGCGCGGCGGCCACGGCGCGTGCTCGGTCACCAGCGTCCAGTTGACCCCGTCGGGCGAACTCCAGACATCGTTGCAGCCGTGGTACTCGGGCAGGTAGTTCCCGCCGCCGAGCACCCATAGCCTGCCGTCGAACGCCAGCGCGGCGTGGTAGGCGCGCGGCGACCACGGGGCGCGCGCGGTCGCCTGCGTCCACCTGACCCCGTCCGCCGAGTGCCAGACGTCGCTACGCAGGTCGCCGTCGTCGCCGAAGAAGTACTGCTGGGTGCCGCCGAGGAGCCACATCTTCCCGTCGAAGACCGCGCCCGCGGCGCCGCAGCGCGGACTCCAGCCGGCACTCGGCGCAGCGCACTCCCAGGTGGCGCCATCGGCGGATGACCAGACCTCGTTGCTGGCTCCGCCCTCCTCCAGCCGCCCCGCGTACCACCCGCCCATGAGCCACATGCGGCCGTCGTGGACCACGGTGGTGGGGAGGTCGCCGGCCCTCCAGCCGGCCTTCTCGGTCATCAGCTCCCAGTCGATGCCGTCGGCGGAGGCCCACACATCGCGCGGGCCGATGATGTTCGAACTGAACCACCCGCCCAGCAGCCACATGCGCCCGTCGTGGACCACCTCGCCGCACGAATCGCGCGGCGCCCACTGCGCATGCTCCGTCACCCGCACCCAGTCCACTTCCTGAGCCATGAGCGCCTCCGGCAGAGCCATCGTCACGAGCGAGGCGATCAACGACATGCCTGCGCGGGACATCCGCATCACTGCGGGGCGGCGGCGTCGGCGGGCAGCTCGATCCAGCGCCCGCACCACCAGTTGGGGTCGGCATCGACCGCGGTGCGGCCGATCTCGTTGCCCGTCCCGTCGCAGAGCTGCAGCCAGACCGACGGCGCCTGCATAGTCTCGTACCAGGTAAGCAGGGCCACGCGTCCATCCGGCGCCCACGCCGCCCCCTTGACGTGCAGGTCCTCATCCCACGCCTGCGGGTTGCTCACCGGCCCCGGCCTGCTACGGGCGCTCGCCGTGCGCCAGCCGCTCGTCGATCTGCTCGATGACCGCGGGCAGGTCGGCGATGGTCGGGATGACGAAGTGCGCGCCCGCGCGGGCCAGCTTGTCGTGTGCGGCGTCGATGCGCGCGGCCAGCGCCGGGCGGGGCGTCGCCGCCAGCTCCTCCGCGCCCAGGCCCAGCTCGTTGCCCGACTCGATCACCGCCACCGCCCAGGCGCCGGCGTTGAGCGCCTCTTCGATGTCCGGCACGGTGTCGCCGACCTTGACCACCGCCGCCGCCGGGTAGACGCCGGTCTCGAGCATGTTGACCACCAACATCCACGGCGCGGGCCGCGCCTCGGAGACGTCGGTGGCGCACACGTTCGAGTCTGCCTCGAAACCCTGCTCGCGCGCCGCCGGCACCAGCGCGTCCATCACCGCCTGGAAGTAGCCCGAGTTGGTGGCGATGCTCACGTCGCGCGCGCGCAGCCACTCCTGCACCTCGAGCACGCCCGGGATCAGGCGGGCGTGGTCGAGCGCCGCGTGCACCTGGATCGGCGCGAAGGCCTCGTAGAGGCGATCCACGTCAGTGACGGTCGCGGGGGCGCCGTGACGCTCCTGCCACGCGGCCGCGATCTCGGGCATGGCCAGCAGCGCCTGGATGTGCTCGCGCTTGCCGATCCCCATGGGCCCGCGCGCCTGCTCGATGGTGACGGCGACCTCCTCGCGCGCGAACAGCTCGACGAAGGCCATCGCCGGCGCGCGGCAGCCGAAGTCCACGATGGTGCCCGCCCAGTCGAACGCTACCAAGCCGACCGGTCCGGTGTACTGCCGTCGCCAGGTGAAGCGCATGGGGCCCTCCTCAGGACTGAATGTCACGCGTCGGCGTCCGGTTGCTCCCGACTCCTGCCGCGCAGAGCCAGGTGAAGCTCCCACAGCCCGCCCTCATAGTCGAGCCAGTCCATCGGCGCCATCATGGAGACCACGGCGTCGAAGCTGTCGTCGTCCAGCATCGGCATATCGGTGACCGATGCGACCTCGCAGCGCACACCCGGCGGCGCGCGCTTCTCCTCTGCGCGCGCCCGCTCGATCATGCGCGTGGAGAGGTCCACGCCGGTCGCGCGCACGTGGCGCGCCCACACCTCCGCGTTGCCGTCCCACAGGCGCCGCACCGCGTCGTCGGACTCGGGCTCTCGCTCGGGCATGGTCGCCACCCACAGGCGCGTCGCTGTTGATCCAGCGAGGCATTCACCACGCGGACGGCGGCGGCCTGCTCGGAGGCGTGGCCGCTGCCGGTCAGTCCAGCTCCGCCAGCATCGCGTCGAGCTTCGCGCGTGGCTTGTCGAGCGAGTGGGCGTGACGCATCATGGCCCACCACGGATCGCGCTTCTGTCCCAGACGCCGGAACAGGTTCTCGATGGTCCAGTTCCGCGGGCCGAGGTCGCCGTCCCCCAGCTCGTGCCAGTCCAGCGGCGTGGCTACCGGCGCCCCCGGGCGCGCGCGCACCGCGTAGGGAGCCACCGCGGTGGCCCCGTAGGAGTTGCGCAGCACGTCGAGGAACAGCCGCCCTGCGCGCTTGTTCTTGCGCTGTTCGATCGTGTAGGTATCGGGCTTGCGCGCGACCAGCGCCTCCGCAAGGTCGTGCGCGAACTTGCGCACCGTGTCAAAGCCGTGCTCGCGGCGCAACGGCGCCACTACGTGCAGGCCCTTCGAGCCGGTGGTCATCACCCATGGACTCAGGCCGATCTCCTCAAGCGCCTCGCGCAGGTCCTGTGCCGCCCGCCGCACGACCGCGAAGTCGCCGCGGTCCTCGGGCGGATCGAGGTCGAAGATCATCCGGTCGGGTCGCTCGAGGTCATCGGCGCGCGACAGCCACAGGTGCGGCGTGATGCACGCCTGGTTGGCGATGTAGACGAGGCCCGCGGCGCTGTCGATGACCGGCGCCTCCAGCGTCCCGCCCTCGCGCTTGGGCACGGTCACGCGCCTGATCCACTCGGGGTAGAAGTCCGGCGTGTCCTTGTGGTAGAAGCCCTGCCCCTGCAACCCGTCGGGGTAGCGCAGCATGCTCACCGGGTAGTGCCGGATGTGCGGGATCATCACCTCGGCGATGCGCACGTAGTACTCGATCAGGTCGCCCTTGGTCAGCCCGGCGTCGGGGAAGAACACCTTGGCACGGTTCCGGATGTCGATGTCGCGGCCGCCGACCTTCATGCGCTCTCACCCTTCCCATGGTTGCCGGGCGGCCCCCCACCGCGCAGTTCGTGGGAGACGGCGGTCTTCCTGCCGATAAGCTATGCACATCGGCAGGTGTGGGCCGCCCCATTGGGGCATAGTAATGGTAGCAGGGCCGCCCGAGAAGTGAAGCCGCGCCGTGTGGAGGCCGGGCATGGAGATCGGGACCGACAAGTGGCTGCTCTTCGACGACACGCTCTTTGAGCGCAAGCGCGGCTTCGCGACCACCGTGCACGAGGCCGTCCGCGACCCCCAGCCGGTGCTGCGCTCGGAGATGCCCTGGGAACAGGCGCGCGTGTGGTGGCACAACACCGTCTTCGAGGATGACGGCGTCATCAAGCTCTACTACTGCGCTTATGGTGAGGATGAGCACGCGCGACTGTGCCTGGCGACCTCGACCGACGGCGTCAACTTCGAGCGCCCCAGCCTGGGCCTCATTGAGTACGAGGGCAGCGCCGCCAACAACATCGTCTTCGAGGTGCGGCCGCCCTCGGAGTACCACGGCACCGTCTTCATCGACCCGGTCGCGCCCCCCGAGGAGCGCTACAAACTCATCTTCGACGGCAACCTGCTCGGCGGCGGCAGGTACCGCGGCATCCGCGGGGCGTACTCCGCCGACGGCATCCGCTGGACCGTCTACCCGGCCGCCAACATCATCCCCTGGTACACCGACACCCAGAACGTCGCCTTCCGCGACGAGCGCATCGGCAGGTACGTGGCCTACGTGCGCTGGGACGAGGGCTTCACCGTCGAGGACCTGACCGTCAGCGGGCAGTTCCACCACCGCTGCGTGGGCCGCACCGAGAGCGAGGACTTCACCGGCTTCCCCGTGCCCGAGAAGGTGCTCGATCCCGCCCCGGCGGGCACCGACATGGAGCACCACCGCGGCTGGATGGATCTCTACAACCCCATCGTGCTGCACTGGCCGGGCACGCCCAACTACATCATGCTGCCCAGCGCCTTCTACCACTACGGCATCGCCAACAAGCTCGACGTGCGGGTCGCCACCAGCCGCGACGGCATTGACTGGACACTGCTGCCCGACACCTTCGTGCGCCTGGGCGTCGGCGGCGCCTGGGACTCCGAGCGCATCTACATGGCCCAGGGCATGGTGCCCGCGGGCGACGAGACCCTCCTCTACTACGCCGGCTTCGACCTCGATCACTCCAGCCACCACAAGCCCTACCCGCCGCGCTTCGGCGCCATCGGGCGCGCGCGCATCCGGCTCGACGGCTTTGTGTCGCAGGAGGCCGGTAGCGATGGCGGCGAGATCGTCACGAAGCCCTTCGTGATGCCCGCCGACCGTCTGCTGCTCAACTTCGACGGCAGCGCCGGCGGCCACGTGATGATCGAGTTCCTCGACGAGGACGGGCGCGGCATCGAAGGCTACTCGGGCGAGGCCAGCGGTCCGATGTGCGGCAACTCCGTCCGCCGCGTGGCGTACCTGCGCGAGCCCTCGCTGGTGGACCTGGGCGCGCTGGTGGGCCGCACCGTGCGCCTGCGCATCACGGGCCGCAACTGCCGGCTGTATTCGCTGCAGTTCATCGACGCCAACGCGCTCGAGGCCGGCGGGATGCGCTATGACTGACGCTTCGAGCGCCCCGGCGGGCGAATCCCCATGCCGAAGAGGCGACACCATGGCCATCGACCTGGACGCGAACTTCCCGCGCTACGATCAGTTCGAGCCCGCCGCGCCGATCTGGCGCGTCACCGCCGGTATCGACCGCTGCTTCCACCGCTTCTTCGACACCTCGCCCATCAGCCCGTCGGGCCGCTACGTCGGGCTCACGCGCCTGCCCGCCGAGGAGCGCATGCCGGTCGCGGGTGAGCCCGCCGAGGTGGTGGTAATCGATCTGGAGACCGGCGAGCATGACGTCGTGGCGGCCACCCACGGCTGGGACACGCAGCTCGGGGCGCAGGTACAGTGGGGCGCGAGCGACCGCGAGCTGTGGTTCATCGACATGCACGTGGATCGCTGGCTGCCCTTCAGCGTGTGCATGGACCCGCTGTCGGGTAGGCGCCGCGAGATCAAGGGCGAACTCTACATGGTCTCACCCGACGGCACGAAGCTGGCCGCGCCGTGCCTGCGCCGCACGCGCCGCACGCAGCGCGGCTACGGCGTCATCGCCCCCGACGAGCACATTCCGGTCAACCACGGCGCGCCCGACGACGACGGCCTGTACGTGACCGACGTGGCGACCGGGCAGGCCATGCTGGTGGCCTCGTTCGCGGACATCCTCGACACCGCGCTCGACCCGGAGGACTACGCCGGCGGGGCGCTCTACGGCTTCCACGTGAAGTGGAACCCGCAGGGCACGCGGCTGATGTTCGTGGTGCGCTGGGTGCCGGAGGGCTCGACGGAGTGGATCTCGCGCAGGAACGCGGTCATCACCATGCGCTCGGACGGGTCGGAGATCCGCTGCGCGATCCCGTGGGATGTGTGGGCGCGCGGCGGCCATCACCCCAATTGGACGCCCGACGGCGACCATGTGATGATGAACCTGAAGCTGGACGGGGAGAACATGCGGCTGGTTCAGGCGCGCTGGGACGGCGCGGACCTGCGGCTGATGCATCCCGACCTGGAGGGCTCCGGGCACCCGTCGCTGCACCCCGACGGCCGGTACGTGCTCACCGACGTGTACGCGCACGGGCCGCTGGCGTGGGAGGACGGGACGACGCCGCTGCGGCTGCTCGACCTTGAGGCGGGCGAGGAGACGCGCGTGGCGCGCATCCGCAGCAGGCCCGACTACGAGGGCGACGTCAAGGTGCTGCGCGTCGATCCGCACCCGGCGTGGGGGCCCGACCGCCGCCACGCCGCCTTCAACGCCTGCCCGGATGGCACACGCGATGTGTTCGTGGCGGACCTGGGGGGGCTGATGTGAGGCCTACGTGCGGGTGTGCGCAAGGGAACGGCAACGACCTCCTCCCCCGTCCCGATCCCGCTGTTGAGCGGGATCGGGCCACCCCCTCCTTGGTCCCGCCCGGGGGCGGGACAGGCAGGAGGGGGCTTGCGCACGGGACACCGCCAAGGAGAGGGGGAGGAGGCTCCGCAGGAGCCGGAGGGGGTGAGGCCAGCACACCCGGGCAGCTCCGCTGCTATCGGCCTGCCGCCAGCACCTGCGCCAGCCACGGCACCGCGACCTCGTGCTTGAAGGCGTGGTTCACCACGTCGATGTTCGCGTACTCGAAGTACTCCTCCATTGAGATGCCCTCGGGCATCGGCTCGCCCTCGTGCGGTCGGTCGGCTGGGTCGGCGAAGCGCGGGTAGTAGTGCACCTCGAAGTTGTCGGCGGCCCCGAGCATCTCCCACGCCCGGCGTATGCGCTCGATGTGCACGGTGCGGCCGCCCTCGGTGATGAGCACGTTCCGCGGCGCGCATGCCGCCAGCAGATCGGGCGAGTCGAAGTACAGGCAGAAATCGGGGATGTACTGCCAGGGCGCGATCAGCTCCAGGTTCATGGCGATGGCGCGCTCGCGGAAGTCGCAGGTGAAGTCGTTGAACACCAGCGCGCGGATGCCGTCGTCGAGCACCATCATGTTCAGCGCGGGCTTGGCGCCCAGCGAGTGCCCGCTGACGGCGATGCGCTCGGGGTCGATCCACGGCCGGCTGCGCGCCCACTCGAGCATCGGCAGCTTGTGGTGCGTGGTCAGACCCTCGAAGTTGCGCCCCAGCCACAACAGGTTCATGGGCGGGACTCCGCGATGGGGCTGCACGTCGCCGCATAGCTCGCCCACGCCGGGATTGTCCGCGGCGATGGCCACGATGCCCGCGCGGGCGTA